>CAIKVZ010000098.1 GCA_903830985.1 uncultured beta proteobacterium
ACCTTGATAGGTGTCGGCCTTGGCCGCTTGCCCCAAGGCGCGTAAAGCGCCCTTCCAGTCAGGCTGCAAGGTGATGGTGAGATAACGTTCTGTCATGGCTCTCTCCTGGCAGCAACTGCCGCAATAAAGTCTTCGATCAACTGGTCCACGCCCGTAAAGTTGTATGCCACCTCCAGGCAGTCAATGTGGCAGTGATCACCCTTGCCGCGCTCATTGTCAAAGCCCACCACGCGCACCCCGTCCACCACATACACTGCGCTGTACTTGTAACCATGCTCGGTAGGAGGAACGGGTGCAGGCACCTTCCAAACAACCACTTCAACTATTGAGCCATCCGTAGCGATGTCTTTGAAGCTAGTGATAAGTCGAGCGGACATGTTGGCAATTATGCCAACACTCAGGAATTTGTCAACGAGTCACGCCAGCCAAGGCCTGGTCAGTTGCGATCAGGCCAGACCAAAGTGAGTAAGTTGCCCGACACAATGCCACTACCAGCGCCCTCGAAACCGCCACGCAAATGCTCGACTGCTATGATCGATATTCCGAAAGCTGAGTTGAAATTGCCGATCCGAAACACGTCCTGACGTGCCCAAAAAGCCCGGTTTTTGTGTGGGGTTCGGCGTGGGGTTCGGCACCTGCCATTGACAAAATGTCCATGAAAAATCAACCACTTGGAGCCGATCCCGAGCTTCAGGTGCAAAACATCGAGTGAGGGTTCCGGGGGGTCTCATGCCATCCCGATAGACCCATCAGGCTCACGCCCCACGGTCCGATGTGATCAATGGTCAGGACGTGAAACCGTCCAAGGAACTTTCAGTGCGTGATGACCACGAGCACGCTGCAGGGCGCGTGTTCGATCAAGGCCTTGGAGACAGAGCCGCGCCACCAGCGTGCCGCCCAGCCGTCCAGATGCTTGTGACCCACAACAATCAGATCGGCCTCGATCCGGCGCGCGCAGTTGGCAATTTCGCTCACCGCATCCCCGGTCACGACTTCACCGTGCGCGACGACACCGGTTTCAGCCAGCTTTCGCAGGCCGGAGTCGAGGATCGCTTGGTATTGCCTTTTTTCGCCTTCCTGCAAAGCGTCGTCATAGATACCGCCCTCCGGTCCGAGGGCCGTCAATGGCAGCGGCATGACAGCGATGAGGGTCAGTTTTGAACCGCTCCATTGCGCGATTTCGTGGCAGTCCAGCAAAGCCGCCTGCCCGGTGGCAGAACCGTCGTAAGCCAGCAAGATTCGTTTGTACATGGCACACCTTTCAGGTTCATTGGCAGGCAGTTATTACAGCGTAAATCCAAGCTTTAGGGAAGCGCGAACCTGTGCCAGCTTCTTGCTGCCGGGAAGGCTTGGCTGCCGGTCTTGACGATGCACTGGTCGGCGGACTTCTGGCGGGCGCGGCTCACTTCCGGTCTGATCTGCGCGACTTCACTGAACCGGGGCGGGCAGGCTCCACTTCTTGGTCACGGTGCCAGCGCTGTTGACACTTTCCAGGCAAACCCCAAAACCCCACAAGCGAGCCATGTGTTTGAGTAGCTCCTGCGTGCTGTCGCCCAACGGCCGATCCTGGTACTGGGTGTGGTGCAGGGTCAGGGTACGGTCGCCCCGCAGATTCACATTCCAGGCCTGGATATTGGGTTCGCGCGTTCCCAGAACGTATTGCAGTGACAAGGCCTGGCGCAGTTCGCGGTAGCCTGCATCGTCGTGGATGGCAGCCACTTGCAGATCGGACATCTTCTCATCGTCGTGAATGGCAAACAGCCGAAAGTCACGCATCAGTTTGGGGCTCAAGAACTGTCCGATGAAACTCTCGTCCTTGTAGTTGCGCATTGCGTGGTCCAGCGTGGTCAACCGCCAGTCATCAGCATCGCAGCTTGCAGACGATCATGAAGGGCCGACTGCGGCCTGCAACCACAGGTTGACGACGATGGGCGTGACAAAACAGCGCGGACAAATGTTTATTCCGCTGTGATCAGTTTCAAAAATAAACATTTGTCCATACCCTTTTGTCACGGCAAAGCTCGCTAAGCTTGAACGCAGGGGTTTCCAGCGACCAGCCCCGGGCAGCAGCGTGTGCTGCGGGCCGGTTGACTGAGAACAACCGCCAATGCGACGGCCAAAGCACCAAGCTTTGCGCCACAGCTTTCAGCTGAAATCCGGCACCGTGTGAGTCAGCGCCATAACCGGGGAATCTTCCTCGCGGGCGAAATAAGAGGTACTCCCCCTTGCAAAACCATCCCCGCCCCACGGCTGTCCAGACGCGACTCAAAGGGCGCCAATGACCCGCGTCCTGGGCCGGCAGAAATTCGCCGTCGTTGAAGACGATCCCTTCATGGCCGATGTCGTGGGCGAAATGCTGTCCTGCGGCGATATCGATGTGGAGATCTTTGCCCTGGGAGCCGAGCTTTTTGACAGCCCGAACCTGATGGACTTCGAGGCCATCGTTCTTGACCTGACCCTGCCGGACATGGGGGGCTTTGACGTCATGGACAAGCTGGCCGACATGAGCAGCAGCAGTTCCATCCTGGTGACGAGTGGGCACGACCCTGCCACCCTGGCTGCGGCCAAGATCTATGGCCGTGGCATAGGTCTGAAAGTGCGCGGCGTCCTCACCAAGCCGTTCTCCCGGGCCGAATTGCTGGCCGCGCTTGGATTGCCAGCGTGACATCAGCCAAAGAGGACTTCAGAATCCTTCAATTTCTTGCCCGTACGAGCCGGCTGATATGGGTCATCGTTATTGCTTTGCTATTGATTCTGCTTGCCGTGGTGGCGGTGCTGCAGCAGGCCAGATTCCATGCACGTGAGCAGGTCTTCCGCAGCGTTCAGGACACCAACAGCAAGATGGTGCTGTCGGACGAGGTGCGTCTCAGAAGCCATCTTGCAACCATGGACAAGGTCATACTGGTGTTGCGCCGGGACTTTGCCGACAAGCCGAAGATGACCCGCCAGGAACTGCTGGACCGGCTGGCCGAACTCAAATTGGATGGCAAGCTCACGCCCCGCGTCTTCTTTATGGATGCCGCCGGCGACATGCTGTTGATGTCAGTACAGAGCGGCAGCGCCCAGAATTCCAAATTGAACTTTTCCGACCGGGCATACTTTCAGGATCAAAAAGCCGACACCAGCGACCAACTCCGTGTCGGCGCTCCTTTCGAGAGTCGTGTGGTCGGAGCGTGGAGTATTCCGCTGACCCGGCGCATCACCCACAAGGACGGATCATTTGGCGGAATCATCGGCGTGGCCGTGGACCCCGCTCTTTTCACGGAACCGTTTGAACAGACCACCCCGGGTCTGGAACTGTCGCGTTCAGTCATTGGCCTGGACGGCTACACCCGTGTGCGCTTGGCTGCCGGCAAGATCGAATTCGGCGGCGATGTCCGCACGGCTCAGCTCTTCGACGAGACCAAGAAGTCGAAGGCAGGCAGCTTTACGGCCAAATCCGCCGCCGACGGCGTCCAGCGCATGGTCGGTTACCGCGTCGTAGACCCTTACGGGCTCGTCCTCGTGGCCGGTTCCTCGGTGGCAAGTATCGAGGGTCTGTATGCCGAAGAGGTTCGTGCATACGGTATCGCGGCGGCGCTCTTTGGCGGGCTGATGCTGGCCTTGGCTGGGGTGCTGATCCATGGCATCGTTCGGCAGAATAAATTGTTTGCCAGTCAACAGCATTTCAACCAGCTGATAGAACTGGTTCCCCAACTGGTCTCCCGACTTGACGCCAAGGGAAACATCATTTGGGTCAATAGCCGCACGCGCGAATACGTCGGCCCCAGCGCGCAGGAGCAGGCCAAGGGCTTTGATTGGGTTTTGGCGGTCATTCACCCGGACGACAAGGCCAGAGTGCAAGAGTATGTAGGTTCAGCTTTGGCGCGGCAGCAAACCCAGGAGTCCTGTGAATACCGCAAGCGCAGGTTCGATGGCGCCTACCTGTGGTTTTCGTCGCAGATCACGCAGGTGCTGGACAAGGAGGGTGGCGTCGCGTCCTTTCTGCAAACGGGAACCGACATTCATGACCGCAAAATGGCGCAGGAGCGCGCCCGCGTTGCCCAGAAGCTCGAATCCATCGGTCAACTCACCGGCGGCATGGCGCACGACTTCAACAACCTGCTGGCCATCATCCTGGGCAACCTGGATCTGGTGAAACCTGACGTTAAGGTGGACGCGGCGTCCAGACGCCTGGAGGTTGCGATCGGTGCGGCGCAACGCGGGGTCGGCCTGGTGAAGTCACTGCTGGCGCTGGCCAGCAAGCAGCCCTTGCTGCCCACCCGCATTGACCTGTGGGCTCTGGTTGAGCGCATTGCGCCGCTGCTGCGCCATGCCTTGGGAGCGCGGGTGCAATTCGAGTTGCGGCCACCGGCCTGCCCTGTGCAAGTGACCGTCGACGAGGCCGGTCTGGAGGCGGTGCTGCTGAACCTCATCGTCAACGCCAGGGATGCCATGCCCAACGGAGGGCAGCTGACCCTGAGCCTGCAGGTCGCCGCTGAAATGGCCTGTATTTCGGTCACGGACACGGGAACAGGCATGCCGGAAGCGGTTCTGAAACGGGCCACCGAGCCCTTCTTCACCACCAAGGAACGCGGCCACGGCACCGGTTTGGGCTTGTCCATGGTGGCGGGCTTTGCCAAGCAGTCGGGTGGCACGCTGAAGATTGACAGCGTGCCAGGCCGGGGCACGACGATGGCGATCGGTCTTCCCGTGGTAGGGGACGCCCCGGTGCCGACTGTTGCCGTTGCAGTTCAAGCACCCCGGCTGGCCATGACCGGGCAACGCCGAATCCTGATCGTCGATGACGAAACTGAAATTGCCGACCTGGTGCGCGACTGGGCCAAGGCCGAGGGCCACATCGCTGTCGTGGCCAATTCTGCCGACGATGCGCTGCTGCTGCTGGGCGTGAAAGCGTTTGACGTCCTGCTCACCGACATCATGATGCCCGGCGAACTCGATGGATTCGATCTGACCCAACGGGCCAGCCTCCTGCACCCGACGATGAAGATCCTGCTGATGTCCGGATACTCCAAGGAGACCGCCACATACCGCGCCGAAATCCGCTGGCCCTTGCTGGTCAAACCTTTTCGCAAAGAGGCATTTCTTGAGGCCATGGAAAAGGCCTTGGGAGTGGCAGAGCCGGTGCAAATGGCGTAGCGCTTGCATCGACGCAACGTGACCGCGACCACCGCGCTCAGCGACTGCGCGCCAGCGCCGCCAGCAGATGCTTGGCCAGCACCGGGCCGTGGCGGGCGATCTCGGCCAGCGGCGCGTAGCCATAGCCGATGACCAGCCCGCGCAGGTCCTGGCGCTGCAGGCAATAGGCCGACAGGGGGCGCACCGTGAGGCCGAGCGCGCCCAGGCGCTGCGCCAGCGCACGATCGTCCACTCCCGTGGGCAGGTTCACGCACAGGTGCAGGCCCTGTTCGGCGCCGCTGATGTGGGCCAGTGGGCCCAGGCAGGGCTTGAGCGCCTCGAGCAGGCAACGCCGTCGCTCGCCATAGCTTTGGCGCGCCTGGCGCAGCGCCGTGGCGAAATGCCCCATCTCGATGAACTCGGCCAGCGCCGCCTGCAGCGGGATCTGGCCCGGGCGATTCAGGTCATAGTGCGCCTGCTTGAGCGCCGCCACCAAGCCACGGGGCACGACCAGATAGCCCAGCTTCAGTCCCGGGTACAGCACCTTGGAAAACGACCCCATGTAGAGCACGCGCTCATCCTGGTCCAGACCGGCCAGGGACGCGATCGGTGGGCCGCTGAAGCGAAATTCACTGTCGTAGTCGTCCTCCAGTATCCAGGCCTGATGCTGGCGCGCCGTGGCCAGAATCTGCTGGCGCCGCGCCAGCGACATCACGGCGCCCGTGGGGTACTGGTGCGAGGGCGTCACATAGATCAGGCGTGGTGGCCTGGCCTCGTCCGCTGGCTGCGGCGCCATGCCCTGCGCATCCACGGCCACCGGGTGCAACTGCAGGCCCGTCGCCATGAAGGCCTTCACCGCGCCCCAGTAGGCCGGGTCTTCCAGCCACACCGTGTCGTCCAGGTCGGCGAGCAGCTGCGCGCACAGTTCCAGCGACTGCTGCGTGCCGCTGGTGATGATGACCTGGTCGGTGTCCAGGGCAATGCTGCGAAAAACGCGCAGGTAGTCGGCCACGGCGCGGCGCAACGGGGCGTAGCCGCCCGAGTAGCTGTAGTCCAGCATGTCGGGATAGGCCATGCGCCAGTGCTTGTGCTGCAGGCGCTGCCACAGCGCCAGCGGAAAGGCGCTGAAGTCCAGGATCCCCGGCGTGAAGGGGTAGATCTCCAACTGGTCGGCGCTGAAGGTGGTCAACAGCTTCTGGCCGCGGCGCGACAGCTTGGCGCCCTGGTTGGCGTGCGCCGCACGCCGGCGCGAGCGCGCGGGCTGCGGGCGCTCGTTGACAAAAGTGCCGCGCCCCACATGGCTGGACAGATAACCTTCTACAGCCAGCTGATCGAGCGCTGCGACCACGGTGTTGCGCGACAGCTTCAGGTCCTGCGCCAGGTCGCGGCTGGACGGCAGCCTGTGGCCCGCGGGCAGTTGCCCATCGCGTATCGCGTGACGCAGCGCCTCGTACAGTTGCCGGTGCAGCGGCAGTTTTCCCTGCAGGCTCAAGCGGGCAATTTCGGCGGACAGGTATTCGGACAGCATGGAAAAATTGGACCTGTGTTTTTTTGTCGATTGGCCCCATTGTGGGCGAAGCCGCCAGCGAACAATGAAAAGCACAACAAACCGGAGACCGACATGCACGCAACCCCTCCCGTGAAGGCCAAGCGCCTTCGACCGCTGACCATCAGCCTGCGCCGACTGACGGTGCTGGGCCTGTCCGTGGCCTGCCTGCCCGGCCTGGCGCTGGCCCAGTCCAAACAGCTGTTCCTGTACAGCTGGGCCAACTACGTTCCGCCGGCGCTGCTCAAGCGCTTCGAGGCCGAGACCGGCATCAAGGTGAATCTGGACGTGTACGACAGCAACGAAACCATGCTGGCCAAGCTGCAGGCCGGCGGCGGCGGCTACGACATCGTGATTCCCAGCGACTCCGTGCTCAGCACCATGATCAAGTCGGGCCTGCTGACCAAGATCGACTCGGGCAAGATGAGCAACTACAAGAACGTGCTGGCGCCGCACGACCATCCGCCGGCCGATCCGCACGCCGACTATTCCGTGCCCTACACCTGGGGCTCCACCGGCTTCACCTACGACTCGGCCAAGGTCCCGGGCGGCAAGCTCAACGATTCCTGGAAAGAGTTCTTCGAGCCGCGCCCCGAAGTCGCCGGCAAGATCGCCGCCATGGCCAATCAGGGCGAGATGTTCACGGCCGCAGCGCACTACCTCGGCGTAGACACCTGCACCGAGAACCCCACCGATGCGCAGCGCATCCTGGACCTGCTGCAGAAGCAGAAACCCGCCGTGAAGATCTACTCCTCCACCGGCACGATCGGCCGCATGGCGGCCGGCGAAGTGACCATGCACCACCAGTGGAATGGCGCCTCCTACAAGTCGGGGCTGAAGCTGGCCACGGCGGTCTTTGTCTACCCCAAGGAAGGCATGAACCTGTGGAGCGACTACTTTGTCGTGCCCAAGGGCGCGCCCAACGTGGACAACGCCCGGACCTTCATGAACTGGATGATGGAGCCGAAGAACGCCGCCGAAGCGTCGAATTTCAACGGCTACAACAACGCCATCAAGGGCTCCGCCGCCTTCATGGACCCGGCCCTGGCCGCCAGTCCCGCGATCAACCCGCCCGAAGCCATGAAAACGCGCTTCCGTCCCGTGAAAGACTGCTCGGTCAAGGCGCGCGAACTGCGCGACGGCGTCTGGACACGGCTGAACCGCTAAGCCTTGAAGACCGACATTGCGATAGCCATCGCCGGCGTTTCCAAGACCTACCCGGGCGCGAATCAGCCGGCGCTTGCCGATCTGTCGCTTGACATCCGCGACAACGAGTTTTTCACCCTGCTGGGCCCGTCGGGCTGCGGCAAGACGACACTGCTGCGCATGATCGGCGGCTTCGAAAACCCGGACGCCGGCTCGATCGCACTCGACGGCGTCGCCATGGGCCGCACGCCGCCGAACCAGCGGCCCGTGAACACGGTTTTCCAGAGCTACGCCCTGTTTCCGCACATGAGCGTGGCGCAGAACATCGCCTTCGCGCTGGAGATGCTGGGCCGCCCCAAAGGCGCGATCCGCGCGCGCGTGGCCGAGATGCTGCGCCTGTTGCAGCTGGAAAGCCTCGGCGAGCGGCGCCCGGCGCAGCTCTCGGGCGGGCAGCAACAGCGCGTCGCGCTGGGCCGGGCCCTGGCGCCCGCGCCCAAGGTGCTGCTGCTGGACGAACCCCTGTCGGCGCTGGACCTGAAGCTGCGCAAGGAGATGCAGGTGGAGCTCAAGCGCCTGCAGGCCGCCACCGGCATCACCTTCGTCTTTGTCACGCACGACCAGGAAGAAGCCCTGCGCATGTCGGACCGCATCGCCGTGCTGCGCGACGGGCGCCTCATGCAGGTGGGTCGCCCCGCCGAGATCTACGAGCACCCGGCGAACCTGTTCGTGGCAGAGTTCATAGGCGACGCCAATTTCCTGCAGGCCAGTTGCGTGGCGCGCAGCGGCGCCGGCGGTCGCTTCCGGCTCTCGGCCGCGCCGCAGGCTGAGGTGCTGCTCGACGTGGATGACGCGGGCGACATCCAGATCGGCACGAAAGCCGTGCTGGTGGTGCGCCCGGAGAACATCGCGCTGGTAGCTGATGTGGCGCTGCTGCAAGGCCGCGTGCTGGACGCGATCTACAGCGGCAGCGATCTGATGCTGCACGCCGCCCTGCCCGACGCCAGCGTGCTGCGTGTGCGCCTGTCGGGCGCGGTGAACGCCCAGGCACTGCTTGGCAGCAGCAGCGGATTTTCGATTGCCTCGCCCTCCGTGCGGGCCTTTGCCGCATGAACGCCTTGAGGAACCGGAATCTGGCGCTGACGGCGCCGGCCACGCTGTATCTGGCGCTCTTCATGATCGCGCCGCTGCTGCTCATGCTCTATGTGTCAACGCTGGAGCGCGCGCCCTTTGGCGGCGTGCTCTGGGGCCAGCACACCGGCGTGGCCTTTGAAAAGCTGCTGTTCGAGCGCGACCTGGCCGGCAACATGTCGTTCAACGGCGACTACCTGGCTATCTTTGCGCGCTCTTTCCGCCTGGCGGCCATCACCACGCTGCTGACGCTGGCCATCAGCCTGCCCACGGCCCTGTACATGACGACGCTCACGCGCCGGCGCGCGGCCTTCGTCCTGTTCCTCGTGACCATTCCCTTCTGGACCAATCTGCTGGTGCGCAACTTCGCCTGGATCCTGATCCTGCGCAACGGCGGCACGCTCGATCAGGTGCTGCAATGGCTGGGGCTGACCAGCGCCTCGCTCGACATCCTGTACACGCCGCTCGCCACGGGCATAGGACTCACCTATTCCTTTTTGCCCTTCATGATCCTGCCGACCTATGTGGCGCTGGAACGCATCGACAAGCGACTCATCGAGGCCGCTTTCGACCTGGGCGCGGACAAGCGCCGCGTCCTCACACGCATCGTGCTGCCGCTGGCCATGCCCGGCATCCTGGCCGGCGCCGTGCTGGTGTTCGTGCCCTGCCTGGGCGCCTACGTGAGCCCGGAGCTGCTCGGTGGCGGCAAGTCGCTGATGATCGGCAACCTGGTGCAGGCCCAGTTCGGCGCCTCCCGCAACTGGCCTTTTGGCGCGGCCCTGGCGCTGGTGCTGGTGGCCATCCTGCTGCTCACCCTGCTGCTGATGAAGTGGCTGAACGGCCGCATGGAGCGACGTTCATGAAAGCCGAAGCGAACCTGCTCAGCGGGCGCGGCAATGCCTTCATCGCCATGGCGGCGCTGGTGTTTCTCTACATCCCCATCGCCACGCTGGTGGCGCTGTCCTTCAACGAGAACGACCTGACCACCATCTGGACGGGGGCCAGTCTGAAGTGGTACGCGGCCGTGCTGGACAACAGCGACATCCTGCACGCGGCGAAGAATTCGCTCATCGTCGCGGCGATCGCCACGGCGCTGGCCACGGCCGCGGCGATTGCCGCCGCGCTGGGCGTGCTGCACTCGAGTTCGCTGCACCGCACGGCTGTCGAAGGACTGCTCAGCCTGCCGCTGCTCGTGCCCGAGATCGTCACGGCCGTGGCGCTGTTGATGCTGTTCGTGCTGGCCGGCATGCCGCTGGGCCTGTTCTCGGTGATCCTGGCGCACACGGTGTTCTGCATTCCCTTTGCCTACTACCCGATACGCTCGCGCCTGGCCGGTCTGGACCCGGCCCTGGTCGAGGCCGCGGCCGACCTGTACGCGCCGCCCTGGCAGCGCTTTGTGCGCATCGAGTTGCCGCTGCTGGCACCCGGCATCTTCGCCGGCGCGCTCCTGGCCTTCATCAGCTCGCTGGGCGACTTCGTCATCACCTACTTCGTCTCCGGCCCGGGCTCCACCACCTTGCCGGTCTACATCTTCGGCATGATCCGCACCGGCGTCACGCCCGAGGTGAACGCGCTCTCGGCCATCTTCCTGCTGGCCTCCATCGCCATGATCACCCTGGCCTTCGTGCTGCTGCGCCGCGACGACGGCTCGAACAAAACATCAAGCTCGCCATGAACGTTTTTTACAGCCCGGCTTACATCGGCGCCAGCTACGCTTTCGAGACCACGCGCAAGGCCGGCTGGGTGGCGGCCTCCCTTGCCGCAGAACCGATTGAAGGCCTGGTGCTGAAAGGCCCGCTGCCGCTGACGTTCGAGCAGGTGGCCCGCGTGCACGACGAAGCCTATGTGCGCGCCGTGCAGACCGGTGAGCCGCTGGCCATGGCCCAGTCCCAGGGCTTCACCTGGGACGCGGGTCTGTGGCCCATGCTGCTGGCCTCCAACGGCGGTGCCGTGGCCGCGGCGCTGGACGCGCTGCAGCACGGCGTCTCGGGATCCCTGTCCAGCGGACTGCACCATGCGAGCCGCAGCACGGGCCTGGGCTATTGCACGTTCAACGGCCTGGTGATGGCCGCGCTGGCGGCCCTGGATGCGGGCGCGAAGTCGGTGCTGATCCTGGACCTGGACGCGCATTGCGGCGGCGGCACGGCGTCCCTCATCCAGGACGAGCCGCGCATCTGGCAGTTCGACGTGTCGGTCGACCCCTATGACCGCTACGAGAGCAGCGAGCGCTGCGAACTGCGCCTGGTGACCGATGCCGGGCAGTACCTGAACGAGATCGACCAGGGCCTGAGTGCACTGGCACAGCGCGCACCCGGTTTCGACCTGTGCCTGTACAACGCCGGCATGGACCCCTTTGAGGGCTGCGCGGACGGCGCCCTGCAAGGCATCACGCGCGAATTGCTGGCGATGCGCGAACGCAAGGTCTTCGACTGGTGCCACCAGCAGCATCTGCCCGTGGCCTTCATGCTCGCCGGCGGCTACATCGGCGCGGGGCTGGATCAGGCCGGGCTGACCGGGCTGCACCGGCTCACGCTGGAGGCGGCAGCGGATCGCATCCAGACCCGCTGATCATTCGATTTTTGCCGCGCAGCGCGTCCATCACGGCGAGCGCAGCGAGGTTCATCAGGATGTCGGTCATGGATCGCCAACCGTTTGGTTGGCCAGCACACAGACGAGGCCCAGCCACCGCGGCACCATGAAGCTCGGGCACTTCCTGTGCCAACCCTCATCCACTGGAAAATCCATGAACCTAAACCTCGGCCTGACACCGCTCATCTCCCTCATCGCCGGGATTCTCATCCTGATCATGCCCCGGCTGCTGAACTTCATCGTCGCCATCTACCTGATCACGATCGGCCTCATCGGACTGTTCGGCGCCGGGGCCATGCGCCTCAACTGAAACCATTGAATCTGCAGCGCCAGGATGCGTTGGGGTCCGGAACCCGGCCTCACTTCCCCGCCAGCAGCGCCGGCAGACCCGTCGCCAGCAGCGGCAGCCAGGAGATCGCCAGCGTGCCCAGAAAGATCGCCAGCAGGGCCGGCAGCACCGAGGCCGCAACGTAGCGTATCGGCTTGCCGAACATGGCCGAGGCGAAGTACAAATTCATGCCGGCGGGCGGACACAGGAAACCCATCTCCATGTTGGCCAGGAAGATGATGCCGAAGTGCACCGGGTCGATGCCGTAGCTCAGCGCCACGGGCAGCAGCAGGGGCACCAGCACCACGATCGCGGCAAAGATTTCCATCAGCGATCCGGCGACGAACAGAAAGACATTCAGCGCCAGCAGGAACACCCATTTGTTCGGGATCACCCCCTGCACCCATTCGATGGCGGCGTTGGGAATGCCGGCGTCGATCAGGTAGTTGGTCAGTCCCAGCGCCATGCCCAGGATCAGCATGACGCCACCGATCACCTGGGCGCAATCGCTCAGGGCCTGGCCCAGCACGCGCCAGCCCAGTTCGCGGTGCGCCACGGCCTGCGTCAGCACGGCGTAGGCGGCGGTCAGGGCTGCGCTCTCGGTGGGCGTGGCCAGGCCGCTGACCAGGGAGCCGATGGCCACGCAAGGCGCCAGGATTTCCCATTTGGCGGCCCAGGCCGCATGGCGCAGCGCGTGGCCATCAACGTGTGCGGTGGGCGCTGCGTTCGCAGTCATGGCGCCGCGTTTCAGGTAGCCGCCAAAGACCAGCAGAAAAGCCACCATCACCAGCGCCGGCACCAGACCGGCGAGGAACATGGTGTTGATCGGCACGCGCGCGATGATGGCGTACATGATGAGCGGCACCGAGGGCGCGAGCAGCACGCCCAGGGCGCTGGCGCTGGTCACCAGGCTGATGCCACGTTGCTCGGGGTAGCCGGCATTGCGCAGCAGCGGCAGCAGCAGCCCGCCCAGCGCCAGGATGGTGACGCCGCTGCCGCCCGTGAAGGCGGTGAAGAAGGAGCACAGCACGGCCGCCGCCACCACCGTCCCGGTGACGCCGCCGCCGAACAGCGCCATGAAGACTGCGCCCAGGCGCAGCGCCGCACCGGTGCGCGCAAAGATCAGGCCGGCGAGCGTGAACAGCGGCAAGGCCGGCAGCGAAGGGTTCACCGTGATCTGGTAATGCGACAAGGCGACGGAGGCCAGCGGCAGTCCGTCCTGCCAGAACAGCGCCAGCGCCAGGCCACCGAGCACGGCAAAGATCGGCGCCCCTGCCAGCAGCATGAACAGCAGGCCAAGCAGCACCGGCCACAGCACGATCTCGCTGCCGTCAAAACGGCTGCCCAGCAACCAGCCAGACGCAGGCAGGAGCAGCGCACCCAGGAGTCGCAGCCATGGCGTCGAGACACAGCGCCCGCCGACTCTGGCGCCGAGCAGCAGGAAGCCCACGGGCATGGCGGCCTGCACCCACCAGATCGGCAAGGCGTAGGCCAGGCGCTGCGCGGCGGGGATCTCGCTTTGCACGAAGCGCCAGCTGGCCAGCGCCAGCAGGCCGCACAACAGCGCCGCGCTACCTTTGGCAAAGCCGTGCACGGCGTGCTGAAACCGGGCTCCGCCAAACGATCCCAGTCCGCTGCCCAGCGTCGTCAAATGGCCATGGCGCTCGGCCGCCACGGCGCCAAACATGGCCAGCACCAGGCCCAGGTGCTGCACCAGCACGGGCGCGTTCTCCACGCCGGCGCCCAGCAGCGGGCGCAGGGCGATCTCGACCAGCGGGATCAGCGTCATCAGCGCCAGCGCGCTGCCCGCCAGCAGCTCGTCAAAACGCCCCAGTGTGCGCAGACGGGACAACACGCCGGTCACTATTTGGCCTTGCCCGAGCGGTAGGTCTTGAGGTGGGCGAAGACCTCGTCAAAGGTCTCGGCCGCCACCATGCTGCCGCGAATGCGCGGGTACAGCTTCTCGGCCAGTTCGTTCCATTCGCGCAGTTGCTCGGCGTTGGGTTGGTGCACCACCAGGCCGCGCTTTTTCATCGCGTCCACGGCCTCTTCGACCTCCTGACGCGCCTGCTTGCGGATCTGCACGCCGGCTTTTTCGCTGGCGTCGCGCACCGTCTGCTGCGCGGCGGGGGTCATCTCGTCCCAGGCCTTCTTTGTCACCACCAGCGCGCCCACGATGGGCGCCCAGTTGATCTCCAGCATGTGCGGCGCCGTGCTGTAGATCTGGCTGGCCAGTGCGAAATACGGCGTGGACGGAACCACGTTGATCATGCCGGTCTGTATGGCGGGAAGGATGTCGCTGGTCTCCAGCGGCACGGGCGTGTAGCCCAGGCTCTTCATGATCTCCTGCTGCTCCAGCTCCGAGCCCCAGGCGAAGAACTTCATCTTTTTGTAGTCGCCCGGGCGCACGGCCGGCTCCTTGGAGAAGAAGCGTACCCAACCCGCGTCGCCCCAGGCGAGCACGACAAAGCCCTTGTCAAAAAATTTCTTCTCCATCGCAGGGCGCATCTTCTCGCGCACGTAGTCGACTTCTTCCCAGTTCTTGAAGAGCAGCGGCATGCTCTGCAAGGCGGCAATCGACGGCTCGATCTCGCGCAAACCCACGACCGAGAGCAGCGCGCCCTGCAATTGGCCGATGCGCATGCGCCGCGCCATTTCGGCCTCGCCGCCCTGGCTGCCGTCGGTGTAGACGAGGTACTTGGCAGCGCCACCCTGGGCCGTGCGCCAGGCTTCGCCAATGTCCATCAACTGGCGGTGGTAGAGCGAATTCTTGGGCGCCAGCGTGCCGATGCGCAAGCCCTTGTCGGCCGCTTCGGCGCCGCCGAGAAACGCCAGGCCCAGCAGCAAAGAAAAGGAAAAGCGGAGCAGGAAATTCATGTTGTTTTGCAGGGTGAAGAATTCGTCAAAAGAGGTCGCCGGCGCTGTCGAGCAGCCATTGCGCGCGCTCGCGCATCACGCCGTTGGACAGGTCACGCCGGCTGTCGGCAGCGGCCAGCGCCTGGCGCAGCAGTGCCTCGAAAGCCGCGCGGTCGCCCGCGGGCTGGGCCAGGCCTTCAGCCTTGGCGACAAAGGCGCCGGCGTTTTGGCCCGCACCCAGTGCGATGGCCCGGTCGAAATAGACGCCAGCCTGCGCCGCTGAGCCGCCTGCGCGTGCCAACTCAAACGTGCCCATCAGGCTGGCCAGCGCACCGTCGCCATAGTCTGGCTGCAGGCCCCAAGCGATCTGCGCCAGTCGGATGGCCAGCGGCAGGTCGGCCACGATGTCGGGGCTGTCCTTGGAAAGTGAAATGAAACCACCCCAGGAGGCGGCGGCCCAGTAGGCCACGCCCACCTGATCGGCGCGCAGCCGCGGCCATTGTGCGGAATCGGGGCTGGCCAGCGCCCGCGCAAAGCCGAGGCTCTGGTTCTCCAGCGCGGCCATGGCGTGGCGCTGCGCGCGCAGGTAGAGCCGGGCCGCGCGCTCGCGCAAACGCTGCGCCGCACGGGCGTCGCGCGGCTCGATCTTCTCCGCATCGAAGGCCACAAAGGCGTAGGCGTATTGCGTGAAGCCCCCCGCCACAGCCTCGGCCAGCGGCAGGTGTCCCGGCGTCTGGCGCAGCACCGACTCGGACAGCTTGAGGTAGAAGGCGCTGGCTTCACGCGCCAGCAGCAGATCGTCTTCCGGCGCCTGGCCCTGGCCGGCCAGTTCATCGGCCATGGCTTGGACGATCAGCGGTCGCGTCGAGCAGGCGGCCAAGGTCAGCAACGTGGCAGCCAGCAGCAAGGCGCTGACAAGCCGCGCCAGCGTGCGCGCGTTTGCTTGGGATGAGTGGGTCAACATGACGGGATGAATGATCGAAGGCGAGGCGACACTGCCCTGACAGGGTCTGCAGGGGATACGGCAGCGGCCCGAGTATCGCCACGGCATGTGGCAGTCTTGTGACGGATTCGTTGCGAATGGCGCCTGGACCGGTATTACGCCGGCAAGGGGCGTCTGCTGGACCTGTCGCAACAGGTGACGGAGTTGGTGCAGCCACACTGAGGCGGCGCCCGCGCCGCCCGTTCCCGGTCACGCGCCTGACATCTGTCGGTGCGAGAATGCCGCAGGCTGGTTCATTCAGCAGATCCACCGAAGCACCCTGACGCCACATGATGAAAAGCACTTCCCCGCAACTGGTGGTCGACAGCGACCGCCCCGGCTTCAGCTGGATTGACGGCCTGGTCCTGCTGATCCTGTTTGGCGCGCTGTGGAGCTTGATGCACTTCGGTCAAGGCATGCTGGTGGCCTTTGACCCGGCCTCGGTGCCGGAGCTGGATTTCTCCACCTCACAGATTCCCTATTACGCCGGGCGTACCCTGTTGCGCATGTGGATTGCCTTTGGTTTTTCGCTGCTCTTCGCGATTTCCCTGGGCTACCTGGCCGCCAAAAACCTGGCGGCGCGTGCCGTGATATTGCCGGCGCTCGACGTGCTGCAGTCGGTGCCGGTGCTGGGCTTTCTGTCGGCCACCGTCGCCGGCTTCATGGCGCTGTTCCCCGGTAGCCTGCTGGGCGTGGAGTGCGCCGCCATCTTCGCCATCTTCACCGGCCAGGTGTGGAACATGGCTTTCGGTTTCTACCACTCCATGGTGACCATCCCGAGCGACATGCAGGAAGCGGCGTCCACCTATGGGCTGAGCCGCTGGCAGCGCTTTCGCACGGTGGAGCTGCCGGCCTCGGCGCACAGCCTGATCTGGAATTCCATGATGTCGTTTGGCGGGGGCTGGTTCTTTGTGGCGCAAAGCGAGGCCATCAGCGTGATGAACAAGGACATCAAGCTGCCCGGACTGGGCTCCTACATGGCCAGCGCCATCGAGAAGGGCGACAACCATGCCGCCCTGTTGGCCGTGGTGGCCATGCTGGTGCTGATCCTGGTGAGCGACCAGCTGATCTGGCGCCCCTTGATGGTCTGGGCCGACAAGTTCAAGATCGAACTCACCGAGTCGGGTCTGACGCCCACCTCGTGGGTGTTTGATCTCCTGAGCGGCGCCTATGTCTTCACCTGGCTGGCGCTGCACCTTTGGCAACCACTGGCCGATGCCTTGGACCAGGCCCTGCGACGCATCAGCCCCAGCAAACGGCGCACCCGCCCTGACGCGGTGAATTGGCCACTGCGCATCCTGGGTCTGGCCTTTGCCGCCTGGCTGGGCTACGAGGTCATCATCGGCGTCTTTGCCGCGATCGCCGCGCTGCACGGCGCGCTGGACGCGGCCGTGGTGGGCCACGTCGTCTGGCTGGGTTTTCTGACGCTGCTGCGCGTGCTGGCGATGACGGTGCTGGCCACGCTGATCTGGACGCCCATCGGCGTGTGGATTGGCTTTCATCCCAAGGTGGCGCGCTTTGCCCAGCCGCTGGCGCAAATCGGCGCCTCGTTCCCGGTGAACATGACCTTCCCGATCGTGGTGGGCCTGTTCGTCGCCAGCAGCACACCCATGAACTGGGGCAGCATCCTGCTCATCGCCATGGGAACGCAGTGGTACATCCTGTTCAACGTGATTGCCGGCGCCATGGCGATTCCCAACGAATTGAAAGAAGTCGCCAGCATCTACGGCCTGCGCCAATGGAAGCTGTGGCGCACGCTCATCCTGCCGGCGATTTTTCCGTTCTGGGTGACGGGCGCCTGCACGGCAGCGGGCGGCGCCTGGAACGCCAGCATCGTGGCCGAATACGCCACCTGGGGCGACACCACGCTCAAGGCCGACGGTCTGGGCGCCTTCATCGCTGAAGTGACCAAGCGCGGCGACACGCCGCTCATCATTGTCAGCATCGCCGTCATGTCGCTGTTTGTCGTGCTCATGAACAAGCTGGTTTGGCGTCGCCTCTACGCCTACGCCGAACGCCGTTTCCGACTGGATTGAACTCCCCCTCCAAAATGACCCCACTCGCCAAAACAGAAGCGCCCCCGATTGCCGAACTGCGCTCGGTCAACAAATCGTTCATCACGGCCGGCGGCCATGAGCTCAAGGTGCTGGAACAGATCGACGTATCCGTGCACGAAGGCGAACTGTTGGCCTTGCTGGGCCAGTCGGGCTCGGGAAAGTCCACCATCCTGCGCTGCCTGACGGGTCTGATCGAACCCACGTCGGGCCGCGTGCTGCACAAGGGCGAGACCCTGCACGGCATCAACGGCGATGCCTCGGTGGTGTTCCAGACCTTTGCGCTTTATCCCTGGCTCACCGTGGAGCAGAACGTGGCCGTGGGCCTGATGGCGCACCAGGTCAGCCGCGCCGAGCGCGATGCCGCCGTGGACCGCGCCATCGAACTCATCGGCCTGGGCAACTACCACGCGGCCTACCCGCGCGAACTGTCCGGCGGCATGCGCCAGCGCGTGGGCATCGCGCGCGCACTGGTGTCGAAGCCCCGGCTGCTGTGCCTGGACGAAGCCTTCAGCGCGCTGGACGTGCTCACCGGCGAGAACCTGCGCCAGGAACTGATCAGCCTGTGGCACACGCCAGGTACCGGCTTGAGCGCCATCTTCATGGTCACGCACAACATCGAGGAAGCAGTGGAAATGGCCACGCGCATCATCGTGCTGTTCCCGCGCCCCGGGCGACTCGGCCTGGTGCTGGACAACCCCCTGCCCGCTCCGCGCGACCCCAAGAGCCCGGAGTTTCAGCGCCTGGTGGCGTTGATCCACGAAAGCATCACGACCTCCACCTTGCCCGATGTGCCGGTGGAAGTACCGGTGGCGGGCCAGCCGATCTCGCGCGGGCGCAACCGCATGGAGTCGATACCGCTGGTGCCGGTGGGGCAGATCCTGGGCCTGCTGAGCCTGCTCGACGACTCGCCCGAGCTGTCCAACATCTACGACATCTCGGACGAGATCGGCAAGGAATTTGGCGAGACCATCGCCTTGGTGAAGGCCGCCGAGATTCTGGAATTCGTCGACACTCCGAAGGATCAGGTGCGCTTCACGGATTTGGGCCGGCGTTTTGTCGGCGCCAGCCGCGACGAGCGTCACACCATTTTTTCCGAACAGGTGTTCAAGCTGCGCCTGTTCCACATCATCATCGCCCTGCTGCACGAGTACGAGGAAGTGGAGGCCGAGCGCGTGATCAAGGACATCGGCAGCGCCCTGCCCTACGACAACCCGGAAAAGACCTTCCAGACCATGATCGCCTGGGGCCGCTATGCCGGCCTCATGGACTACAACGCCAAGACCGGCATGGTGTTTGTGCCGAAGAACGAGGACGACGACGAACCGGCCTGACGACCTGGCGCCTGGGAACACAGGCGAGCCAGTGAGCGATCAATGCTGAGCCGGAACTGTTGCGCCAATCATGGCGCCAAAGCTGGGGCCAAAACTGCTGTTGTCGAAGGGGTAGAGCTGCGAGATCGAGCCGTCCAGGTAGAGCGCGTCACGGCAACCCAATGCGTCGCGCAGTTGTTTGGCGAAATCATGGAAATTGATGGGCGAGCGGCTCTTGGCCAGAACGATGTTGACGCCAGAAGTGACGCAGACCGCATTGCGCAACAAGCGGTTTTCCGACCCCGGGGCAAAGAGCGAATTGATTTCACCGCCGAGCAGCAGGATGGGACCCGATTGGACGGCGTATCGAATCGAGGGCAGTAGATTGTCCAGTTCGACGGCAAGGGTCTCGGTGGTCACGATCCTGGCGTCGTACTCTGTCAACAACAGGACGCCATTGGGCTGCAGATAGAAATTCCCGTAGGCTTCCTTGCGGGTATTGAGCTTGTGCAAAACCCGCCCAGCTTCAATGTAGAGGCCGAGAGGCCGCAAGTCTTTGCCGTAGATGCCGGCATTGGAGGCGCACACCAGCTTCTCGCCGCGCTCTTGCAGCCAGTCCGTGAGGCTCCCGAAATGGCCGAAGACCGCACCATCAGGCGCTTTCCAATACGTCTTGACATTGTCCCTGGCAAGATTCAGGTGACAGGCATCCACGATCAGCTCCCCCTGACCATGGCTCGAAACCGTTGCAGCACCCAACGAGCAGCAAGCCAGCGTCAGCACCATGCCAATCAGGCTTGGCAAGTGCCTGAAGCCGCATGGCGCTGGCTGCATTTTCATCCGCATCGGTTGCTCAGTTCGCCAACCACCCGGCACTCACGGCGACGATCAGGAACACACCCAATGCCGCCCGGTAGATAACAAATGGCCAGGTGGAAAATTTCTCCAGGAATCGCATCAGACCCCAGATTGCCGCAAACGCCGATGCGCTGGCGACGAGCAGGCCAAACATCAGGTGTGACCACGCATCCAGCGGGATATGGGCTTGCGCCAGGACCAGAATCTCTTTCAATCCCGCCAGCGCGATGGCGGGCAATCCCAGCAGAAAAGAAAACCGGGCGGCCTCCTCCCGGCTGAAATTCAGGAACAAGGCACCGGTCAAGGTCGAGCCGGAGCGTGACACGCCCGGTATGAGCGCACCCACCTGCGCGACGCCAACAATCAGGGCGTCCCTCAACCGCATCTGTCCGACGCCGCGTTCATGGCGGCATGTGAGCTCGGAAATACCCAGAAGAACTGCCATTCCGATGGATGCAACACCGATCACCATCAGACCCCGCAGGGGCGAATTGCAGGCGTTCAGCACCCCCGACAAGGCCAACCCCGCGATGCCGATCGGCAGCGTGGCCAATACGATCCCTACGGCCAGCCGAAAAGAGGGGTCGGAAAAATCGCGCCTGCGAATTGCCGCGGTGCTGCCGGCGTAAACGCCACGAATGTCTTTCCAGAAGTAACTCATCACGGCGCCCAATGCCGCAAGTTGCATCGCTGCTGAAAAGGCAGAACCCGGATCGGTCCAGCCCAGCAATGCCGGAACCACCCGCATGTGAGCAGTGGAGGAAATCGGCAGGAGTTCGGTCACGCCCTGCACGATTCCCAGCAATCCGATCTGCAGGTAAGTCAATGATGCAAAGCCAATATCCAAGGCGCCGGCGCAAGAAGTAGCCAATTTTTTTCCTGTTGTAGTGAGACCCAATGCATTCTCCCAAAGTTGAGGGCGCTTTGCCGAGGTCAAGTTCGGTGACTGCCAGTTTGCCTTGACAGCCATGCCAGGGGTGCTGCACCACTCGCATGCCCAGGCCCCTTGGGGCGACTCTGACGGGCGTTGCTTTTTCGGTTGTTTTGCGGGCTTCGTAATTCCGTAAAGATACGTAAAAGCAAGCTGCGTTATGGGCGCCATGCCAATTTTTGAAACGTCATCGCCGATCAGTAGTGTCCCAACGTTTTCACATCAGGACGTCGTAAGTTAATGATTTGTTTGCCGAATATGGTGTCTGAGTCTGGTCTCGATTTGAACGTCGAAAGTCAGACTTGGGGTTTTTCGCGG
>CAIKVZ010000099.1 GCA_903830985.1 uncultured beta proteobacterium
CGCGCCAATGGGTGTCCAGACTCTGCAGCAGCACGATGCGTTCGAACTGGCCAAAATTCTCCACGCCCACGGCCTCGACCTTGGCGGCAAAAGCCGCGTGCGCGGCCTGCACCACCTTGTCGCGCAGGTCCGAATCGGTGATGCTGCTCGCGGCCGCCACCTGTTCCTGCAGCGCCACGTTCATCTGCCACTCGTCCTGCAGCACCTTGTCCAGCGCGCCGATGTCCCACTGCTCCTCCACCGACTCTTCGGGAACGAACTGGCGCACCAGATCGGCGAAGCAGCCTTCGCGCAAGGACTCGATCTGCTCCGACAGTGACTTGGCGTCCAGGATGTCGTTGCGCTGCTGGTAAATGACCTTGCGCTGGTCGTTGGAGACGTCGTCGTACTCGAGCAACTGCTTGCGGATATCGAAGTTGCGCGCCTCGACCTTGCGCTGCGCGGATTCGATGGAGCGCGTCACGATGCCGGCCTCGATGGCCTCGCCGTCGGGCATCTTGAGCCGGTCCATGATGGACTTGACCCGGTCGCCGGCGAAGATGCGCATCAGCGGATCGTCCAGGCTCAGGAAGAAGCGCGACGAACCCGGATCGCCCTGGCGGCCGGAGCGGCCACGCAACTGGTTGTCAATGCGGCGCGACTCGTGGCGCTCGGTGGCGATGATGCGCAAGCCGCCCAGCGACTTGACGAACTCGTGGTCGATCTTCCACTGGGCGCGCACTTTTTCGATTTCATTCTGGCGTTGCACCGCGTCCAGCGACTCGTCGGCCTCGACCGCCTCGATGGCTTTTTCCAGATTGCCACCCAACACGATGTCGGTGCCACGCCCCGCCATGTTGGTCGCAATGGTGATCATCTTGGGACGACCGGCTTGCGCCACGATGTCGGCTTCGCGCGCATGCTGCTTGGCGTTGAGCACCTGGTGCGGCAGCTTTTCCTTGTTCAGCAGTTCGTCGATGATTTCCGAATTTTCGATCGACGTCGTTCCCACCAGCACCGGCTGTCCGCGGTCAAAGCACTCGCGGATGTCCTGGATCGCGGCCTCGTATTTTTCGCGCGTGGTCTTGTACACGCGGTCCAGCTGATCGGTGCGCTGGCTCTTGGCGTTGGGCGGGATGACAATGGTTTCCAGGCCGTAGATCTCCTGGAACTCGTAGGCCTCGGTGTCGGCCGTGCCGGTCATGCCCGAGAGCTTGGCGTACAGGCGAAAATAGTTCTGGAAGGTGATCGACGCCATGGTCTGGTTTTCGGCCTGGATGGCGACGCCTTCCTTGGCTTCCACCGCCTGATGCAGGCCGTCGCTCCAGCGCCGACCCGACATCAGCCGTCCGGTGAATTCGTCGACGATCACGACTTCACCGTCCTGCACCACGTAATGCTGGTCGCGGTGGTACAGGTGATTGGCGCGCAGCGCCGCATACAGGTGATGCACCAGCGAGATGTTGGCCGGGTCGTAGAGCGTGGCACCCTGAGGGATCAGGCCCAGTTCGGCCAGCAGGCGTTCCGAGTTCTCATGGCCCTGTTCGGTCAGGAACACCTGGTGGGATTTCTCGTCGAGCGTGAAGTCACCGGGCACGGTGACGATCTTTTCGCCGCGCGGGTCGTCTTCGCCTTCCTGCTTCTTGAGCGCAGGCACGACCTTGTTCATGGCGACGTACATCGCCGTGTGGTCTTCGGCCTGGCCGCTGATGATAAGCGGCGTGCGCGCCTCGTCGATCAGGATCGAGTCCACCTCGTCGACGATGCCGTAGTTCAACAGGCGTTGCACGCGGTCGCCCGCCTCGTACACCATGTTGTCGCGCAGGTAGTCGAAGCCGTATTCGTTGTTCGTGCCGTAGGTGATGTCGGAGCCGTAGGCGGCCTGCTTTTCCTCGCGTGACATATTGGGCAAATTGATGCCCACCGTCATGCCCAGGAAGTTGTACAGCTTGCCCATCCAGCGCGCATCGCGACTGGCCAGGTAGTCGTTCACCGTGACCACGTGCACGCCCTTGCCCGACAGCGCATTCAGGTAGACCGGCAGGGTCGAAGTCAGCGTCTTGCCCTCGCCCGTGCCCATTTCCGCGATCTTGCCGTTGTGCAGCGCAATGCCGCCGAGCAACTGCACGTCGAAATGGCGCATCTTCATGATGCGTTTGGAGCCTTCACGCACCACGGCAAAGGCTTCGGGCAGGATGGCGTCCAGGCTCTCGCCCTGGCTGACCCGGGTCTTGAACTCCTCGGTCTTGGCGCGAAGTTGCTCGTCGCTCAGCTTTTCAAACTGGGCCTCGAGCGCATTGATGCCGACGACGGTCTTGCGGTACTGTTTGAGCAAGCGGTCATTGCGACTGCCGAAGATTTTGGTAAGGATGTTGCTGGCCATGAATGCGAGGCCGCCAGCGCTCGGCCCACAGAGGCTTCGCAGGCGACCGAAGTCCCTAAGTAAAGTGAGTCCAGTTGGGGCTATCCGCGGCGAATGCAAGCTTTTGCATGCGTCGCAGCCACCGTAACCTAACCTCGCATTTTAACCAGGGTGCGCCGGCTACCGTTGCGTGGCGCTCTTCTTGTGCCCCGTCCCGAAACCCACAGCCGCCAACTGCTCGGCCGAGAGGTTCTGCCCGGCCGTCAGGAATTTTTGCGGATCCTGCGGCACACCCATCACCAACACCTCGAAATGCAGGTGCGGGCCGGTGGAGCGGCCGGTGGTTCCGACCTCGGCAATCTTCTGTCCGCGCCGGATCAGATCGCCCTTTTTGACGTATACCTTGGAGGCATGGGCGTAGCGCGTCAGCAGATCGTTGCCGTGGTCGATCTCCACCATATTGCCGTAGGCGGGGTGAAATTCCTGCGACACCACCACACCCCCCGCCGCCGCCAGGATGGGCGTACCCGGATCGGCCTGGAAATCCAGCCCGGTGTGCAGCGCCGAGCGGCCCGTCATGGGGTCGATGCGCCAGCCAAAGTACGAGCCCAACTCACCCGAGGCCACCGGGCGCTGGGTCGGTACCATCATCTTGCGCACTTTTTGCTCAAACAGCCTGGACTCCACCACCGTCAGCAGGTCGGTGCGCTGATTCGTCAACTGGTCCAGATCGGCCAGCGTCGCCTGCAGTTCTTCCAGCGTCAACGGGTGTCCGCCCACCAGCGCACCACCGCGACCCGGCGCGGCTTTCAGGTCCGGTGCGGCCACGCCCGCCAGGCCAGAAACCCGCTCACCCAGCGACTCGAGTTGCACCATCTTGGCCTGCATTTCGCCCAGCTTGCGCGCCATCACGTCGAGGTTTTCGCGCATGAAGCGGTCGCGCTGTTCGAACTCGTCCTTCACCACCAGACGCAGCATGGACCCGACCACAGGCCAGCCTTCGCGCGCACCTTTGAGGAAGACCAGGTGGTACAAACCGACCGCCACCAGCATCAGCACCAGGGAGGCGGCCAGACCGGACAAAACCAGCCGGGTTCCGCTCAGATGGA
>CAIKVZ010000100.1 GCA_903830985.1 uncultured beta proteobacterium
GGCATCGTGGCGAACCAGCCGCTGGTGCTGGCCGGTTGCCTGGACATCAAGAGCTCGATCAAGGCGGCGCGCTTCGTGCGCTTTTGCGATGCCTTCAACATTCCCGTGCTGACCTTTGTCGACGTGCCCGGCTTCATGCCCGGCACGGCGCAGGAGTACGGCGGCATCATCAAGCATGGCGCCAAGCTGCTCTATGCCTATGCCGAATGCACAGTGCCGAAGATCACCGTGATCACACGCAAGGCCTACGGTGGCGCCTACGACGTGATGAGCTCCAAGCACCTGCGCGGCGACGTGAACTTCGCTTGGCCCAATGCCGAAATCGCCGTGATGGGCGCCAAGGGCGCCGTGGAAATCATCTTCCGTGAAGACAAGGGCGACCCGGCCAAGCTGGCCGCGAAGGAAGCCGAGTACAAGGCACGCTTTGCCAACCCCTTTGTCGCCGGCGCACGTGGCTTCATCGACGATGTGATCCTGCCGCACGAGACGCGCAAGCGCATCTGCCGCTCGCTGGTCATGCTCAAGGAAAAGAAGCTGGAAAACCCGTGGCGCAAGCACGGCAATATCCCTTTGTGACACCTTGGCAAACCCCCAGGCTGCGCGCACTGCGTGTCGCTACACCACCCCCCTTGCAGGGGGCAACACCAGCGGCCCGGCAAAGCCGGTTCCGCGGTGTTTCTGGACTATGAACACATTGAAGGAGAAGTACGATGTTTGACAAGATACTGATTGCGAATCGGGGCGAAAACGGCCACACAGTGGACGTTTCGGCGAAGCCAAAACAAGCGCAGCGCGTTTCGGCGAAGCCAAATTGCTTGGTGCGCGCAGCGCACGCAGGCGATTTTTCCGCGAAGGAGTACCAAAATGTTTGACAAAATTCTGATCGCCAATCGCGGAGAAATCGCCTGCCGCGTCATCCTCACCGCCCGCAAGATGGGCATCAAGACCGTGGCCGTGTACTCCGATGCGGACCGCGATGCACGCCACGTGATGCTGGCCGACGAGGCCGTGCATATCGGCCCGGCGCTGAGTCGCGAGAGCTACCTGCTGGCCGAAAAGATCATCGCGGCCTGCAAGCAGACCGGCGCCCAGGCCGTCCATCCCGGCTATGGCTTCCTCAGTGAGAACGCCGGCTTTGCCAAGCGCGTGGAGGAGGAGGGCATTGTCTTCATCGGTCCCAAGCACGAATCCATTGCGGCCATGGGCGACAAGATCGCCTCCAAGAAGCTGGCCGGTGCGGCCGGCGTGAACTGCATCCCGGGCGTGAACGACGCGATCGAAACGGCGGAACGCGCCGTGTCCATCGCCCAAGGCATCGGTTACCCGGTGATGATCAAGGCCAGCGCCGGCGGCGGTGGAAAAGGACTGCGCGTGGCCTACAACGACAAGGAGGCCTTCGAGGGCTTCACCTCGTGCCGCAACGAGGCACGCAACAGCTTTGGCGACGACCGGGTGTTCATCGAAAATTTCGTCGAGGAGCCGCGCCACATCGAGATCCAGTTGATCGGTGACGCCTTCGGCAACTGCGTCTACCTGAACGAGCGCGAGTGCTCGATCCAGCGCCGCCATCAGAAGGTGATCGAGGAGGCGCCCAGCCCCTTCATCAGCGACGCGACCCGCAAGGCCATGGGCGAGCAGGCCGTGGCGCTGGCCAAGGCTGTGAACTACCAGAGCGCGGGCACCGTTGAATTTGTCGTCGGCAAGGACCAGAGCTTTTACTTCCTGGAGATGAACACGCGTCTGCAGGTCGAGCATCCCGTGACCGAGTGCATCACCGGGCTCGATCTGGTGGAACTGATGATCCGCGTGGCGGCTGGCGAGAAACTGCCGCTGACGCAAGGCGATGTGAAGCGCGAAGGCTGGGCCATGGAGTGCCGCATCAACGCCGAAGATCCGTTTCGCGGCTTCCTGCCCAGCACCGGGCGTCTGGTGCGTTTCCAGCCGCCGACGCAGACCATGTTTGCCTCCGACGTGTCGCAATGGCAGGGCGTGCGCGTCGATACCGGCGTGCAGGACGGCGGTGAGATTCCGATGTACTACGACTCCATGATCGCCAAGCTGATCGTGCACGGCAAGGATCGCCTGGACGCGATTGCCAAGATGCGCGAAGCGCTCAACGGCTTCGTCATCCGCGGTGTTTCGAGCAACATCCCGTTCCAGGCCGCGCTGTTGGCGCACCCCAAATTTGTCGCCGGCGACTTCAATACCGGTTTCATCGCCGAGAACTACGCCAAAGGCTTTCGCGCCGAGGACGTGCCGCACGACGACCTCAACTTTCTGTTGGCGCTGGGCGCCTTCATGCGCCGCAAGGTGCGCGAGCGCGCTGCCGGCATGTCGGGTCAGCTGCCGGGTTACGGTGTCAAGGTGGGCCAGGACTTCTCGGTAATCGTGCTGGCCGACGATGGCGAGCACCGCTATGTGCCGGTGCGGGTCGACGAGTTTGTCGGCAAGTCGGGCGTGGCAGCGATCCATGTGGGGTCGGAGAGCTACGAGATCGTCAGCAAATCGCGACTCAACGATGTGCGCATCGAGGGCACGGTGAACGGCCAGCCGTTCACCGCCCAGGTGGAGCGCGGCACCGGCAAGAACCCGCTGGGGCTGCGCGTGCAGCACAACGGTACCAAGGTCAATGTGATGGTGCTGTCTCCGCGGCTGGCGGAACTTCAGCGTCTCATGCCTTTCAAGGCGCCGGCGGACATGAGCCGCTTTGTGCTCTCGCCCATGCCCGGACTGCTCGCCGATGTGGCGGTGCAGGTGGGGCAGAAGGTTCTGGCCGGAGAGCGCGTGGCGGTGATCGAAGCCATGAAGATGGAAAACGTGCTGTTTGCCACGCAGGACGGCGTGGTCGCCAAGGTGCTGGCCGCCAAGGGCGACTCGCTCAGCGTCGATCAGGTCATCGTCGAGTTCGCCTGAGCGGGAGCCCCACATGACTTCATCGCAACGACCCTTCAAGGTCCTGGGCATCCAGCAAATCGCCATTGGCGGGCCCGACAAGAACCGCTTGAAAAAACTCTGGGTCGAGATGCTCGGCCTGGAGGTGACAGGCACTTTCCGCAGCGAGCGCGAGAACGTCGACGAGGACATCTGTGCCATGGGCGTGGGGCCCTTCAAGGTCGAAGTGGACCTGATGCAGCCGGTCGACCCCGACAAGAAACCCGCGGTGCACGCGACGCCCTTGAACCATGTGGGCCTGTGGATCGATGATCTGCCGCTGGCCGTGCAATGGCTGAGCGCTCAGGGTGTGCGCTTTGCGCCTGGCGGCATTCGCAAGGGTGCTGCCGGCTTTGACATCTGCTTTTTGCACCCCAAGGGAAACGAGGAATTCCCCATCAGCGGTGAGGGTGTGCTGATCGAACTGGTGCAGGCTCCCCCCGAAGTGGTGCACGCCTTTGCACGACTGGCCGCAGCGGGCTGATGCGGGGTTCCGATGCCGGGCTGAGAGGTCGTGCAAACCCCTGGCACGACCTTTCTTTTGACCTGCATCATGGAACCCGCAGGTTTCGGGATTGCCCTAGGCGGATTGCCCGCCGAAGCCCTTAGACTGCGATCCACCTGAGGCGCCGCTTTGGTGCTTTATGTGTTCAGGAGGCAGTTTTGCAACCCACAAATATCACCCAACCGGCCTATTTTCACAAGGTCGTTGATTGCCAATGGGCCTGTCCGGCCCACACACCCGTTCCCGAGTACATCCGTTTGATCGGACAGGGTCGCTACAGCGATGCCTACATGATCAACTGGGTCTCGAACGTCTTTCCCGGCGTGCTTGGACGAACCTGCGACCGCCCCTGCGAGCCCGCCTGCCGGCGCGGCCGGGTGGAAGAGAACAACGGCGTCAAGCCGGAGCCAGTGGCGATCTGCCGCCTGAAACGCGTCGCCGCGGACCACAAGGACGACGTCAAGTCGCGCATGCCCGAGATCGCCGCGCCCAACGGCAAACGCATTGCCTGCGTCGGTGCCGGTCCGGCCTCGCTCACCGTGGCGCGCGACCTGGCGCCACTGGGTTACGAAGTCACCGTGTTTGACGGCGAGGCCAAGGCCGGCGGCTTCATCCGCTCGCAGATCCCGCGTTTCCGTTTGCCAGAATCGGTGATCGACGAGGAGTGCGGCTACATCCTGGACATGGGCGTGAAGTTCAACAGCGGCCAGCGCGTCGAGTCCATGCAGGCCTTGTTGAAACAGGGCTATGACGCGGTCTTTGTCGGCTGCGGCGCACCGCGCGGACGCGATCTGGAAGTGCCGGGCCGCAAGGAAGCGGCAGCGCATATCCACATCGGCATCGACTGGCTGGCTTCGGTTTCGTTCGGCCACATCACCAGCGTGCCACCACGCGTCATCGTGCTGGGCGGCGGCAACACCGCCATGGACTGCTGCCGTTCCGCACGCCGCATGGGTGGCTCGGACGTGAAGGTCATCGTGCGCAGCGGCTTCGAGGAAATGAAGGCCTCGCCCTGGGAGAAGGAAGACGCGGTGCACGAAGGCATCCCGATCGTCAACTTCCACGTCCCCAAGAGCTTCGAGCACGAGAACGGCAAGCTCACCGGCATGACTTTCGAAGTGGTGAGCGCGGTGTACGACGCCAAGGGTCGGCGCAGTCTGATTCCCACCGGCGCACCCGACGTGTTCTTTGCCTGCGACGCCGTGCTGGTGGCCGTGGGTCAGGAAAATTCCTTCCCCTGGATCGAGCGCGAGGCAGGTATCGAGTTCGACAAGTGGGGTCTGCCGGTGCTGGGCGAAAACACCTTCCAGTCCACCGTACCCCAGGTCTTCTTCGGCGGCGACGCTGCCTACGGCCCGAAAAACATCATCACCGCCGTGGCCCAGGGCCACGAAGCCGCGGTGTCGATCGACCGTTTCGTGCACGGCGAACTCGTGGCAACGCGACCCGCACCGCGCACCAATCTGATGTCGCAGAAGATGGGCATCCACGAGTGGAGCTACCACAACGATGTGTCCAACGACCTGCGCTCCAAGGTGCCGTGGGCTGCAGCACAAGTCGCACTGGCCAGCATCAAGGTCGAAGTGGAACTCGGCTTTGACGCCGCCACCGCCTTCAAGGAAGCGAGCCGCTGCCTGAACTGCGACGTGCAGACTATCTTCAATCGCGACACCTGCATCGAATGCGACGCCTGCGTCGACATCTGCCCGATGGACTGCATCACCTTCACCAGCAACGGCGACGAGGCCGAACTGCGCACGCGGCTCAAGGCGCCGGCGCAGCATAAGGACCAGGACCTGTATGTCTCGGGCGAGCTCAAGACCGGCCACATCATGGTGAAGGACGAGGACGTCTGTCTGCACTGCGGCCTGTGTGCCGAGCGCTGCCCCACGGGCGCCTGGGACATGCAGAAATTTTTGTTGAACACCACGCAGGCGGGTTCCGCCTGCCGTGACGCCCGGAAGGTAACAGCATGAAGCGCATCGAAGCCATCAACGATTTCGTCATCAAGTTTGCCAACGTCAACGGCTCGGGTTCGGCATCGGCCAACGAGTTGTTTTCCAAGGCCGTGATGCGCATGGGCGTGCCGGTGAGCCCGCGCAATATCTTCCCCAGCAACATCCAGGGCATGCCGACCTGGTACGAAGCGCGGGTCTGCGAAAAGGGCTATCACGGCCGGCGCGGTGGCGTAGACATGATGGTCGCCATGAACCCCCAGACCTGGGACACCGACGTGGCTGAGATCGAGCCCGGTGGTTACCTGTTCTATGACAGCACGCGACCCATTCCCGAGTCCAAGTTTCGCAAGGACGTGCACGTTATCGGCATGCCGCTGACCGAAATCAGCAATGCCGCGTACACCGATCCGCGCCAGCGCCAGCTGTTCAAGAACATCATCTACGTTGGTGCCTTGTCAGTGCTGCTGGACGTGGAAGCCGAGGTCTTCGAGAAGCTCTTTGCCGAGCAGTACAAAGGCAAGGAACGCCTGCTGGACTCGAACATCCAGGCCTTGCACCTGGGACGTGACTTCGTGAAGGAGCACCTGGATGCGCCCCTGGGCATCCGCGTGCGCCGCTCCGACAAGGTGGGCGACCAGATCTTCACAGACGGCAATTCCGCTGCGGCCCTGGGCTGCATCTACGGCGGCGCCACGGTGGCGGCCTGGTACCCGATCACGCCTTCATCTTCCGTGCCGGAAGCCTTCCAGAAGTACTGCGACAAGTTTCGCGTCGACGAAGCCACCGGCAAGCACAACTACGCCATCGTGCAGGCCGAGGACGAACTGGCTTCCATCGGCATGGTGGTGGGCGCAGGCTGGAACGGTGCGCGTGCCTTCACCGCCACTTCGGGTCCCGGCGTGTCGCTCATGACCGAGTTCATCGGCCTGGCCTACTTTGCCGAGATCCCGGTGACCATCATCAACGTGCAGCGTGGCGGTCCCTCAACCGGCATGCCGACTCGCACCCAGCAGTCAGACCTGATCTCCTGCGCCTACGCCTCGCACGGCGACACCAAACACGTGCTGCTGTTTCCGCAGGACCCGTACGAGTGCTTCACGCATTCGGCGGCCGCGCTGGACCTGGCGGATCGCCTGCAGACGCCGATCTTCGTGATGACCGATCTGGACATCGGCATGAACCAGCGCTTGTGCAAACCCTTCGCCTGGGACGACGCCCGCAAGTACGACATCGGCAAGGTCATGACCGCAGAAGAGCTCGAGGCGGGCAAGGACTTCGGCCGCTACAAGGATGTGGACGGGGACGGCATTCCCTGGCGCACCCTGCCGGGAACGCACCCGAGCAAGGGCGCTTTCTTCACCCGTGGCACGACACGCAACCCCTATGCGCAGTACTCGGAACGTGGCCCGGACTACATCTACAACATGGAGCGGCTGCTGAAGAAGTTCAAAACCGCCGCCGACATCGTGCCGCAGCCGCTGCTGCGCAATGCCACGGAAAAGACGCCGCTGGGTGTGATCTACTTCGGCTCGACGGCGCCCGCCATGCGCGAAGCGCTGGACGTGCTGGAAGTCGAGGGACTGCATCTGGACGCAATGCGCCTGCAGGCCTTCCCGTTCCCGCAGTCGGTGAATGATTTCATCGCCGCGCACGACAAGGTGTTCGTGGTGGAGCAGAACCGCGATGCGCAAATGCACTCGATGCTGGTGAACGAGTTGGACATCAACCCGGCGCAACTGGTGCGTGTCCTGCACTACGACGGCACGCCGATCACCGCACGTTTCATCGCCGGCGCCATTCGCAAGAGCGTGGCCGCCGTCCACCCAGCTTCGCGCAAGGAGATCGCATGACCTACATCGCCAAACCCCGGTTGCACCATCCCACGCTGACCGCGAACAAGGTCGGCTACACGCGTCGCGACTATGAAGGCCGCATCTCCACGCTGTGCGCGGGTTGCGGGCACGATTCGATTTCCGCCGCCATCATCCAGGCCTGTTGGGAACTCGACATCGAACCACACCGCGTCGCCAAGCTCTCCGGCATCGGCTGCAGTTCCAAGACGCCTGACTATTTCCTGGGTGCCTCGCACGGCTTCAACACCGTGCACGGGCGCATGCCATCGGCGCTCACTGGCGCCAACCTGGCGAACAAGCACCTGCTGTACCTGGGCGTGTCCGGTGACGGCGACTCGGCCTCCATCGGTCTGGGCCAGTTTGCCAATGCCATGCGCCGCGGCGTGAACATGTGCTATATCGTCGAGAACAATGGCGTCTATGGGCTCACCAAGGGCCAGTTTTCGTCCACCGCGGACCGCGGCTCCAAGAGCAAGAAGGGCGTCATCAACAGCGACTCGCCCGTCGATCTGGTGGCGCTGGCGCTGCAACTCGGTGCCACCTATGTGGCGCGCAGTTTCTCCGGCGACAAGGCTCAGTTGGTGCCGCTCATCAAGGGCGCCATGGCGCATGGGGGCGCGGCCTTCATCGACATCATCAGCCCCTGCGTGACCTTCAACAACCACGCCGGCAGCACCAAGAGTTACGACTATGTGCGCCAGCACAATGACGCCGTTAGCCGCATCGATTTCGTCACCTCGCGCGAAGAGATCACCACGCAGTACGCGCCGGGCGAAGTGGTGGATGTGGAGCAGCACGACGGCACCGTGCTGCGCCTGCGCAAACTGCACACCGACTACGACCCCACCGACCGTTACGCCGCCATGAGCTATATGCAGACGCACCAGGCGCGCGGCGAAGTCGTCACCGGCCTGCTCTACATTGACCCGCTGGCGACCGACTTGCACGATGCGCTCAACACCACCGACCGTCCCCTGAATACGCTGGGTGCGGACGTGTTGTGTCCCGGTGCCAAGGCGCTGGAGAAGATCAACGCCTCGCTGCGCTAGTCCGACAGACCGGGTTTATCAACGTCATTTGAAGGGGGCTCCCATGCCTGAACGCACCGTATTTCAATCCATGTCGCAACGGCACGTCATCAGCCTGGGACCGCAGGCCAACATCTGGGAGGCGGCCTGCCTGATGACCAAGGCCAACTGCGGCAGCGTCTTGATCCTGGACGCCGCCAGCGCGTTGCTCGGCATACTGACCGAGCGCGATCTGATGACGCGGGTGCTGGCCAAGGCGCTGGATCCGCAAAAAACGCCGGTGTCGGAAGTGATGACGCGCAGCCCTTACTGCGTGGCGCCTGAGGTCCGGGTTGCGGACGCGGTGCTGATCATGATCGAGCGCGGTTTTCGGCACCTGCCGATCGTGGGTCCAGGGAACAAGATCATGGGCGTGTTCTCCGTGCGTGACGCGCTGCCGCGCGAGATCGGTGCTGCCGTCAGTCTGGCCGAGTTTCACGAACAGGTGAACGACGCCTTGGGCTAAGCCCCTTTTTCGCTCTGCCCGTCAGGGCGAAATCGCGCCCGTTTTCTTGGCCCTGGCGCGTGCCAGCGCCGCCTCGATGATGACGCGTTTCTTGTCCAGCACGAGCGGATCGGTGTGCTGCGAATGAGCCGGCAGGTCGGCCAATTTTTCCAGCGCCTTTTGTTCCAGTCGGGTCTCGTTCTCCAAGGTCTCGCGCTGCGCTTTGAGCGCGTGAAAGGCATAGCGCTCGCGCGCCAGCGCCGCTTGCGGAGGTGACCAGGCTGCCCAGCCGGTTTGCTCGCCGCTGGCGTTCTCCAGCAGGATGCAGTCCACGGGACATACCGGCAGACACAGTTCGCAACCGGTGCAATAGGCCTCGATCACGGTGTGCATGAGCTTGTTGCTGCCCAGGATGGCGTCGGTCGGACACGCCTTGATGCACAGCGTGCAACCAATGCACCAGGCCTCGTCGATAAAGGCCATGTGGCGCACGCCCTCCACGCCGTTGTCCGGGTTCAGTGGCCGCTCGGGCTGCCCGGTGAGCGCTGCGAGACGCACCATGCCCTGCGTCCCCCCTGGCGGACATTGGTTGATTTGCGCCTGGCCCAGACTCAGCGCCTGGGCGTAGCCGGTGCAATCCGGGTAGCCGCAGCGCGTGCACTGGGTTTGCGGCAAGGCATCGAGCAGGCGGCTGGCAAGCGACGACTGCATGCCGATCCCCCTGCTATCAGCCCCGCCTGGCGACGACTTTTTTGGCCGGCTTGGCTGCTGCCTTGGCCTTGACCAGCGGTTTGACTTCAGCGGGTTTCACTGCCGCCTTGGGCACGACAGCTGGCCACGCCTTGGATGCGGGTGCCGCCGCCACAGCTTTGGGCAGCGGTGCCGCCACGGCCTCGACCACAGCGCTTGCAGGCGCGGCTGCCACGACTGCCGTGGACGCGATGATTTCGACCGGCGCCGTCACTGCCGGCTTTGCCGCAGGCTGGGACAGCGTCTTGGTGGGCGCTGCGACAGCGGCCTTGACCACCGGTGCGGACTTCACGGCAGGCTTTGCGACGGGCGTTTTTATCCCGACCTTGACCACCGCGGCCTTAGCTGCTGGCTTGGGTGCTGGCGCGACCTTGACGGCGGCCTTTGCCTTGGGGGCCGCCTTGACGCTGGCCGCTGCCTTGACAACAGGCGCAGTGGCCGGTTTGGCTTTCGCAGTCACGGCCACCAGGGACTTAAGGCTGTGCTGCAGGATGAAGGCCTTGACCTCGGGGTAGACCATGTCACGCCAGCGCCGACCGCTGAAGATGCCGTAGTGGCCCGCGCCCTTGACTTCGAAGTGACGCTGCTCGACGCCCACGACACCGGTGCAGATCGAATGGACAGCCTCGGTCTGACCCGAGCCGGAAATATCGTCAAGCTCGCCTTCCACGGAAAACAGCGCCGTGGTCTTGATGTCCTGGGGCCGCACGCGCTCGATCTTGCCGTCCACGCCCCGGATGTCCCAGGTGCCATTGACCAGGCTGTAGTCCTGAAACACCACGCGAATGGTTTCAAGGTAGTAGTCGGCGTCCATGTCGAGCACGGCGTTGTATTCGTCATAGAACGTGCGGTGCGCTTCCACGCTGGTGTCGTCGCCCTTGATCAGGTCCTGGAAGTAGTCGTAATGGCTTTTGGCATGGTTGCTCGGGTTCATCGCCACGAAGCCCGTGTGCTGCAGGAAACCGGGATAAACGCGGCGACCTGCACCAGGGAAGTTGCGCGGCACCGGGTAGATCACGTTGTTCTGAAACCAGCTTAGCGGCTTCTCCATGGCCAGATTGTTGACGGCCGTGGGCGACTTGCGCGCGTCGATGGGGCCACCCATCATGGTCATGGTCAGGGGTGTGGTTTCGCCGCGGCTGGCCATCAGCGAGACCGCTGCCAGCACCGGGACTGTGGGCTGGCAAACGCTCATCACGTGGCAGTTGCCGTAGATGCCCTGCAGATGGCGGATGAACTCCTGCACGTAGTTCACATAGTCATTCAGGTGGAATTCACCCTCGGACTGCGGCACGAGGCGCGCGTTCTTCCAGTCGGTGATGTAGACCTTGTGGTCCTTGAGCATGGTCTTGACGGTGTCGCGCAGCAAGGTGGCGTAGTGGCCCGACAGGGGGGCCACGATCAGCACCGCGGGCTGGCCCTTGAGCGTATTCAGGGTCTTGGTGTCGTCGGAAAAACGCTTGAAGCGGCGCAGCTCACAGAAGGGCTTGTCAAGCTCGATGCGCTCATGGATCGCCACCGTGACGCCTTCGACATCGACCGTGCGCAGTCCGAACTCGGGCTTCACATAGTCCTTGCCCAGGCGGTAAATCAGGTCATAGCCGGCCGCCACGCGCTGGGCGAATGGGTTCTTGCCCATTGGCGACAAACTGTTGCTGTGCACCTTGGATGCCGCCTGTGCAAAGTCGGCAAAGGGCTCCATCAAGGAGCGCTGGGTTTCGTAGATTTGGTAAAGCATGGGTCCGCCTGAAATGAATAAATGCTGCAGTGCAATATAACAGCAATTCCCGGCTTTGCCTTAGGGCTTTTTACCCAATCGGCCCGGGCTTATTTGGGCTGGTGTCATCTTCCTGCAAGCCGGGTGTGCTGCAAACCGCATGCCCGGCCGGATTGTCACATCACCTTGGCGATGCAGGCGCAGACGTAGTCGATGTTCTTGGTGTTGAGCGCGGCCACGCACATGCGACCGGTGTCGGTGCCGTAGACGCCGAACTCGTTGCGCAGGCGCACCATTTGGTCCTTGCTCAGACCCGAATAACTGAACATGCCGATCTGCTGGGTGATGAAACCCATGTCCTTGGCAACGCCGGCGGCCTTGAGCTTCTCCACCAGCAGGCTGCGCATCTGCTTGATGCGCACGCGCATGGCGCCGAGTTCCTTTTCCCACAGGGCGCGCAGTTCCGGATTGGCCAGCACGGTGGCTACCACGGTGCCGCCATGCGTTGGCGGGTTGCTGTAGTTGGTGCGAATCACGATCTTGAGCTGGCTCAGCACCCGCGCGGCTTCTTCCTTGCTTTCACACACCACGCTCAAGGCGCCGACGCGCTCGCCATACAGGCTGAAGCTCTTGCTGAACGATGTGGAGACAAAGAAGTCCAGGCCGGCGGCGACGAACTTTTGCACGGCAGCGCCGTCTTCCTTCAGGCCCTGGGAAAAGCCCTGATAGGCCATGTCGAGAAAGGCCGTCAGGCCCTGCGCCTTGACCACAGCCACGACCTGATCCCATTGCTCGGGCGTGAGGTCATAGCCGGTGGGGTTATGGCAGCAGGCGTGCAGCACCACCACGGTGCCGGCAGCGGCGGCCTTGAGTGCGGCCAGCATGGCGTCGAAATCGATCCCTAGGCGCGCGGCGTCGTAGTAGGGATAGGACTGCACCGTGAAACCGGCTTCGGTGAACAGGGCGCGGTGATTTTCCCAGCTCGGGTCGCTGATCAGCACCAGGGCATCGGGTTTGAGCCGCTTGAGAAAATCTGCGCCGACCTTGAGGCCGCCCGTGCCGCCCAGGGCTTGAATCGTGGCCACACGTCCCGATTGCACGGGCTCGCTGTCGGCACCGAACACCAGGTTCTTCACACCGCTGTCGTAGGCGGCCAGGCCGTCAATGGGCAGGTAGCCGCGTGGCTTGGGCGCGGCCATCATGGTCTTTTCCGCCGCCTGAACGCATTCCAGCAGGGGCAGCTTGCCGTTTTCGTCGAAATACACGCCCACGCCCAGGTTCACCTTGTTGGGGTTGGTGTCGGCATTGAATTGCTCGTTCAAACCCAGGATCGGATCGCGGGGGGCCATTTCGACAGCGGTAAAGAGAGACATCTTGGGTTCCTGTGAAGAGTGGTAGGGAGGGGCGCGTTGTAAATAGATTGAATACGGCGTTGCGCCATTAGTGCAAACCCTATTTTAACGGCCCACTCATGTTCACGGCGACACTGCGGCGCTTGGGAATGCCAGTGTGACCGTCGTACCCTGTCCCGCCACGCTCTCAATCTGCAGCCTGCCGTGATGCAGTTCGACGATTTCCTGCACGATGCTCATGCCAAGGCCGGTGCCTGGAATCGCGCCGGAGCTATCGGCGCGGTAAAAGCGCTCCGACACGCGCGCGCATTGCGCTGGCGTCATGCCTATTCCCTGGTCGGCAATGCGGATCTCGACGCGGGGCGGGGCGCCGGTGGCCTGGTCCGCGACTTCGTTGTTCGACTGCGTGCAAATGCTGACGCCGCAGCCCGGGGCCGAGTACTTGTACGCATTGGAGAGCACGTTGACGATGGCTTGGGTGGCCTTTTGCCGGTCCACCATCATGGTCAGGGGGGCGTGCGGCATGCTCAGGGTTGGCGCATCGCGTCCCGGGGGTGGTTTGAATCCGGCCACGACCTCTCGCACCAACTCCTGTGTCACCGTCGGCACAATCTCGAAATCCTTGCCGCGCCGCGCCTCGATTCGAGCCAGGTCCAGCAGTTCGTTCAGGATCGACGCCATGAGCCCTGCCTGCTTGAAGATGATGCCGAGAAATTCCTTGCGGTCGGCGTCTTCAAGCTCATGGGACAGCAGCACTTCCGTGAAGCCATAGATGCTGGCCATCGGGGTGCGCAGTTCATGCGCAGCCGTGGACAGAAACTCGCTCTTCATCTGGTCCACTTCGGTTTCGTGCGTCACATCGCGAAAGTACAGAATTTGTGAAACCGCGCTGGCTCCGCTGCAGCGCAGGCCGACTTCAAGGGTGCGCTGACCGGCCAGCGCCAGTTCGATGAACTCACGTTCGCCTTCGTGCTGCGGGCCGGAGCTTTGCCGCAGGGTTTCAAAGCCGCGAAATTTCCCGTTTGCCGTGCAGGACTGGTTCAACTGTGCGGCAAATTCGATTTCTGTCAGCCCCCGCATCTGTTCAAAGTGCATACCGGTCATGCGGGTGAATGCCGGACTGACATAGGTGATGCGCAGGGTTTCGTCAAACGAGATGAAACCGTCGGGGCTGAGTTCGAAGATGGCATTGAGCATCTCGGTACGCATGCCCAGCGCCATTTCTGCGGCCTTGCGCTCGCTGATGTCGATGCAGCTGCCGACCATGCGCAGCGCTGCTCCGGTGGCTTCGTCGCGTTCCACCACGTCACCACGGTCGAGCACCCACACCACGCTACCGTCCGGCAAGCGCATGCGGTGCTCGCTCTGGTACCTCGTTCGGCCCACGAGACAGGCCTTCAACTGCTCAATCACCCGATCCCGGTCGTCGGCGTGCAGCAGTGCCGAAAATTCTTCAAGTGGGTGTGTCAGGTGATCATCCTCGACGCCGGTGATGCTGCACCATTGGTGGTTGTGCGTGACGATGCCGCTGGCGATGTCCCAGTCCCAGACACCTTCACGCGTGGCTTCAAGCACATAGCGCAGACGGCGTTCGCTTTCTTCCAGGCGCTTTTGCACCTGCTTGAGTTCGGTCACGTCGTTGGCAATGACCAGAATCTGTTTTTTCCCATCCTTGGTGGTCAAAGGCTTCTTGATCGACTGGTAATAGGAGACCTTGCCCGTGGCCGCGTTGGTGGACTCCTCCATGACGATCCGGGTCTGGTCCTGCGACATGATTTCCTGCACATTTTTCAGGAAGAAATCGACCTGCTCGGCGTTCGGGTTGAAAGCCCCATCGTCCTTGCCAACGAGGCCTTGCGGCGTGGTGCCGTAGAGGTCCGCCAGCGCCCGGTTGCCGATCAGGAACTTGCCGTCCCAGTCCTTCATCAGGATGATGTTGGGGTTCTCGTCGATGACGGTACGCAACAATTCGTTGGCGTCAAGCAGTTCGGTTTTCATGGTTTTCCAAGGAACTTTTCGGGAGGATCTCAGAGCGCCTGCGCCAGGTAGTCGGCCTTGTTTTGCATGTCGCTTTCCGAGTCGGCATAGCGTGCAGCGATGAGCTGAAAATCCCGACTGGTCTCCAGGAAGGCGTCGACCACGGCAGGATCAAAATGCAGGCCCCGACCCATGACGATGATTTGCGCAGCTTGCTCATGGCTCATGCCGGCCTTGTAGATGCGCGGACTGATGAGCGCGTCATAAACGTCGGCCAGCGCCATCATGCGTGCGGAAATGGGGATGGCTTCGCCAGTCAGCCCCAATGGGTAACCGGTCCCGTCCCATTTCTCGTGGTGCGAATAGACGATTTCCTTGGCGATTTCAAGAAAGCCAAGCATCTCACCGGCGGTCACCTGTGCATTTTCGATGGCGTCGCGGCCCAGCGCGGGGTGGGTTTTCATGATCTCGAATTCGTGTGGCTCGTAGCGCCCCGGTTTGAGCAGGATGCGGTCCGGGATGCCGACCTTGCCGATGTCGTGCAGCGGGGCACATTTGTACAAAATGTCGACCATCTCGGGACGCAGGAAGTTGCTAAAGCCGGCGTGCTTCATCAGGCTGTGTCCCAGTACTCGCATGTAGTGCTGGGTGCGACGCAAATGATTGCCGGTGTCGGTGTCGCGGGTTTCGGCCAGCGACGCCAGCGCCAGAATCGTCACATCCTGCAAGGCCACGAGTTGGCGCGTGCGCTTGGCGACTTCAAACTCCAGATACTCGTTGTTGACGCGCAAGGTTCTGGCGTGGGATGCGTCGGCGAAATGGGCCCGCACGCGCGACAGCAGGATGGGTGGATTGATGGGGCGCGTGATGTAGTCCACGGCACCTACGTCCAGCCCCAACTGTTCGTCCTCAACCTGGCTCTTGCTGGTGAGGAATATGACCGGAATCTGGTGCGTGTGCGGATTGGACTTGAGACGCCGACAGACTTCATAGCCGTCGATGTCGGGCATCATGATGTCGAGCAGGATCAGGTCGGGTGGTTCGTCGTTGGCCGCCATCAGTGCCTTGGCACCACGGTTGAATGCCCTGACGGTGTAGCGCTCTTTGAGCAAGCCGGCGATCAAAGCCAGATTGGCGGGTGTGTCGTCAACCACCAGAATGGTGGGTTTGACGGCTTGATAAAGGTCCATTCAGTGTTTCTCAAACAAGCGCAATTTGCGCAGTGCCGGCCAACTTGGCGAGCTCAGCCAGCGCCAACTCAAATTCGAAATTTTCGGTGCATTGCTGCAAGGATGCAAAGCCTGGGCC
>CAIKVZ010000101.1 GCA_903830985.1 uncultured beta proteobacterium
CACACCACGCTATCGGATCTGGTCAATGGTGCCGGGTCGGCGCGCCCTTTCTTTAACCACCAGATCATCCCGATCACTGGGCAAAACCTGTCGCTGATGGCCAGCGGTACCGCCGCGTTTGAGGCCGGCATCGATGACAAAACGCCCTGGATGCTGTTTTTTGGGGGCGCCTTGCTGAGTGCGCTTTTGGCCCTGGTGTTGCGTCTGTCAATCACAGGTCAGCGTCGCGCCGAACGGCTGGCTGAGCACATGACGGTCCGGCTGCGCCAAGATGAGGCACGCGCAAGAGACTTTTCTGCGTGCGCCGCCGACTACAACTGGGAGACCGATGCGCAGCACCTCTTCAGCTATTTTTCAGATAACTTTGAACAGGTTCATGGATTTCCCCAACATCGAGTGCTTGGCAAGCATCGCAAGGAATTGTGGGCGTTCAATGCGCTTGACCTTCCTGAACCCGCAAGAGCTTACCTTGAGCAAGTTGAGGCGCACTTGCCATTCAAGGATTTCGAATACCAGGTCCATGTCAATGAAGGTTATTTGGCGTGGGTATCGGTGTCTGGGCTCCCCCATTTCGACTTGAATGGCTGTTTTCTCGGCTATCGGGGCGTTGGCAAGATCATCACTGTACACAAGCAGGCGCAAGACTGGCTGCGATTGCAGAGCTCAGCGCTGGACGCCTGTAGCAATGCTCTGGCCATTACTGGGGTCAATGGGGTTATCCAATGGGTTAACCCGGCCTTTTGTCAACTTTCCGGCTATGGCGCACTCGAAGCGATAGGCAAAAGACCGGGTGAAATTTTCAAATCGGGTATTCAAGATGGAGCCTTCTACCAAAATTTGTGGAGGACCATCATGAGCGGCGAGAACTGGGCCGGCGAACTTGTCAACCGGCGCAAGGATGGAACGCTGTATCACGAAGAAATGAGAGTCAGCCCGGTCTTTGATGCGGATGGACAAGTTACCCATTTCATCATGTTGAAAGTGGACATCACTGAACGCCTGGCCAGAGAACATGAGGCCCATGCCGCCAACCGCGCCAAATCGGAGTTTCTGGCCAACATGAGCCACGAGATCCGCACCCCGATGAGCGGGGTGATCGGCATGGTCGACATCCTGCAGCAAACAAGGCTTGAGCCCGAGCAAAGTCGCATGCTCGCCTCCATTCAAGAATCGTCTCTGGTCTTGCTCAATATCCTGAATGACATCCTGGACTTCTCCAAGATCGAGGCCGGCAAGCTGAGCGTTGAGCACATTCCCATCCATTTGCGTGAATTGCTCGAAGGCGTGGCGCAACTGATGGTGGCCAACTGCAGCGCCAAGTCGATTGCGCTGGGCCTGTTCGTCTCGCCGGCGCTGCCGCAGCAGATCATGAGCGACCCGACGCGGCTGCGCCAGGTGCTGCTCAACCTGCTGGGCAATGCCGTCAAATTCACCAGCGGCCATCTCGGCAAGCCGGGCAAGGTGATGCTGTCGGTGGAGCCCTGCACGCTGGCGCAAGGCCAGGCCGGGGTGCGGCTGCGGGTGATCGACAGTGGCATCGGCATCAGCCCGCAAGTGCTGGTCAAGTTGTTTCAACCCTTTATGCAGGCCGACGAAAGCACGGTGCGCAAGTTTGGCGGCACCGGCCTGGGCCTGAGCATCAGCCAGCGCCTGGTGGAACTGCTGGGTGGCGAGATTTCCGCGCGCAGCGAGTTGGGTAAAGGCTCTGAATTTTGCGTGGAACTGGCGCTGCAAGAACCCCCACTCGGCTCCATGCCGGTGTTTGGCCCCAGCCTGCAAGGCCTGCAGTTGCTGGTGGCTGTGCAGGATGAGGAAGTGCGCAAGATCGTCTGCGCCTACGCGCTCGACGCCAACGCTGAAATCACCGTGTTGCCCAGCCTTGCGGCCGTGCGCCAGCAGCTGCGCGAGCTGCCCTCAACTCAGCCCACGGTGCTGGTGCTGGCTGTGGCCTCGGTCATCGAACCCGGTGAACTGGAGCTTCCCGCAGGGGTGGGCGTGGTTCAGTTGTTGGCGTGCAACCATAAGACCGAAGCCAATGCCGCAGCGCTGTGCAGCAACCCGCTGCATTACCACGACCTGATTGCCGCCATTGCCCAAGCCAGTGGCCGATTCAGTCGGGTGACAGCTCCCCTTGTGAGCCACGCGGAGGCACTGGTTGCGCCACCGGCACCCAGCGTCGAGCAGGCCCTGGCCATCGGGCAACTGGTGTTGCTGGTCGACGACAACGAGACCAATCGCGACGTCATGAGCGAGCAACTGCGCCTGCTGGGCTATGCCTGCGAACTGGCCGAGGACGGCGTGCAAGCACTGGCGATGTGGCGCAGCGGCCGCTACGCGCTGCTGCTGACCGACTGCCACATGCCGAACATGGATGGATTCGAGTTGACCGCGGCCATCCGGCAGACTGAGGCCAAGGGTCGTCGCTTGCCGATTGTGGCCATCACCGCCAACGCCATGCAGGGCGAGGCGCAGCGCTGCCTGGCACGCGGTATGGACGACTATTTGTCCAAACCGCTGCGCATGGTGGAGTTGGCCCCGATGCTGCAAAAGTGGCTGCCGCTGGAAAGCCGACGCTTGCAAGCCTTGCCAGCCTTGCCGCCCGTGGCCGACACCGACACCGACACCGACACCGTGCCCGGGCAACTGCTGCCCGCGTGGGATGCCCACACCTTGAGCGAAACGGTGGGCGACAACCCGGACATGCACCGTCGCTTTCTGGAGAGATATCTGGGGAATGCCGACAAGCAAGTGGTGGACATTATGGTGGCTACTGCTGCGGGCGAGCTCAGCGCAGCGTCCGAAGTGGCGCACTCGCTTAAATCGTCTTCAGGCATGGTTGGTGCTCTGCGCCTGGCTGAACTCTGCGAGCAGATCGAAACGGCAGGCTGTGCCGGCGATGGGCCTGCATGCCGCAGCTTGAGCGACGGCCTGGCGCTGACCCTGGCCCAGGCCCGGGACTGCATCACACAACACCTGGGAAATTTGGTCGCATAAAAATCTTCGGCATGCTGGCCAATGGGTACCGACTGGACCGGACAAGTCCGGACCAAAACAGGAATGGCGCCTTGGCAGCAACAGGTTTTCAGCTGCCTTGAAGCCCCCCCAGGGAGCACCCGCCGCTGCAGCGCTCGACGCCACCCAGATCGCGCCTTGACTGCACAGCCGAAAAACCCGCTTCATCGAGCAACTGCCGCACTGCTGCAGCCTGGTCATAACCGTGCTCCAGCAGCAGCCACCCACCGGGCCGCAGGTGGGGCGCTGCCTGTTGGACGATGAGGCGCAGGTCGTCCAGACCATCGGTGCCGGCCGTCAGCGCCTGCAAGGGTTCATGGACCAGCGCCGGCAGGTGCGGGTCTTGCTCGCGGATATAGGGCGGGTTGGACACGATGAGATCGAAGCGACCCGGTACCTGATTGAACCAGGAACTCTGCACAAATTCCAAGGGCAGTTTCAGGCGCCAGGCGTTGTCTCGCGCGACGGCCAGTGCATCGGCGCTGAAGTCCACCGCCAGCACCGCCACATCCTGGCGGCTGTGCAGGATTGCCAGGGCGATGGCACCGCTGCCCGTCCCCAGGTCGAGCGCTCGAAGTACCGGTTCGGCATCGGTCTTGGCAGATGGCGGCGGCAACACTTCCAGCGCCCATTCCACCAGGGTTTCGGTGTCCGGGCGCGGCACCAGCACGCGGGCGTCGACGCGCAGCGCCAAGCCGAAAAATTCCTTTTCACCGGTGATGTAGGCCAGAGGCTCGCCACCGAGGCGGCGTTGCGTCAAATCGGCGAGGCGCTGCTGCTGCGCTGGCGGCACCGGGTCGGTGTCGTGCGCCAGCAGCCAGGCCCTGGCGCTGGCCGGCTTGTCCAGCGCGTGCAGCAGCAGCAACTGGGCGTCGAGCCGCTCCAGGCCCTGCGCCATGGCGGCGCTCAGCGACTGTGCCACGGTGACGACAGCTGGCCCAGGCATCAGCGCGCGCTGCCCACTTCCAGCTCCTCGAGTTGCTCGGCCTCGCGCGCCTGCTGCAGCGCCTGCACCACGTCGCCCAGATCGCCTTCCATGATCAGCGCCAGCTTGTACAGCGTGAGGTTGATGCGGTGATCGGTGAGGCGCCCCTGCGGAAAGTTGTAGGTGCGGATGCGGTCGCTGCGGTCGCCGCTGCCGATCAGACCCTTGCGCATGGCCGCGTCCTTGGCGGCCTGGGCCGAGCGCTCGCGCTCCACGATGCGCGCCGACAGCACCTGCATGGCCTTGGCCTTGTTGCGGTGCTGGGAGCGGTCGTCCTGGCACTCGGCCACGATGCCGGTGGGGATGTGCGTGATGCGCACCGCGGAATCGGTCTTGTTGATGTGCTGCCCGCCGGCGCCACTGGCACGGTAGGTGTCGATGCGCAGGTCCGCCGGGTTGATGGTGATGGCCACCGCCTCGTCGGGCTCCGGCAGCACGGCGACGGTGCAGGCGCTGGTGTGGATGCGGCCCTGGGTCTCTGTGGCGGGGACGCGCTGCACACGGTGCCCGCCGGACTCGTAGCGCAGCTTGCCGTACACGTCTGCCCCTTCGATGCGCAGCACCACTTCCTTGTAGCCGCCGAGCTCGCTGGACGATTCGCTCATGATTTCCGTCTTCCAGCCCTGACGTTCGCAGTAGCGCGTGTACATGCGCAGCAGGTCGGCGGCAAACAGCGCCGACTCGTCGCCGCCGGTGCCGGCGCGGATTTCCATGAAGGCATTGCGCTTGTCGTCCGGGTCCTTGGGCAGCAGCATGCGCTGCAGTTCGGCTTCCAGTTCGGTGCATTCGGTCTGCGCTGCATCGATCTCTTCCTGCGCCATGGCCAGCATGTCGGCATCGTCGGCACTGCCCGACAGCATCTCCTGTGCCGTGGTCAGGTCTGCCTGGCGCTGCTGCCAACGGGCAAAGCGGCCGGCAATGGCGGCCACCTCGGTGTGCTCGCGCGACAGGGTGAGGAACTGCTTCATGTCACCCATGATGTCTTCGCGCGACAGCAGGAAGTCCAGTTCGGCCAGGCGAAAGGCGTAGCGCTCGAGTTGTTGAAGGAGGAAGGGTTTCATCGGGGTCTGACGGTGGGCATGAACGAAAGGATTGGCCGCTGCTCCTCCCGGCGGGGATGAAGGGCGGCCGCAGCAGGGGGCACACCAGCTTGCATACCGGTGCGCAGACTGCGGCAGCGTCGCTAACGTTCCTTGCGCAGGAACAGCTTGTGGATGGCTTGCGCCGTGTGCTCGCGCGTCAGCGCGTCGCCGGCGCGCAGCTCGGCCATGGCGCCGTGCAGCATCTTTTGCGTGAGTCCGCGCGACAGGGCTTCGAGCACCTTGTCCACGTCCTCGCCCTTGGCCAGCAGCTTGCGGGCGCGGGCCAGTTCCATGGCGCGCCACTCGTCGGCCTGGGCGTTGAGTTGCTGGATCAGCGGCACGCTGCCGCGCTGCTCCATCCAGTGCACAAAACTCTGCACGCCCGCGTCGATGATGGCCTCGGCCTGCGCCACCGCCGCCTGGCGATTCGCCTGTGCGGTCTGCACCACGCTGGCCAGGTCGTCGACGGTGTACAGGTAGATGTCTTCCAGTGCCTTGACTTCGGGTTCGATGTCGCGCGGCACGGCCAGATCGACCATGAACATGGG
>CAIKVZ010000102.1 GCA_903830985.1 uncultured beta proteobacterium
GCCGTAAAAAAAGGTGTCTGCAAGTGCCACCGGACCGTCATCCTGAACCGGGGTTCAGGTGGGCGAGGGCAGCCTGGGTGTTGGGTTCATCTGACGCGAGATGATCACGCATTCCCAGGCAATGTTCCAAGCCCGGTGCTACATGAGCATTGGTTCAAGAAATATAAAGCCCGGCGCGCACTGGCAGACGCCTTGATTGTAGGGCGATGCGACCCCGGCCGTGGACCGAAGGGCGCATTCCCGGGAAGAAAAAAATCAGATCAGTTGCCCGTCACCGCTCAGGGCGATGTCCAGACGCTGCAACAAGGCGGCGAGTCCGGCGTCTGTGCCAGGCGCTGCAGGTGCTGCGGGCTGCGGGCTGGCCGCAGGCACGTCGCCGGTTGGCTGACGCAGCTTGTCGGACAGCTCAAACGCCAGGTTCAGCGCGGCCAGCACGGCGATGCGGTCGCGTGCCTTGACTTTGCCGGCGTCACGAATCCGGCACATGGCGGCGTCGACGCGCTGCACGGCCTCGCGAAACTGTTCCTCACCGCCTTCCGGGCAACCCAACAGGTAGCTTTGCCCCATGATTTGCACGTCGAGCTGCTTCATGCGTCGCCTTTCGCGGTAGGAGCGTTGCCCGGCAGGCGTTCCAGCAGGGCATCGACGCGAGCGCGCGCGGCGCTGAGTCGTGACTTGAGCGAGTCGCGTTCATGCGACAGCAGGGCGACCTGATCGGCCAGCAGGGCGTTGGTGCGTTGCTGCTCGTGGTAACGCACGAGCAGGCGTTCCACACGCTCGGTGATTTGTTCGATTTGGGTGGGTGAAGCCATGGCGTTTCTGAGTGGGCTGCCCATTGTAAGGATTCGCCAACCCGTAATTGAATAAAATCACCGGGTTGGTGCTCGCGGTGTGGTTCACATGCCGCAGTTCAACGGGAAGCAGGAGGTTAGGTTGTTTGCTGCGGGAGCCATTTCGCTGCCATTCGACTCCGCCCCGCCTGCGCTGCCCCCGCAACGGTCAAACGGACGAATGCCAGGCGTTTCACGCCCGACATTCACTTTCATCACTCGCCACTGAGCGCCTTGAACAAGCGCTTGGGAAGGCGATGAAAGCAGCGCCGCCAGCCCGGATACCGGCCAACAAGGTGAGCCCGCGTGCGCGTGGGCTCGAATCGCTTATGCCCTGGCGGGGAAGCCGGTGCTGGCATTTTCTTCTGTTGCTTCATCATGAAATCATCCTTTTTCAATGCGCGCCCTGCGGCGCTTGCCTGTGCCGTGGCGTGCGGTATTTCGCTGCCCGTGGCTTGCCATGCCCAAGCCAACTCGCTCGAGGCCGTTGTCGTGTCGGCCAGTCGCACCGAGCAGCGGGTGCAGGACGCCTTGCCCGCTACCACGCTGATCACGCGCGCCGATATCGAGGCGTCCCAGGTCGCGGATTTGCCCGGCCTGCTGCGTCGCGTCTCGGGTGTGGAGATCACGCAAAACGGTGGTCAGGGAACGCTGGCCAGTGCCTTTATTCGCGGTGCCGAATCACGCCATACCCTGGTGCTGATTGACGGTGTCCCGGTGAACAACCTGAACTTCGGCCTGGCGGCCATTGAGCAAATGCCGCTGAGCAATGTGGAACGTGTCGAGATCGTGCGCGGCAATGTCTCCGCGCTCTACGGCAGCGCGGCCATCGGCGGCGTGATCCAGGTGTTTACGCGTCAGGGCACAGCCGCTCCCTCATTCGGCGTTTCAGTGCAAGCCGGCAGCAACGCCTTGCGGCAGCTCAATGCGAGTTTGAGCACTGCGTTGGGTGCCTCCACCCGCCTGAATGCGACGCTGGAGTCTCTGGATACCGCCGGTTACAACGCCACTGTCCAGTCTGAACTCCCCGGCACCAACCCGGATCGCGACGGCTATCAACGCCATGCGGCCTCGCTTGCACTGGTGCAGGATCTGGGGCGACTGGGCGGCGGCTCGCAGTCCAGCAGCTTGGGCCTGCGCCTGCGCGACACGCAGGGCTCGACGCGCTACGACAGCCAGTACGGCCCCGCCACGCAGGCCGATGTGTCGCAATACGCCGAGCGCGGCGCGGTGCTGGACGCCCAGCTTTTTGTGGCCGCAGGGTTGAAGCTGAACGCCGCATTGACGCGCAGCGAAGACGACCTGAATGCCAGCGTGACGGCCTATCCCTACTGGGTGAATTCTTCCAGTACCGGCTCGCAACTCGGACTGGAGTGGCAGTTCGCGCCCGGGCAGCGTGTCACCAGCGGTTATGACAGCACGCAGCAGCGCATTGCCAGCGACACCGTGTACGTCCGGTCCTCGCGCCAGCAGGACAGCCTGCGACTGGGTTACCAGGCCGACTACGCACAAAGCCAGGTACAACTGAACCTGCGCCAGGACAAGTACTCCAATTTTGGCAGCGCCAATACCTACTACGCCGGCTATGCCTGGCGCATCACGCCACAGTGGCGCGTGAACGCGTCGAGCTCCAGTGGTTTTAGCGCACCGACTTTCAACGATTTGTACTACCCCTGGGGAGGCAATTCGGCCTTGCGCCCGGAGCGCGTGAAGTCCAGTGAATTGGGTCTTCAATACGCCGGCAATGGCCAGGAACTGCGTGCCGTGTTGTTTGACAATCGCTACCGCGACCTGATCGGCAACGACGCCAACTACGATCGCGTGAATGTGGCTGCAGCGCGCAATCAGGGTCTGGAGTTGAGCTACAGCGGCACCGTCGGCAAGACGCGGGTGCAGGCCAGCGCCACTTCGCAAGACCCGGTCGACCGCAGCACAGGACAACGTCTGGCGCTGCGCGCTGCGACCCTGGGCCATCTGGGACTGGGGCGTGACTACGGCCTGTGGAGTGTTGACGCGGACCTGCGTTACCGCGGCGCTCGCCCCGACGGCAGCAGGACGCTGGCCGCGTACTCGGTGCTGGACCTGAGCGGGCAGTACAGCATCAGCCGCGAGTTGAAGGCCACAGCCCGGGTGCAGAACCTGCTGGACCGCGAGTTTGAGACGGTCTACGGCTACCGGCAAGCGGCGCGCTCGCTGCTGCTCGGCCTGAACTGGCAACCCAGGCTCTGAGCCTCGAGCAGGATCGTGCGCGGTATCTACCTGCCTTTGCTGTGCTGCCTGGCGTTTGACGCCTGGCCCCAAGCGCAGCAACTGACCGACGACCGGGGCGTGACGGTGCGCTTTGCCGCGCCGCCGCAACGCCTTGTCAGTCTGCTGCCTTCGCTCACCGAGACTGTGTGCATCCTCGGCCAGTGCCAGCGACTCGTGGGAGTGGACCGCTTTTCCAACTGGCCGGCGACGGTGCGAGCATTGCCCAAACTGGGCGGCCTGGAAGACGCGCCGATTGAAGCCATCGTCGCGCTCAAGCCCGATGTCGTTTTGCTGGCCGCTTCGGCGCGCGTGATCACGCGACTGGAGTCGCTGGGCATCAAGGTGCTGGCGCTGGAGCCGAAAAATTTTGCCGATGTGCAGCGCGTGCTGCGCCAACTGGGTGTGCTGCTCGGTGTGCCCGATGCCGAGCGTGTCTGGCGCACCGTGGACGCAGCCCTGGAGCGCGCCGTTGCCTCGGTGCCGACACGGGCCAGGGGGGCCAAAGTCTATTTCGAGGTCAGCCGCGAGCCCTATGCGGCCGGAGAGTCGTCCTTCATCGGTGAGTTGCTGACGCGCCTGGGTGCGGGCAATATCGTGCCGGCGGCCATGGGGCCGTTCCCGCAGTTGAACCCTGAATTCGTGGTCCGAGCCAAGCCCGACGTGATCATGATTGGCGACGGCAGTGTGCAGGGCTTGGCGCTGCGACCGGGCTGGGCCGGCCTGCGCGCCTTGCGCGAACAGCGTGTCTGCAGCTTTGCGCCCGAGCAGGCCGACATGCTGGTGCGCCCGGGGCCGCGCATGGCCGAGGCCGCGCAATTGATGGCGCAATGCTTGCGCGACAAGGCGCCATGACAACGCAGCCGCTGCGCAGCCGAGCAGGCCCCTTGGCCCTGGGCCTGTTGCTGGCCAGCGTGCTGCTGGTGCTGCTGGGCGCGGCTGTGGGCAGCACCGGTTTGGACAGCGTGTGGCGCCTCTGGGACGATCCCGTGGCGCAGCAGATCGTGCTGGACATCCGCTTGCCACGCACCCTGGGCGCGTGGGCCGCGGGCGCCTTGCTCGGTCTGGCCGGCGCCGTGGCGCAAGGCCTGTTTCGCAACCCCCTGGCCGACCCCTATCTGCTGGGCAGCGCCTCGGGTGCGACCTTGGGCGTGGCGCTGGCGCTGACGCTGCTCGGCGCGTCGCCCATGAGCACGTCGTGGCTATTGCGTCTGGGGCTGACTGGCGCCGCCTTTGTCGGCGCCAGCGCCGCCGTGCTGTTGACCTTGCTGTTGGCCCAGGGCGTGCAGAACAGCCTGCGGCTGCTGCTTGCCGGTGTGGTAGTGGGTGTGGTGCTGGGCGCCCTCAGCTCACTGCTCGTCATGCTGGTGCCACAGGTCACGCAAAGCATGCAGGCCTTCATGCTGGGCAGCACCGGCTATGTGGGCTGGGCGGCCTGCCTGCTGATGGCGTTGGTATGGTTGCTGTGCACGGCGGTGGCCTGGCTGCTCAGTCCTGCGCTGGATGGACTGGCGCTCGGAGAGTCCACGGCGCAGAGCCTGGGGCTGCCCCTGGTGGCCATGCGCGCGACTCTGGTGGCGACGCTGGCGCTGGCGACCGGCACGGCGGTGGCGCAGACCGGGCTCATCGCCTTTGTTGGCCTGGCAGCGCCCCATCTGGTGCGCTCGGTGCTCAAGACCACGCATGACCGATTGATTCTGCTGGCCAGTCTGGTCGGCGCTGTGCTGCTGCTGGCGGCTGACCTGCTGGCGCGCGGCCTGCTGGCGCCGCAGGAACTTCCGGTGGGCGTGTTGACTGCGGTGCTCGGCGGCAGCTACCTGCTGTGGCTGATGCGGCGCCCGCAGGGGCGGGCACAGGCATGAAGGATCTGGCACTGCAAGCCTTGAATGTCTGCGCGTCGCTGGGCGAAACCCCGGTCCTGCATGACATCTCGCTGGACCTGCCCGCGGGTCGCTGGACCAGCCTGGTTGGCCCCAATGGCGCGGGCAAGTCGACTTTGCTCAAGGTGCTGGCACAACTGCTGCCCTACAGCGGAACAGTCAATCTGCTGGGCCGGGGAATGGCGCAGCTGTCGCGGCGTCAGCGCGCGCAGCAACTCGCCTGGCTGGGCCAGCACGAGGGCAGTGCCGACGACCTTCGCGTTTACGACGTTGCCATGCTGGGGCGGCTGCCGCACCAGACCTGGTTGACCGGGCCGAGCGCGCAAGACCATCAGGCCGTGGTGCAGGCCCTCCAGGCCACGCAGTCCTGGGACTGGCGCGATCGAGCCCTGGGCCAGTTGTCTGCGGGCGAACGCCAGCGCGTGCTGCTGGCGCGGGCTCTGGCGGTGCAGGCGCAGGTGCTGCTCATGGACGAGCCTCTGGCCAACCTCGATCCACCGCATCAGGCGGATTGGGTGGCGCTGGTGCGCGCCCTGGTGGCGCAAGGCAAGACCGTGGTGAGCGTGCTGCACGAGGTCTCACTGGCGCTGCTCGCCGACGACATGGTGATCCTGAAACAAGGGCGCCTGTTGCACCATGGGGCTTGCGGCGACGCGCGCACCCGGCGCGTGCTGGAACAGGTGTTTGACAACCGCATTGGTGTGCACAGTTTTTTCAACCAGCCCGTGGTGCTGCTGAAAAACCGGCCGCCGGCACGGTGACCGGGTTCAGGGCGCGGCTGTCTTGGGCGAATAATCGCAGTCGTCGGCCACGCTGCATTGCCAGCATTTCGGCGTGCGCGCCAGGCAGACGTAGCGGCCGTGCAATATCAGCCAGTGATGCGCGTCGGCCAGGTACTCGGACGGGATGCGCTTGAGCAGTTTTTTCTCCACCTCCAGCGGCGTCTTGCCTGGCGCCATACCGGTGCGGTTGGCGAGGCGAAAGATGTGCGTGTCCACGGCCATGGTGGGCTCGCCAAAGGCGCAGTTCAGGATCACGTTGGCGGTCTTGCGCCCGACGCCCGGCAAGGCCTCAAGTGCGGCGCGCTCGCGTGGCACCTGAGCATCATGGCGCTCGATCAGCATCTGACAGGTCTGCAACAGATGGCGGGCCTTGCTGTGGTACAGGCCTATGGTCCGGATGTGCTGCTCCAGGCCTTCGAGTCCGAGTGCGAGCATCTTTTGCGGCGTGTTGGCCACGCGAAACAGCGAGCGCGTGGCTTTGTTCACGCTCACGTCCGTGGCCTGCGCGCTGAGCAAAACGGCCACCAGCAGTTCGAACACGCTGCTGTACTCGAGTTCCGTCACGGGCGCTGGATTGGCCGCCCTGAGCGTGGCAAAGAAGTGGGCGAGGTGGTCCTTGGTCATGGGGTGGGGCAGATCGTTGATGGCCGATTATGGGGTTCAGACTGCGCGGCTTCGAGAGGGTGAATAATCAGGCTTTTGACAGTTCGTCGACAACATGAGATTTTCCCTTGCCTGGCGCCTGGCCTGTGTTCTTGCATTGACTGTGGTGAACGCGCTGGCAGCCGATCTCACAACACTGCCCCGACCGAAGCTCGTCGTATTGCTGGTCGTTGACGGCCTGCCGCAGCGCCAGGTGCTGGACTACCGCGACCAGTTGGCGCCGGACGGCCTGGCACGCTTTCTGGATCGGGGTGCCTGGTTTGCCAATGCCAATTACGGTCATTCGTTCACGGTGACGGCGGCGGGCCACGCCACCCTGCTGACCGGGGCCACGCCGAGCCGCACCGGCATCATAGGCAACGAATGGCGCGACCCGGTCAGTGGCGAACCGCAGTACTGCGTGGCCGACACCTCGGCCAGCTACATCGGCCACAGGACCAACGCGTTCGATGGCACGAGCCCGAAGAACCTGCGTGTGGAAACGCTGGGCGATGTCTTGCGCGGCCAGGATGCGCGATCCAAGGTGATCGCCATTTCCGGCAAGGACCGCGGCGCCATCCTGCCTGCGGGAAAGAGTGGGACGGCCTACATGTACATGGGTACCAGCGGGCAGTTCGCCTCGAGCAGCTACTACATGGCGCAGCATCCGCAGTGGGTGACGGACTTCAACGCGGCCAAGCCGGCCGATCGATTCTTCAACACGGCCTGGACCGCCCTGTTGCCCGAAGCGGCCTACGCGCGCTCGGTACCAGACGAGCAGAAGTGGTTTGCGCCGGGCGGCGGCAAGTTGCCCGTGCTGTTCGGCGTGGCCGGCGAGGCGCCCGGTCCGCGCTTCTACAGTTCGCTGTTGCGCAGCCCCTTTGTAGATGCGCTGGCACTGGACTTTGCTCGCGCTGCCATTGCCGGCGAGGCGCTGGGGCAGGACGAGGCACCGGACATTCTGGTGGTGAGCCTGTCGGGTCATGACTACGTGAACCATTCGTTCAGCGCCGAATCCCGCGTGTCCCATGACCATCTGTTGCAACTGGACCGTCTGCTTCAGGCATTCTTTCGTGACCTCGATACGACCGTGGGCCGCGCCAATTACGTGGCAGTATTGACGGCTGACCATGGTTTCATGCCGGCGCCCGAATACAGCGCCTCGCTGGGGCGCGACGCGGGACGACTCAGCCCTGCGCTGCTGTTGGGCCTGTTGAACCAGGGGCTGGAAAAGCGCTTTGGCGAGGGCAAGTGGGCCTTGTATTACTCCGCCTCGGGCCTGCTGTTGAACCAGGCGCTGATTGCCGCGAACGGTCTGGATCCTGAGACAGTGGCGCAGGAGGCGCGCCAACTGCTGCTCGCTGCCCCTGGCATGGCTGCGGCCTATACCCGGCGCGAGTTGGCCAGCGGCAGCCGCTCGGGCGAACCGTTTTTCCTGCAGATGCAGAAATCCTTCAGCCCGGACGTTCCGGTGGATCTGCAATTTGCCTTGAAGCCCTGGTGGATGTTCGGCTCGGGCAGCAGTGGCAGCACCCATGGTTCGCCCCACGCACCGGATACCCAGGTACCTATCCTGCTCTATGGCCCGCGCTGGATCAGGCCCGGACGCGTCGACTCGCCGGTGGGTGTCGTGGACATCGCACCCACGCTGGCAGTCCTGCTCGGTGTGCGCGCCCCTGTGGCGTCCGAAGGCAAACCTCTGCCCCTGACGGCACCTTGACACATCGCTCTCCAATTTTTTCAACCAGGCAATACACCATGCAATTCGCTCCACGCCTTGACGCCATTGAAACCTCTGCCATCCGTGAACTGTTCAAACTGCTGGGCAAGCCCGGCATCATCAGCTTCGCCGGCGGATTCCCCGACCCGGCGCTGTTTGACGTGGAGGGCATTCTGGAGTCCTCCACCGCCGTGCTGACGAACCAGCCCGCAGCGGTGCTGCAGTACGGTGCGACCGAGGGCTGGCAGCCTTTGCGCGAAGGCATCAGCCGCTTCATGGCGGACAAGGGCAGTCAGGTCCAGCCCGATGGTCTGATTGTCACCACCGGCAGCCAGCAGGCCCTGGACCTGATCGGCAAGACCATGATTTCTCCCGGCGACACGGTGATCGTGGAGGCCCCCACCTTTTTGGCGACGATCCAGTGCTTTCGGCTGTACGGTGCCAAGGTCATCGGCGCGCCGATCGACGCCGATGGCGTCAAGGTGGATGAACTGGAGCAACTGATCTTGCAGCACCGCCCCAAGCTGGTGTACCTCATTCCGACCTTTGGCAATCCCAGCGGCGCCACGCTCAGCATGGAGCGTCGGCTGCGCATACTGGCCATTGCGGCGCGCACGCAAACGCTGGTGGTCGAAGACGACCCCTACAGCGAACTCTATTTCGGAGCGCCGCCGCCACCCTCCATGCTGGCCTTGAGCGAGCAGGTGCCGGGCAGCCGGGACTGGCTGGCGCACTGCGGATCGTTCAGCAAGATACTCTCGCCGGGGCTGCGCGTCGGTTGGCTGGTGGCGCCACCCGCCTTGCTCGCCAGGGCGACGATGTGCAAGCAGTTCAGCGACGCGCACACCAGCAACCTGTCGCAGGCGATCGCGGCGCACTACCTCACACTGGGTCGCTTGCAGCCCA
>CAIKVZ010000103.1 GCA_903830985.1 uncultured beta proteobacterium
CAAGATTTTTCTTATTTTGCATGACTTTTCGGGTTTTTCACATGACAAATGCACGGGCCTGGCGCCGCATCCGTGATCCACACAAAAAAGCTATTTCCAAGTAAACTTGAAAAATGGGAAATAATTTGGAAGGCCTTGAAATCGATCCGGATGCAGCGCGCCAATACATCGACGCCAGGGCAGCCTTTGTCGAGTTCGAGCGAAGCAAGAGGAGCGCGCTGCAAGTTCGGGGTGGGATGGTCTGGAAATCCGTTGGTAACAAGCAGTACCTTGTTCGGACAAGCACGACCGGTGGCCAAAGCAGTCTGGGCCGGCGCTCCGCTGAGACCGAAGCCCTCTACCAGAGCTTTACCGATAAGAAGCAAGGCATCGAAGACCGCGTCAGCAGTTTGAAAACCGCCGTCGCCAAGCACGAGCGCATGAACCGGGCTCTTCGCCTGGGGCGCATGCCGAACATCGCTGTCGCCATTCTGCGCAGGCTGACTGACGCCCGACTGGACGAGTACTTCCGGGTCGTTGGCACGCATGCGCTTTATGCCTACGAAGCCGCATCTGGAATTGCTTTTGCATCCGAAATAACCTCGACGCGAGATATCGATCTCCTCTGGGATGTCCGCAAGCGAGTAACATTTTCCCAACGACTCGCAAAGGACTCTCCCTCCATGCTGGTGGCCTTGCAGAAGGTGGACAAATCGTTCCGGTTGATGGACGAGCAAAAGTACACGGCCGTCAACAAAGATGGTTTCGAGGTGGACATCATCCGAAGAATGGTGTCAGGGAACGATCCGCACCCCATCAGACTCAGTGAAGACGAAGATGATTTCTGGGTGGTTCAGGCGAAGAGAACTGCCGAACTGCAAAATGCCGAGGAATTCAGTGAAATCGTGGTGGCCGTCAACGGCAGCATGGCCAGGATGACGACGATTCATCCGCGGGTTTTTGTGGCGTTCAAACGGTGGATGTCAAAGGAGCCAGATCGCGACCCGCTCAAACGCCGGCGTGACGCCTTGCAGGCCGATGCCGTCGAATGGATACTGCACGAGCGCTTGCCGCATTTGCAGTAATTGAATTCATGGATTGCCGCGGCCCTTCGGGCCTCGCAATGACGAGGGGGCTGTTACCGGGAATCGCGGTCTGTTCAAGCAAAGCACAGCGTGGCAATCCAGGGTTTTCCTGGTTCTGCCTCAGCGCGAAAACAGTTTCTCATAGCGCTGCACCATGCCGTCCAAACCGTAGTTGGCCAGCGCCCTGGCGCGCGCAGTGGCACCCAGGCTGCGGGCCAGTTCCGCATCGGTGTAGCAACGCCAAAGGGCATCGGCCATGGCGGCTTCGTCATCGGACGGCACCAGCCAGCCGGTGACGCCCTGCTCCACCAGATCGGGCGTGCCGCCCACCGCCGTGGCCACCACGGGCAGGCCGCAGGCCATGGCTTCCTGCAGGGTGCACGAGGTGCCTTCGGCCTGCGACGGCAACACAAAGCAGTCCAGGCTGCGCAGGATGTCGGCCACATCGTTGCGCGCCCCGGCCAACCACGCCAGATGCTGCACGCCGGCTTTGGCCAGGATGTCTTGCACTTCGCCGCGCAGCGGCCCCTCGCCCACGATGACCAGACGCAGACGGTCTGCAGCCTCGGGGTGGGCCTGCATCAGGCGCACAAAGGCGCGCGCCAGTAGCGGCTGGTTCTTCACGGTCTGTAGACGGCCCACGGTGCCGACGAGCCAATGCGTGCCGGGCGTGAAGGGGCAGCCTGGCACCGCAGGCATTACGCCCTGTGGTGGTGCAAAGGCATCGGTGTCGACACCGTTGGCGATGAGGGTGTGGCGCTGCGCCGGCACACCGATGGCGTTGGCCAGGTAGTCGTCCAGGTCTTGCGACACCGTCACGTAGTGGCTGACAAAGGGTTTATACAGTTTGCGCAGAAAGCGGTATTTGGGGTTCGCGCCATGCGGGTCGTGCGCGTCCCAGCCGTGTTCGGCGTGTACGCGCCGGGGCACGCGCGCCGCCCAGGCCAATGGCGCCACTTCCAGCGCCGCCAGGTTGCAGCTGTGCACCACGTCGGGCTTGAGCTCGCGCAGCAAACGGTAGATGCGTGGGTACAGGGGAATGGCATGGCCGGGCGCCTTGTGCAGCTCGATGAAGCGCACGCCGGCCTGGGTGATGCGGTCCTTGAAATCGCTGATGCTGGTGAGCGACAGCAGCACATGCTCGAACCGGTCCGCCGGCAGTTGGTTGATGAGCTGGACGATGACGTTCTCCAGCCCGCCGATGGAGAAGCTGTAGACGATGTGGACGATGCGAAGGCGGCGCGGGGATGGGACAGGCATAAGGCGTAGCGGATCGGCGGCGTCAATCACAAATGCCCTGCCCGGCGCTTTCATCAGCCCAGTTTTGCAGGCGCAGTGCTGACACCCCGGCGAATTCCCGCGTGTTGTTCGTGACCAGTATCGTGTTGGATGCCAGCGCGTGGGCGGCGATCATGGTGTCGAGAGCGCCGATGGGTTGGCCCTGTCGTTCCAGCGTGGCCCGCACCTCGCCGTAATGCCATATTGCCGACGCATCAAAGGGTAACACCTCCAGTGGCGCCAGGAACATCTCGAGGGCCTCGCGGTTGCGCACTGACCCGCTCTCGACCACGCCAAAGGTAAGCTCGGCGGCCGCGACGGAGGAAATCCCGATGCCGCCCAAACGATCGAGTCGAAATCGTGCCAGCACTGAGACCTTCCATGAACAGGCCACGGTTTCCGGGATAAACCCTCGCCGACATGACGGCATCTGCGGTTTACAGGTTTTGGGTGGGCGCCGCAGCATGTTCATTGGCCCAAGGGTTTAGCAGCACGACCGGCGCCTGCGCAAAATCTCGGACATTGCGCGTCACCAGGGCTAGACCATGCTCCAGTGCTGTCGCAGCAATGAGTGAGTCCAGGGAGGCCATCGGCTGCCCTGACGCCTCGGCTTTGGCGCACATTTGAGCCCAATAGTTGGCAGTCTCCCGGGTAAACGGTAATACCCTTTTTTGAAAACCAGCTTCAAGTTGCTGAACCCATGTTGACAGTTCGTTGCGGCGACGAGATGCCTGAAGTTTCGCTATTCCGCGGTGCAATTCGCCCATCGTGATGGCGCTGATAAAAAGCTCACTGTCCTGACGCTCGCTCATCCACTGCAGCACGGCGGGATCGGGTGACTGCTTGACCAGTTCGGACAGCAAACAGGTGTCCAACAGGTATTTCACAGCGCGATGTCCCTGACCGCTTCCCGTGAACGCTCCACATTCAGCGGCTCTCCGCGTGGCGCCTTGAGCAGCAAGTCAAGCACCGAAGGTTCACCGCACAAACGACGGTATTCATGTGCGGACAAGACAACGACCGCCTCATGACCTCGGCGGGTGACCATCTGTGGGCCTTCGCTGAGGCTGAGGTCCACCATTTCGCTGAAACGGCTCTTTGCATCCTGCAATTGCCACGTGTGCATAGCTTTCCCATAACTAGTCAGTCTAGTCTGAGATTCTCGTTCGATGACGCATCCCTGTCAAGGGCAAACCGCCGTGACCCGGAACTCGTGTTGAGGCTGCATCGCAGGCTGACTAATCCTTGGCCATCGAGGCCAGTTGCAAAGCGGACTTGTGCAGACCCTGAAAAATGGTCTGCGCGACTTTTTCGGGAAAACCGCTGGGCAGTTTGCTGGCGACATTGGCGATGGCGCTGGGGGTACGCTGCAGCACCTGCTCAATCAGGTCTTCTGCGTCCGCCCGTTGAAAGTATTGGGCGGCCGTGCTGTTGAAGTGTCGTCGCTGGATGTCCTTGACGAGGTAGTGCCGGCTCTTGCCGTGCAGCGCCATCGCCAGTTTGGCCTTGTGGCGGGAGAACTGGTTTGCACCGCCACCCTCCACGGGCCAGATGGACATCACGTCGTACAGCGGCGTCAGCGCGTAGCGGCCTTGCGGCAACACACGGACGCTGAAATTCTTGGCGTGGCCGTCGGGAGCCGCCAACATCCAGAACAACAGCTGCGATTTCAGCAGCGTGGCAAGGTCAACCTGCGCCTGCACCGGCCCCCCCCAGCACGCCGGCCAGATCAGCCAGTCCGGGTCCACCGTCGCTTTCATGTTTCAGGTGCGAAGGCAATCCCATGACCTGGCAGAAGTCCTCCTGCGGCAGGCGCATCAGCCATGTGCCGGAGGAGTGCAGTTGCCGGTCGAAGCGCTCAACGCCCAGCACTTTTTGGCGTCCAAAGGTCAGCAAGGCCGTGGTGGCCACCGGCAGCTCATATTCCGCCAACAAGTTCATGCAGAGCCACTCGTTCTCGACCGAAGTGCTGAAGTCAGCCTGTCGATGTCCGACCAGGCCCAGCGGCAGTTTCAGGATATGGGTGGTTGGCGTCGAACCGTGGGGCAGCATCCAGGCGCCGCCATGCCAGAGCAGCGCCGTTTTCTCCTGGGCACCAGCCAACGAGATGCGCAGGTCTTGCGTCTCGTCGAGGGTGGCGAAAGGGCCGGCGCTTGTCGTCTGAATGAGCAAGCACTCAACATCCTCCTCTGACATCGGCGTGCCGGCGATGCTCATCACATCCGTCGGCACCTCGTCAGCGTCGAGCAACTGAACCGCGCCCACACAGTCCCTGCCGATGGCCTGCAGCAAGTCGAAAGCCTCGGTGCTGCCGGTCTTGAAGCGAGTTGCCAGGCGCCTGCGAATGGCATCGCTGTCAGGCAGCAGATTATCGAAAAAATTTCGAACACGCTCGCCTTTGAGCCCCTGTTCCCCGGTATAGGGCAGCGACAGCGATAACGGCCTTCCGCCGGGCGAGTCCATCCAGGCCCTGTCGTAGGTGAATGCCACGTCACCACGGGTCGGAATGATCCAGGTGCCGACACGCTGACCATTGGTCCACACAGAAAGCGAGCGGGAATGAGATCTGCGCCCCATGGCCTACCACTCAGGCTGCGAGTGCGCCGTTTCGCTGCGCTCGTCACTGGAGTGCGCCCTGCTCTGCAGCATCAACTCCAGGTTCAGCGCCGAACACATCGCCAGCAACTGCGCCACGCTCAGGGAAGACGGGTTCAGTTCCATGGCGGACATCCGGCTTTGGCTTACGCCCAGGCGACGTGCGAGAGCAGTCTGGGACAGATGTGCCGATTTGCGAGCCGCCTGCAGAAGCGGGCTCAACTGGTCGACGACTGAGAGGATTTGCTTCATGATGGACCTGGCAAACTGGTTTGCCGGCAACAGTCCGTCAGATTATATTTGTTAAACGGGTATCTGCAAAATACCTGTTTTAAGGGTATTTGCAAAATACCATCCTGGATCGTATTTCTCCAACATCGAGATCGCCATGTCTCTGACGCCGTTAGCCATGACAGCCAGAACTGGTCACCGGGAATCCGCCACCGCGTTCGCCTGCCGCAAGAACGCCTCGAACATCAGCAGCGTCCACAGCGGCGCCGAATAGTCACGCTGGCCGCTCAGGTGCAGGCGCACCATGTCCTGCAGCACCTGTTGCTCGAAATAGCCGGTGGACTGCAACAGCGGCCCGAGCACGGCCTGCTCCAGGCGCGCGCGCAATGGGCCGCGCAGCCACTTAGCCAGCGGTACCGAAAAGCCCATCTTGGGGCGGTACAGCACGTCGTTGGGCAGGCTGGGCTCAAAGGCTTTCTTGAACAGCCACTTGCCTTCCTGGCCATGTATCTTCAGCGAAGTGGGCAAGGTGGCGAGCCACTCGACCAGTTCATGGTCCATCAGCGGCTCGCGCACTTCGAGCGAATGCGCCATGCTGGCGCGGTCCACCTTGGTGTTGATGTCGCCCACCAGCCAGGTCTTGTAGTCCAGGTATTGGATCAGCGCCAGCGGATCGTCGGTGTTGGCCTGGGCCGCATGCCGGTCAAACACCTCCTGCGCGCGGTAGCCGGCCAGACTGCGCTTGAAGGCGGGCGAATACAGGCGCTCGCGCTCGTCGGCGCGCAGCACCGACATGCTGTGCATATAGGCCTGGGCCGAGCTCATGGCCAGCGCCTGGAAGGTGGTCTTGGCGCGGAACACGCGCGGCGCCCAGTCGGCCTTGGGATAGAGGCGGCCCAGCGCGCCAAACAGCGGCTGACGCAGACCCAGCGGCATGGCGCTGCGCGCCTTCTCTTCCATCATGTGCAGGCGGTAGCGCCGGTAGCCACCAAAAGTTTCGTCGCCGCCGTCGCCCGACAAGGCCACGGTGACGTGCTTGCGCGCCATCTGGCAGACGCGGTAGGTGGGCACGGCCGAGCTGTCGGCATAGGGCTCGTCGTACAGCCAGGCCAGGGTGTCGATGAGGTCGAAGTCGTCGCTCTTCACCACCTCGAGGTGATGGTCTGTGTGGTAACGGTCCGCCACCTGCTGGGCAAAGGCCGATTCGTTGAATTGGGGGTCGTCAAAGCCGATGGCGCAGGTGCGCACTGGCGTGCTCGAAATGCCGGCCATGGTCGCCACCACCGCGCTGGAATCCACGCCGCCCGAGAGGAAGGCGCCCAGTGGCACGTCGGCAATCATGCGCAGGCGCACGGACTCCTCCAGCCGTGCGCGCAACTCGTCCACCGCGTCCTGCGACTTGATGCTGTTGTCCAGCGTGAAGTGAACGTCCCAATAAGGCTTGGGGCTGGGCAGTCCCTGGCCGTGGCGCAGCGTCAGCGTATGGGCCGAGGGCAGCTTGAAAGCGCCTGTGTAAATGCAGCGCGGATCGGCCACATAGCCCAGCGCGAAATACTCTTCCACGGCCAGCGGGTCGATGCGGCGCACGAAGTCCGGATGGGCGGTGAGCACCTTGAGTTCGGAGCCGAAGATGAAAGTGCCGTCCGCCAGCAGCGTGTAGAACATGGGCTTGACGCCCAAACGGTCGCGCGCCAGAAACAGCGTCTGCTGAGAGCGGTCCCACAGGGCAAAGGCAAACATGCCGCGAAAGCGCTGCACGCAGTCTTCGCCCCAGGACTCCCAGGCGTGGACGATGACCTCGGTGTCGCTCTTGGTGCGAAACACGTGGCCCAGGGCCTGCAATTCGGGCACCAGTTCCTTGAAGTTGTAGATCTCGCCGTTGAAGACCAGCGCGATGGTGTGGTCCTCGTTGAACAGCGGCTGCTGGCCCGTGGCCAGGTCAATGACCGACAGGCGCCGGTGGCCGAAGCCCAGACCCGGCTCCAGGTGCAGGCCGGCTTCATCCGGGCCACGGTGCGACTGTATGTCGTTGATGCGCGAGAGCAAGTCCGGCGCAAAGTCGCGCCGGCCCACTGTGTCGAACAATCCGGAGATGCCGCACATGTCAGTTACGCTGCTTCAAGCTCGGCGCAGGGCGATCGTCGCAATGCCCGACAGCCAGCAGTACCCCCAAGGTCCTGTCAGTGCGAGCGGCCTTGTTGAAATGGCAATCAATGACGCCAGTGGTTTGTCGCCAGGGATTGCCAGATATCAAGCAAGCTCTCCCAGTCGGAGGGAAATTTTTTTGACCAATTCAGGCTGAAAATAAATGCCCTGTTCGCGCATGGCCATTGCGGCCTGAATGAATGAGCGGATCAAACCTTGGTCGCGGGCCTTGGCCAAAACGCCCAAAGTTCCCGTGACTCGCAGCCCCATGTACTCCGCCATATTCCGTCCCAATTTCTCATCCATGACGACAAGTGAATTCGCCTGGTGGGCTGCCAGCAAAAGCGTATCGCGCTCGCCCCGGTCAAGCTCAAACAGGGCCGGCAATTGCAACTCACTGTGCACTGCCTGCACCCGCACCCACGACAGGTTTTCCAACTCCGGAACAAGAATCTTTCCGCCTTCGCGGCATTCCCGCACCACCGATGGGGCAACAATGACCTCGCCAAACAGGGCCGGAAACAAGTGGAGCAAATCAACGCTACTTAACGCGATGAATGGCGTGGTATTTGAGAAAACGCTCACAACAGTGTCGTTTCACGCGCGAAGTCATCGTCGTTATTTTCAAGCAAACAGGCATCACCCGAACGCATCGCCTGCAGCAAGAAATGAACCCGCGACAGGCCGCACCAGCGGGCAGCCATGCCCGACGACAGCTTGCCCTCCTTAAACAAGGCCATAGCCGATTGGAGTTTGACCAAGTCGGCAAAGCTGGCAGCATCCATATGCAAGCCCATCAGTATTTCAGGTGGACAGTCGATTTCAATGGTGTGCTTCATTGGCGGCTCCATACGTGAATCACTTGAAGTTGACCATTTTTGCATAAAAGCCTGATGCGCTCCCCGCAAAGCGGACACGAGCACGAACAGCATGGAGACAACCGCCAATTTGGGCGATCATGCGCCGACCGTTGGATTCAGATACCTGTCGATCTTCGACAGGTGGGCGTCCCAGCTGTAGCTTTGCAGCACGCGTGTGCGACCCGCCTGCCCGATGGCGCCGGCGCGTTGCGCATCGTGCAGCAAGGCGCTGATCTCACGCAAAAAATCCTCGGCCGTCTCGGCGGAAATAAGTTCATCGCCATCGCGCGCGTCCATCGCCTGCACACAGGACAGGGCGGCCACCACGGGCCGGCCCATGGCCATGGCTTCAAGGATCTTGTTCTGTATGCCGCGCGCCACGCGCAGTGGCGCCACGACGATGGCGGCGTGCTGCAGGTAGGGCCGCACGTCGTCCACCGTGCCGGTGACCACGACCGCGTCGCCGGCCAGTGCCAGCACCGACGGAGGCGGGCTGCGCCCGACAATGTAGAAGCACAGCGTCGGCCAGGTCTTGCGCAGCGCGGGCAGCATGTCCTGCGCGAACCAGATGACGGCGTCGATGTTGGGCCAGTAGTCCATGGCGCCGGTGAAGACCAGCGGAACCTGTGCGGGCTCGCCGGGCTGGTTGATAAACGGCGATGCACGGGCCGAATCGGGGGCAAAGAAGTCGGCATCGACGCCGTTGCTCATGGACTCGACCGTGCCGGTGCATTCCGGCGCCTGGTCCAGGAAGAGTTCGACTTCCTTGTTGGTGACGAAGAAGGATTTTTTCGCCTGCGCCGCCACAGTGCGCTCGTAGGCCAGCAGGCGCTCGCCCTCTCGCCGGTACAGCCCCGACATGGGCCAGCGGTGTTGCTCGGCGTACTGCGTCCACTTGGCCGAGTCGACGTCGACAAAATCCACCAGCATGGGCGGAGCCTTGGCGGCTGTCAGGTGTTCGACGTATTGCGCCATCACGCCGGAAAAAATCACCGTGGCGTCAATCACGTTGTCGCGCAGCGTCTGCTCGACCCAGGCCTGCAGGCCCGCGTCCTGGTAGTAGCGCAGGCTCAACGCCTGGCCCGTCGCCAGGGCCGTGAGGCTGCGCACTTTGGCGAAACGCGGATTCAGGCGCGCCACGTACAGGTCGGGGCAGATCGCGCGCACGGTTTCGACATAGGCTTCGTCGGCCGGGTCGTCGACAAAGGTGCCCAGAAAGACCTGGTGCTGCTTCACCAGGTGCTTGAGCAGATGGTAGGAGCGCACCTTGTCGCCCTTGTTGGGCGGGTAAGGCAGACGGTGCACCAGGTAAAGCAGCGTGGCCATGGCGTACTAGCCCAGGTTGCGGACCACGAAGGGCCCGAGCCAATTTGCCAGGGCGATCGGCATGCGCCGCCAGGTGGCGATCATCAGCTTGTATTTGGCGTTGTTCGGGTTGTTCTGCGGAATCGAATCGCTCTTGTACAGGCAGAACTCGTAGTGCAGCGGGGTGGGCTCAAAGCCCCAGTTTTTCTTGAAGGCGTAGGGGCCCGTGCCCTGTTTGCTGCGGCCATAGTCAAACACTTTCATGCCACGCGCGCAGGCACGACGCATCAGTTCCCAGTACTTGAAGTCGTTGGCCGCGAGGTCGCGTGCGGCTTCGTCATCACCCGCGTAATAGGGCAGGACTTCGTCGCGAAAATAAAAACTCAGCACACTGCTCAGCGGCCGGCCGTCGGGGCCGACCACGGTGAGCACTTCGCAATCCTTGCCGAACTCCGCGTACAGTGCCTTGAAGTATTTTTTCGGCATGGCGGGTGTGCCGTGGCGGTGCACGTTGTCGGCGAACATGGCGAAGAAGCGGTCGACGTTGGTGTCGATCTCGCTCACCAGCGCGTTCTTCATGCCCTTGCGCACCATGGCGCGCGCCTTGCGCGGAATCGCCGCCATATTGGCCTCGTCGTCGCCCAGAATGGGCTTGCGAAAGGTGACGTACAGGTCCTGCGTGGGCCAGTCGCTGTGGCGCGCTTTGACGTTGCGAAACTCCAGGTGGTCCACGCCCAGTTTCTTCGCAATGGCTTGCGCCTCCTGCTCCAGCGCCAGCGCGGCTTGTTCGTTCACCGCTGCGACGCCGCCGTACACGGCAAATGGCAGGCTGGCCAGCGAGTTGCCAAACAGCCAACTGTTCACATGCCCCAGCGGCAGCACGCCCTGGATCACGCCGTGACTTTCCGCGTACAGAAAGTGGCAATCGTGGCGAAACACCTCGGCGATGATCTTCTGCCAGCCGGCGCGGTGAAAAAAAGTGGCCTCCGGGCACGCCATGACAAAAGCGTCCCAGCGCGCGGCTGTTGCGGTGTCGTCGGGCAACAGGCGCTGGACGGTCACAGGCAAGCCCGTCATTGCGAGCGCAGCGCGGCAATCCACGCTGTTGAATTCGTCATTGCGACTGCCGCGTCGCCTTGCTCCTCGCAGTGAAGGCCAGTGAAGCAATCCATGCCCCCTGAATTCATGGATTGCCGCGGCCTGCGGCCTCGCAATGACGATGCAGGTTCAAGGTCCGTATGCGGTTCCGCGCCGGAACTGGCGACTCGCGATGACGATACATTTTTCCCGTCATTGCGAGCCGCGCAGCGGCGTGGCAATCCATGCCCTAAAGTTCGCACAGAGAGGACTGAACACCCATGCAACCCGCCGTATACATTCTGGCCAGTCAAGCGCGCGGCACCTTGTACGTTGGCGTGACGTCGGACCTGGTCAAGCGCATCTGGCAACACCAGAACAACCTGGTCGAGGGGTTCACACAAAAGTATGGTGTTCATACCCTGGTCTATTTCGAGCAGCACGCCTCGATGCTCGAGGCCATTGCCCGTGAGAAACAACTCAAGGCGGGACCGCGTGCGAAGAAGCTGGCGCTGATTGAGGCGGCGAACCCTGGCTGGGACGACTTGTACCCGGGCCTGCTGTAGCGGGATTCCGTCATTGCGACTAGGCGTGCCGAGGTGGAGGTGTGGACTGCCACGGCCTTCGGCCTCGCAGTGACGAGGGTGAAGCCGGCCTCGCAGTGATGAGCGTGTTGTTCCGTCATTGCGAGGAGCGGCAGCGACGCGGCAATCCATGAAACCCGTGGTTTTTCAACATGGATTGCCACGGCCCTTCGGGCCTCGCAATGACGAGTGTGTTTAGCGGCCTCGCGATGACGAGGGTGTAGGTTCGCCTCACGATGACGAGGAAAGCTCGTCATTGCGCGACCCGATCCAGAAATATCTGATCCATGCGACCCCATTTGAAGTCGCGCATCAACTGGCGCATGCGGCCTTCGACGCGGGCGATGTTGACGTAATGGCGAAAGCGCGTCTTGGCGCTGATGCCGGCCACGCGGGGCTGCTCGGTGTCGATTTCCCAGGGGTGGCAATAGAAGATGCCGGCTTGCCCATCGTTGCGGTTCACGCGCCCCAGCATCCAGCGCGACAGCGCGTAGGGCAGCAGGCGAAAGTAGCCGCCACCGCTGGACGGCAGGTTGCGCCCGAAGGCGCGCAGCGTGGTGATGGGGACTTCCAGCAGGCCTGGGCGCACCTCGTAGGCGAAGCGCGGCGAGTCGGGCATGCCGTAGTGGTCGTGCGCGATCGGGTAGATGCTGGAGCTGTAGCGGTAGCCGGCGCGCGCCAGGCAGTCGAAGGCCCAGAGGTTGGAACTGCCGATGGAAAAACTCGGCGCCCGATAGCCCTTGACTTCGGTTCCCGAGAGGTCTTCCAGAATGGATTTGGCCAGCTGAATGTCGGAGAAGAAGGCCTCTTCGCTCTGGTCGCTGGCGCGCTCGTGGCCGTAGCCGTGACTGGCCACCTCGTGCCCCTGTTGCACGATGTCGCGCACCAGCTGCGGGTAGCGCTGGGCAATCCAGCCCAGGGTGAAAAAAGTCGCCTTGGTGTCGTGGTCGGAGAGCATGTCCAGCATGCGATAGACGTTGCGCTCGACCCGGCACTCCCGCGTATTCCATTCGGAGCGCGCAATGTGCGGTGCGAACGCCGAGACCTGAAAGTAGTCTTCCACGTCGATCGTCAGTGCGTTGACCAACGGGGCGACACCGAGGCTCATGGAGCCGTATCCGGTTTCGGGTGGCTCGCGGCGGCAAGAATCTGCTTGAGGACCATCAGCATTTCCAGTTGAGTGCGCTCCTGGCGCAGCAGTCCGTCTTCGAGTCGCCGCAACCTTGAGTCGTACTGTTCTACACCCTGGCGATCCAGCTGACTCAACAGCGACTGATGCAAACCCGGTGTCACCAGCGGGTGCGACAGATCGAGGTCCAGGCCGGGCATCGAGGTGCCGGTGTCATCTGTCGCCGGGTCGTCACCCCAGACCGATTGACGGCTGGGCGGTGTCGGCAGCGGAACTGCCGACTCGGCATTGAGTTCATCCACCACTTCCGTGGCTTGCTCCAGTCCGAACGCGTCGATCTGGTTCAAAAAACCCAGCAGCAGCAGCCGGTCGCACAACAAATTGATGCGTCGCGGAATGCCGCCCGAGGCCTTGAAAATCACTTCCGAGGCGGCGTCGTCGAAACTGGGCCGGTCGATCGCACCCGCACACTTCAAGCGGTGCTGGATATAGCCCCTGGTTTCATCCAGATCAAGCGGGCCGACGTGGCAGGTGGCCGTGACCCGTTGCCGCAACTGCAGCATTTCGGGACTTTGCAGGATGTTGCGAAACTCTGGCTGCCCCACCAAAAAGGTCTGCAGCATGGATTGCTGGCCAAACTGGAAGTTGGACAACATGCGCAGTTCTTCCACCGCCATGGGCGTGAGATTTTGCGCCTCGTCGACGATCAACAGGCAGCGCTTTCCCTGGCTGATGCGGGTCACAAAAAAAGCTTCCAGCGCCATCAGCACCTCAGACTTTGACGCGCCCTTGATGGGGACGCCAAAGGCCGCTCCCACCATGCGCAGCGTGTCTTCCGCCTCCAGATAGGTGGTCACCAGATTGGCCGCCACCACTTGCGACTCACCCAGGCTGGCCAGCAGCCCGCGCACCATCGTGGTCTTGCCCGCGCCGACCTCACCCGTGATGACGATGAAGCCTTCATTGCGCTGCACGCCATATTCCAGATAGGCCTTGGCGCGCCGGTGCTGTTTGCTGGCGTAGTAAAAACTGGGGTCTGGATTGAGCTGAAAAGGCTTGCAACTCAGACCGTAATAGGTTTGGTACATGGGTTAGAAGGACACACTCAGGTTGCCGGTGACCGCGGTCTCGGCGTAGGAAAACCCGCGATCTGCAATCGTATGGCGCAGGCCCAGGGTCAGCAAGGCCTTGCCGCTCAGCTTGCCAGCGAGGTTGCCGACCAGCGATCGCTGGCGCCCGTTCTGCCCACCGAGAGAGCTCGAGCTCAGCTGTTCGGACATCAATAGACCCAGGGAGTAGTCGGGCGTCAGGCGATGGGCCAGATTGACGCTGAACCCGCGTTGCTGCACCACTGCAGCGTTGGCCAGGTCACCCACTGCCACCGCCAAGGCGTCCAGGTTGCGGGTCTGACTGCGCGAGGTCAAGAACGTGACCGTGTCGCGCACACCCAGCAGTGCAAAAGAAAAATCCTGGCGACGCTGCAGCGACAGGCTTGAGGTCAGGAAACCGCTCGTCACCACCACATTGGGCGCCATGCCGTTGCTTTGCAGGTAGGCATTGACCAGTTGCGCACGTGCCACCGGGTCGGGCTGAAGCGTGGCGAACTGACTGAACAACAGGTCGTAAACGCTGCCTCGGCTCGCGCTGCTGGTTAGCCCCGGCGTGGTGGCGACGTCCTTGACATCGCTGAAGCGCCACGCCGTGCGCGCCGTACGGCTGTCAAAGCTCACGACGTGTGCATCGCCATAAGAGTGCTGCTCGCGACTGGCAGTCAAGCTGCTCAGCGCCGAAGGTGACCAGGCAAACCCAAAACCGGCAATGCCATGCGCCTGCTTGCTGATGCTGGCGTAGTTGTTGGACTCCCTGCCGCCGTTCACCGACACTTTGATCTGAGGGGTGATCGCGTAGGGCAGTGCCAGATTGACATGGTCGGAATCCGTCGAACGCCCGCCGCTGTAGTTCACCGCTTGCCGGCCCGCATCCACCGACCATCCCAGCCCGACATCACCACGAATGCCAGCGATCTTGGCCACCGTATCGACCGTATCGTCATTCGATCCACCATTGCCACTGCGATGCGTCAGGCTGCGGGAATAACGCGCCTCGTAGGTCGCCAGCTCGCCCCAGCGCCCGCGCACATAGGGCGAAACATGAAACGTTGCAACTTCAGTCTGATTGGCGTTGATCAGCACCGGGTCCGACGACTGCTGGCCGAAGGCCGAGATCGCCTGCTGCCCAATGGCGCCACTGAAATCGATAAATGCCCAGTTGTCCACGGCCTCCAGCGTGCCGTAACTGTTGAGCGCATTCAAGACGCGGCGCGATGCCGGGGTGCGCGCGTAGGCCACCTCGCTCACGGCGTAATCAACAAATGCCTTGAGCTTCGCGCCCTCGATGTTGATGCGAATGCCGGGACTGAGTTCGGTCACGACATCGCTATTCCCAGCGCTGGTCAGCTGCACATTGCTGGTGGCGGTTTCAGTGAGGGAAACCCGCGGCACGATCGACACGGTCTGGCGTGGCGGCAGTTGCGCGCCCACCTCCTGGGCCCCTGCCGGGCTCGCGCCCAGCAACAGCCCGGCAGTGGTGGCCAGAAAGAGCGCACATGCTGGCGCGGTTGACACGGAAGTTGAGGGCAGCGTCATGGCTTGAGTTGCACCAAAGCCGATCAGGGCCGATTCGCCTCGGCGCCATAGCCGTAACCCGCGCCGTAGCCATAAGCGGCATTGGGCGCGACCTTGGCCTGATTCAGCAGCATCAGCTTGACCGGGCAGGCCTCGATCATGGACAGCGCATTCGTCACATCGGTTTGCAGTGTTTCTTCGGCACGAACCACCATCACGATTTGCCCCATGTGCGAGGCCAACACCCGCGCCTCGGTGGTGAGCAGTAGCGGCGGCGAATCAAAAATGATGATGCGATCCGGATAACGCTTGGCCATGTCGTCCAGCAGGCGGATCATGGACGCGCTCGCCAGCAACTCGGTGGCGCGCTCGTGCGGCGTGCCACTGGGCAGCAGGGTGAGCTTGTCGATGTTGGTGCGCAACAGCACGGGGGCCACGTTGATGGAATCCTCCAACACCAGATCGAGCAAACCAGCGCTGCCGGGCAGTCCCAGCACATTCATCACCGAAGGTCGGGCCACGTCGGCGTCCACCAGCATCACGGTGCAGTCAAGTTCCGTGGCGATGCTCATGGCCAGATTGATGGCTGCAAAAGTCTTGCCCTCGCCCGGCAGGGCGCTGGTCACCATGATCAGATTGCCGTTGGCAATGGGCGCGGCGCTCCTGCCCATGGCGTTGCTGATCAGCGGGCGCTTGATCACGCGAAACTGATCGGCAATCTGCGAGCGCGGCGCGTTCGGCGAGATGATTCCCGCTGCAGCGAGCGCGACCAGATCGATCTCCACGCGCCTTGACAAAGGCGCGGTTGCAGCAGGCTCCACCGCAGGCGCAGGCGCAGGCGTGAGCGCGGGCGCTACCGCCACCGGCGTCACGGCGACAGGAGCGGCCGGCAGTTCCTGTGGCATGACGGCCCCCGCCTGGCGAAGTTGCTCCAGGCGCCGCGCTGCCTGTTCAATCAAACTGGTCATATGTGATTCATCCAGCCTGAGCTGCCAACAGGGACAACACGGCCATTCCGACTATAAAGACACCCACCAGGCCACCCGAGGCGGCCAAAAATTTCTTCAGGTCTACCCTGTCCTTGAGCACCGACTCAGGGCTGCGAACCAGCGTGACAACGCCCAGGATGGGCAGATCCACCACATCCCGCAGCGAGCGCGCGTCGTAAAACACGGCGCGCAACTGGCTGGCGATATAGGCAGCAGCGAGACCAGCACCCAGTGCCGCCAACAGAGCCAGCGGCAGCAATGTCAAACGGTTCGGCGACACCGGACGCGGCGAAGCGCGCGGCGGGTCGATCAGCCGAAAATCGGCCACGCCCGCAGCGGTTTCCAGATTGCCTGACAAGGCCGCCGACTCGCGCCGCGCCACCAGGTCGTTGTAGTTCTTCTTGTTGACCTCGTAGTCACGATTGAGTTGCGCCAGTTCGGCCTCCACCTGAGGCGCCGTCTTCATCAGCGTGCGCGCACGCCCGGCGCGCGCCTCGTACTCGCCCACGCGCGCCCGCAGCGAGGCAACCTGCACTTCCGACGTTGCCAGCAACCGGCTGAGCTCCTGAAACGCCAGGCTGTTGTTCGCCACCAGCACAGGACGTGCCTGCGCTGCCTTGCGCAGCTCGGCCACTTCCCTGCGCTTCATCTCGTCGAGTTCCCTGATCAGCCGCCGCGCGCCCACCACATCAGGATGCTGTTCTGTAAAACGCTGCAACAAGGCGTCGAGATTGCGTTTTTGCGCTTCGATGCGGCCGTCGATTTCGGGCGTCGCTGTCGCCGTCGACGACTCCTGTGCCAAACTGCGCGACGCCGCGTCGGCGTGCTGCGTTTTCTCCAGCGCCAGCTGCTGACGTGCGGCGTCGCGCGCGTTTTCTGCCTCGCGCAATTCGAGCCTGGCCTGACTCAGCTGTGCGCTCACCGTGCCGAGCTGCCCGACCATGTCCTTGCCATCCGCCCCCTGGATATCGATATTGCGGATCTTGAATTCCTTCAAACGGGTCTCAGCTTCCTCCAGCTTGACCACGTAGGTCTTGATCTGCTCATCGATGAACTTCTTGGCCGAGTCCGAATCCTTGCGCGTGCCGCCCTGGCTGGACTCGACAAAGATCGACACCAGCGACTCGACCACCCGCTTGGCCCGGTCCGGGCTGCTGTCGCGAAAGGACAGCAGGTACAAATTGTCGCGACCGGCATTCCTGATTTCCAGGGTCTTGGTGAGACGCTCGATCAGCGCCTCCTGCGCGCTGGGCGAGCCGGCGCCCAGGTCCTGATCGGTCATGCGAATGAGCTTTTCCACATTCGGGCGGCTGATCAGCGTGCGACTCAGCATCACCACCTGCTGCTCGACGTTCGGTTGCACCGCCAGGCCCGACATCAGGGGCTTGAGGATGGATTGCGTGTCAACAAAGATCCGCGCTGTGGCCTCGTACTTCTCCGGTGTCGACAGCACAACCAGTGCGCCCACAGCGGCAACACCCCAGGCCACCATCACGCCCAGCCAACGGTTCTTCCACAGACCGCGGACCACGCTGAAAATCTGGCTCAATAATTCATCCATTCAATGTGATCTCTTGGCTCAGGTTTGGAACGCGACGCCAACCGACAAGGCCGACGCGCAGTGGGAACGCGTGATGAATTAGAACCAGCCTTGCGGAATGGTCAGGATGTCGCCGGGCTTCATTTCCACGTTGGCCGCAGTGTCGCCGCGCTTGATCAAATCCTTGAGCCGCACGGAATAGCGTTTTCCACCTTCGGCCGCCCGGGTGATGGAGGCTGCGTTGCCATCAGCAAAATCAGTCAAACCACCCACGGCGATCATCACATCAAGCACCGTCATCTTGTGCTTATAAGGTAAGGCCTGCGGCTTGGCTGCCTCGCCCACGACCCGGATCTGTTCGCTGTAGGGACCGACAAAGTTCGTGACGATCACCGTCACCACCGGTTCACGCACCAGTTTGCTCAGTGCCTGCTCCACATCGCGGGCGATTTCGGAAGTGGTTTTCCCCTGTGCCACCAGTTCGTCCACCAGCGGCGTGGAGATCTTGCCGTCCGGGCGCACCGGTACCGACATGGACAGCTCAGGATTGCGCCAGACGATGATGTTCAGCGTATCGCCCGGACCCACGATGTAGTTGTAGCTCGGCGTCGCGGCTGCGACGGGCGCTGGCGGGTAGCCACCTGACGGGCCGGCGCAGGCGACCAGCAATGCCGACACAATCCCCAGCGTGAGCCAGCGGGACAAGGTTTCAATACGAAATGAATGACGAGTCAAAGCATGTCCCCTGAGCAAATGAAGCCAACAAATTGATAGAGCTTTTTACTATAGCTTATTTCCAAGTCTGCGCCGCAGCACTGGTCGGATGCAATGGGTCGGCAAATGGTACTACGGCCATTGATTGCTCAATTGAATGGTTGATTGAATAGCGATGGGTGACGCGACTCAACAGCAGATGCCTGAAGGCTAGAATCTGCACCGATGACAAAGGTCCTGATGGTCTGCATGGCCAATATTTGCCGCTCGCCCATGGCGCGCGCCGTGGCGCAGCAGGTGGCGCAACAAGCCGGCCTGTCCCAGCAGTTCTTGTTTGAGTCCGCCGGCACGCACGCGCAGCAGGCGGGCGAGCGCATCGACGCACGGGCCAAGTCTGTGCTGTTGACGCATCACTACGCCGTTTCCAAGACGCGTTCGCGGCGGGTTGAGGCGCAGGACTTTGAGCGCTTCGACCTGATCCTGGCGATGGACGAGGGCAACCTGGCCGCACTGCAGGAGATGTGCCCGAGCGAGCACAAGGACAAGTTGCACTTGCTGCTGAACTTCGCGCCGGCGCTGGGCGAAACGGAAGTACCCGACCCCTATTACGGACCATTGGCCGGATTCGAGCGCGTGCTCGAGTTGTGCGAGGCCGCAGTCCAGGGACTGTTGCGTCGCACCGTTGAGTGACTCAGACCTTGTAGTAGTCGCGGTACCAGACGACAAAACGCCCGATGCCGTCCTGCACGCTGGTGCCGGGGACAAAGCCGACCCAGTCCTTGAGCGCTTCGGTGTTGGCGTAGGTGGCGGGAACATCGCCGTCCTGCAGCGGCAGCAGACGCTTTTCGGCCTTCATGCCCAAGGCGTCTTCAATACAGCCAATAAAGTCAAGCAGGGGAACTGGGTTGTTATTGCCGATGTTGAACACGCGGTACGGGGCGCTGCTGGTGGCCGGGTCGGCCAGGGCCGCGTCATAGGCAGGGTTGGGCTCAGCGGTGCGATCGAGCACGCGGACCACACCTTCGACGATGTCGTCGACAAAGGTGAAGTCGCGCTTCATCTGACCGTGGTTGAACACGTCGATGGGCCGCCCTTCCAGAATGGCCTTGGTGAACAGAAACAGCGCCATGTCCGGTCGACCCCAGGGGCCGTACACCGTGAAGAAGCGCAGGCCGGTGGTGGGCAGCGCGTACAGGTGACTGTAAGTGTGGGCCATCAACTCGTTGGCCTTCTTGGTGGCAGCGTACAGGCTCACCGGGTGGTCTACGCTGTCGTGCTCTGAGAACGGCATTTTTTCGTTGCCGCCATACACGCTGGAACTCGACGCATAGACCAGATGCTGTACCCGACTGTGGCGGCAGCCTTCCAGAATGTTGGTGAAGCCTACGATATTGCTCTCAATGTAGGCATGCGGGTTTTGCAGCGAATAGCGCACACCGGCTTGCGCCGCCAGATGGATCACGCGGTCAAACTTTTCGGCGGCAAACAGCGCCTCCATGCCGGCGCGGTCGGCCGCGTCCAACTTGACGAAGCGAAAGCCCACATGGCCCGTGAGCCTTGCCAGCCGGCTGCGCTTGAGCGTGACATCGTAGTAGTCGTTGAGATTGTCCAGCCCCACCACCTCATCGCCGCGCGCCAGCAGGCGCAGCGCCGTCGTCATGCCGATGAAGCCAGCCGCCCCCGTCAAAAGAATTTTCATGGAGAGTTATTCTGGACTATTGATTCGTTTGATCTTAACTGGGTGCCTCAAGGCAGCCTGGTCGTTGGCATGCCCGTTGCGAAGAAGGCGTGACCATTCTTGCCGTTGACCTTGACGTGGTACATCGCGACGTCGGCGTTGCCTATGAGCTCGTCCACGGATACACCGTTGGTGGGGTACACCGCGATGCCGATGCTGGCCGAGATGCTCAGTGGGAAACCGGCCAGGCGAAACGGTGCGCGCAAACACTCGACGAGCTTCTCAGCGATGATGGCGGCGTCACCCCGCGCGCTCAGGTCGGGCAGCAGCGCGGTGAACTCGTCGCCGCCGAGTCGCGACAAGGTGTCGCAGTTGCGCAGGCAAGCCTTCAAGCGGCTCGCCACCTGCTGCAGCAACTGATCACCTACGGCATGGCCGAGCGTGTCGTTGACGCGTTTGAACTTGTCCAGATCGAGGAACAGGACGGCCAGGCTGCTTGCATTGCGATCCGCCTGGCGCATGGCCAAACCCAGGCGGTCGACGAACAGCGCGCGGTTGGGCAACTCGGTCAGCGGGTCGTGAAAGGCTTGGTGCGCCAGCAGTTCTTCGGAACGTTTGCGCAGCGTGACGTCACGCGCCGCGCCATGGTAGCCCGGGGATTGGGCTCCAGGCGTGCCGAGGTCGGACGCATCATCCTTTTCTGGGGAGGCCGTGACGATGTTGCTGAAGGTGCGCGCGACGCCATCGCTCAGTCGTGACCTGAGCCTGAGCTCGACCCCCTGTTGTGTGCCATCGTCAGCCAGCGATTGGCCCAGTTGTCGGCGCGCCTGATCCTGGTCGTCTGCGTGCACAAGTTCGCAAAAATGTTTGCCCAGAAGTTCGTCGCGGCCAAATCCAAGCAACTGCAGGGCGCGCTCATTGATGAAAGTGAAGCGGCCGTCGTGGTCCAGCGTGTACAGGATGTCGGGCGCACTGTCGAGCAGATGACGATGCGCTTTTTCGGAGTCTTCCAGGCGCTCGGCGCTGATCCGGTTTTCGCTTTGCAGGCTGCGCTGGCGCAATGCTGCGTCGACCGTCTTGAACAGGTTGTGGCGCGTATAGGGTTTGCGCAGAAAATCGCAGGCGCCGCGCCGAAACGAGGCGATGGCCTCATCAATCTCGGCTGTGCCACTGACCACAATGACGTTCACGCGACGTGGCTGCGCGTTCATGAAATCCATGATCAGGTGCCCTGCCATGTCGGGCAAGTGCAGGTCCAGGATCACCAGGTCAAATGCCTCCTGGCTCAGGCGGTCAATGGCCTCGCGTCCGCTCGCGGCCGTGGCGAGCGTGTAACCCCTGTCACTGAGCAGTTCATACAAACTGTGGAGAAGTCTTGGCTCGTCGTCCACCAGCAGCACCCGCACTGCGGGCAGCGCTGCGTCTGGCATGGCCAGTGCTCGCTGTTCGGCCTGATTGGACGCCGAAGATGTCACGCCAGCAACCTGGAAGTGGCCCACAAAATCCCGGCCTCGGCAATGAGCGGGGGTCGTGATGAGGCCGCGTTGGGCAGATCGAATTGCATGGTGAGCCGAACCACACCATACGGTGGTATTTGTTGGTTTAAGCCGCGATGCTACCCGGTTGCCAGTCACCACACCATTGCCCCATAGGGCATCACCCACGTTTCGATGAACGAATGGCAAAGAAAGCCTGTTGCAAGCAGGATTTGCCATTGCGCTTCGCGTGAACGGTGCATGCAGTTGCTGCCCTGCGAGAGTCCGTGTCGCCTGGGCTTATTGAAAATCGCGTGGCGGCACACTCATCCGAGTTTTCGGCGCCGTTTAACCGATTCCACTGAATCCGCCGCCGGTACGCCGTCGCGCATGCGGTCCAGCAAGCGTTTAGCGTGGACAGCACAGTCAAGTCCTTTTGGGCGGTTGCGCACACCGTCAATCAGGGCCATCAACTGCGCCTTGCTTTGCGCCAGGCGTTCTTCCATCGCAGCAATGTCAACCAGCTTTTGCTCCAGAACCGGAATCAATTTGTCGGGCTCCCAGGCCGTCATGCTTGATGGCATGAGGCTGCGCACTTCATCCAGCGAGAACCCGGCGTTCTGTGCGCTGGTGATGATCTCCAGAGCAAGCAAGGCCTCGGCCGGATATTCTCGATAGCCGTTGGCTTGGCGCTCCACGGCTTGCAGGAGTCCGTTGGACTCGTAAAACCGGATACGGGATGCCGTCAACCCGGCGCGTTTTGCCAACTCACCAATTTTCATAGATTGCTTCCAATGTCACTTGACATTAAAGTTAACTTTAAGGTTAAAGTCCGCGTTGTGTCAAGTCTGCACCCATCCATGAATCTGTTCACACCGCTCACCCTGCCCAACGGCACCACCCTCCCCAACCGCATCGCCAAAGCAGCGATGGAAGAGAACATGTGTGATGCCAACCATGCGCCCTCCGATGACCTGTTGCGCATGTACCAGGCGTGGGCTGAAGGTGGTGCGGGACTGCTTCTGACGGGCAACGTGATGGTGGATGGCCGCGGCATGACGGGCCCCGGCGGTGTCGTCCTGGAGGGCGACAGCTACCTGGAACGCTTCAAGCAGTGGGCGCAAGTATCGCGCTCCGGTGGAGCCCAAGTCTGGATGCAAATCAGCCACCCGGGGCGCCAAATGATGGCGGAACTTGGGCAGGAAACCTGGTCGGCGTCATCTGTACCGCTGGACATGGGCAATTTGTCCAACAAGTTTTCCATCCCCAAGGCGATGACCTCGGCCGACATTGACGAACTGCAGCGGCGCTTCGTACGGACTGCACAACTGGCCGAGCAAGCGGGCTTCAGCGGCGTGCAAATCCATGCAGCCCATGGGTATCTGTTGAGCCAATTTCTCTCCCCTCTTTCCAACAAGCGACAAGACCAATGGGGTGGCAGCATCGAGAACCGCGCCCGATTGCTGATCGATATTGTCAAAGCCGTGCGGGTCGTCGTTGCACCGCAGTTTGTCGTTGCAGTGAAGTTGAATTCTGCGGACTTCCAGCGTGGTGGCTTTAGTGCGGACGAAGCCCGGCGCGTGGTGGAGATGCTGAACGACTTGAATGTCGACCTGGTCGAACTCTCAGGTGGAAGTTATGAGGCGCCTGCCATGCAGGGACAGGCCCGAGACGGCCGCACACTGGCGCGCGAGGCCTACTTTCTGGAGTTTGCGAAGGACATCCTCGCGGTGGCGCGCATGCCGCTGATGGTGACCGGTGGCATTCGCCGCAAAGCTGTGGCCGAACAAGTCATTGACAGCGGGGTCGCGATGGTTGGCATCGCCACCGCCTTGGCGATTGACCCGGACCTGCCACGTGACTGGCGCGCTGGCAAGGACACGACGGCTGCGCTGCCGCCCATCACATGGAAAAACAAAATGCTGGCTTCTCTGGCCTACATGGCCAGCGTCAAGTTCCAGATGCGGCGTTTGAGCCATGGCCAGCCAACGCACCCCACCGTATCTCCCCTGTGGGCCTTGATCGTGCAGCAAGTCATGGCAGCGCGGCAGACGAAGCAATATCGCCGATGGGTGGCAATCCCCCGCAATGGGTCCGCTACATAAAACTCTCAGCGAATTAGCGCACGCTCACCGACTCTCGACCAGGCACCACCACCGGTTTTTCGCCCGCAGCCATTTCCGTGGCAGCGTGACTTTGAACCTGGACGGCAGGTTTTGACTCAGCAGCGCAGCCACGTCCGCCGGTCCAACGAGGTCAACGCCTACTCTGATGGTTCATCAGCACCGCGCCTTTGAACTGCTCGCTCAAATTCCCCACACAGTAAAGTTTTCCTACTTTTGTTTTGCTAATGACTACAATCAGCCCGTGCTGCACTGCACCATAGTCAAATCGAGACGATATGTTTGTGACCATACACCAGGCACCACTTTCTTAGCCATCAACCAAGGAAACCCATGAACAGCATCCTCGACAACTTCGCCACGACCGCGAAATCCAGTCTGCAAGCCTTTGAAGGCTTCTCCACCCAGGCACACGCGAATTTCGAAAAACTTGTCGAACTGAACTTGACAGCTTCAAAAGCTGCCGTGACTGAATCCTTCGGCCACGCGCAGAACGTCCTCGACGCCAAAGACGTGCAGCGGTTTGCAGGTATTCAGTCGGGTGCGTTCGAGGGATTGATTGAAAGGTCTGCTGCCTACGCTCAGCACGTCCAATCGATCTTCGCCAGCTCCGGCACCGAATTCACCCTTGCCGCCGAAGCGCAGACCGTTGAAATGCAAAAGGCCTTTGCCGGCTTGATGGCCAATGCGCCCGCAGGCACAGAAGCTGCGATGGCTGCTTTTGCGGATGCTTTCGCATCGGGGCAGAAGGCTCTGGAGTCGGCGCAAGCGTCGGCCAAGAAGGCACTTGAAGTTGCTCAGTCGAATTTTGCTGCCGCGACCACGCAGACAACCGACATCGTGAAGAAGGCTACGAAAGTCGCCGCCTAAGCCCATCGGCCCTCGGTCAATGATTTGCCAACGGCAGTGCTTCAGTGCCGTGCGCTTTTGTTCGACGAAACCGAACAAAAGCAGGCATCTCGGAGCAGCTTGTACAGGTCTGTCGTGAAGCTATCTGGAGCTGACAAAAGGGCCATTGGCTGCTCCTCCCAGGAGCCCCCCGGGTTGGCACCAGCGACGCCG
>CAIKVZ010000104.1 GCA_903830985.1 uncultured beta proteobacterium
AACACCATTCACCTGATGGTGGCGGCTTGGCCCTGGGGCGCTTACCTGGGTGAAGAAGGCATGAAGCGCGGCATCCGCGTGAAGATCTCCAGCTACACCCGGCATCACGTGAACATCACCATGACGCAGGCCAAGGCGGTGAGCAACTACACCAATTCCATCCTGGCGAACATGGAAGTCACGGACGAGGGCTACGACGAAGCCATGCTGCTGGATCCTTCGGGCTTTGTCTCGGAAGGCGCTGGCGAGAATGTATTCGTCGTGAAGGACGGTGTGGTGTACACGCCTGATCTGTCGGCCGGTGCGCTCAATGGCATCACGCGCAATACGGTGCTGCACATCTGCCAGGACCTGGGTCTGGAGTTGGTGCAAAAGCGCATCACGCGCGACGAGGTCTATATCTGCGACGAGGCGTTCTTCACCGGCACGGCGGCCGAGGTGACGCCGATTCGCGAACTCGATCGCATCGAACTCGGTTGCGGCTCGCGCGGTCCGATCACGGAAAAAATCCAGAGCGCGTTCTTTGACATCGTCAACGGCCGCAATCCCAAATACGCCCATTGGCTCACCAAGGTTTAAACCATGAAAAACACCACCATTGAACTGCTTGCCAAGGACCTCAATGGCCAGGGCGGCGTCTACTGCCCCAGCGCCAAGGCCGACATGACGCTGTGGAGCAGTCACCCCAAGGTCTACCTGGATGTGGCCCATACCGGCCAAGCCAAGTGCCCTTATTGCGGCACGGTGTACCGACTCAAGGACGGCGAACACTTCGGTGGCGGACACTAAGTCCCTCATCATCGCGCCGCAGTGGATCGGCGACGCGGTGATGACCGAGCCGCTGCTGCGCCGTCTGCACGCGCGCGGTGAACGGCTCACGGTCGGGGCACTACCCTGGGTGGCGCCGGTGTACCGCGCCATGCCCCAGGTGGCGGAGGTGGTGGAATTTCCCTTCGCCCATGGGGGCTTGCAGTTCCAGGCGCGGCGCGCCTTGGCGAGGCAATTGCAGGGGCGATTCGATGTCGCCTACGTGCTGCCCAACTCCCTGAAGAGTGCCCTGCTGCCCTTGCTCGCGGGTATACCGAAGCGCGTCGGCTACCTGGGAGAGGTGCGCGTGGGCTTGTTGACGCACCGGCTGAAGAATCCGTCCAAGGAACGGCGCCCGCCCATGGTGGCGTTCTATTCGGCGCTCAGCGGCGAGGCCGACGTCCTGCAGGATCGCCCGCAATTGACTGTTTCCCCAGAGCGCTTGACAGCGGCGCTGAACGAGTTGGGCTTGGCCGGCATCAGCTACAGCGTTTTCGCGCCGGGCGCCGAGTTCGGTCCGGCCAAATGCTGGCCGGCTGGGCACTACGCCGAGTTGGCCCAGGGTTTGTCGCACCGCGTTGTGCTGCTCGGTTCAGGCAAGGAAGCCGGGCTGTGCGCACAGATCGCGGCAGCGGCGAATCAGCGCCGTGCGGATTGCTGTCTGGACATGGCGGGCAAGACCACGCTGGATCAGGCCCTGTGCTTGATCGCGGGCGCGAAGGCCATGGTGAGCAACGATTCGGGCCTGATGCATGTGGCGGCCAGTCTGGGGATCGCGCAGGTGGCGTTGTTCGGCTCGTCCAGCCCACTGCATACACCGCCACTGAATGCCAGGGCGCATGTGCTGTGGCTGAAGAACGACGACTGGTATCAGCCGCCGCTGGACTGTGCGCCCTGCTTTGAGCGCATCTGCCCCTTGCCTGCGGGAGCGCACATGCGCTGCCTGAACGACATCAGGCCAGCGCGTGTGCTGGCGCTGCTGGAAGAGGAAGTTCCACGATAAAGCAGGCGCCACCTCCGCCATGTTCTTCACAGCGCACCGAGCCCGCGTGGCGCGCGGCAATCGACTTCACCAGTGACAGGCCCAGGCCTACGCCGCCTTCGCGCTCGCTCGCGCCGGGCAGCCGGTAGAAGGGCTCGAAGATGCGCTGGCGCAGTTCTGCCGGCACACCGGGGCCGCGGTCGCACACGCTGAGCACGGCGCGCTCGTGGTCAACGCTCAGCAGCACGGTGATGTCTCCACCGCTGTAGCGCCGCGCGTTTTCCAGCAGGTTTCGCACCAAGCGGCGCAGCAGGCGCGCCACACCGTCGACCACGATGGGCGCGCCGGTGCCGTCGGTGTGATGGCCGGTTTCCAGCAGGGCTTGCACGCGGGCGCATTCTTCGGCTACCAGACCGGTAAGGTCCACCGACTCCACCGTTCCCAGATCGGCCTCCTTCGCATCGAGCCGGCTGGCCAGCAAAATCTCTTCAATCAGCTGGTCCAATTCGGCGATGTTGCGCGAGATTTCGTCTCGAAAATGCGGGTTCGCATTGCCGCCCATGAGTTCCAGTCCCATGCGGATCCGCGCCAGCGGTGAACGCAGTTCATGCGAGGCATTGGCCAGCAGAGATTTTTGCGCCTGCAACAGTGCCAGTTGTTGGGCCAACAGGCGGGCGTCGGATTCCACCAGCGTTTCAATGCGCTGCGCCGCCTGGTTGAAGCCGGCTGCCAGAAACGCCACTTCGTCACGTCCCTGCACCGGCACGCGCACCGACAGCTCGCCAGCACCCCAGCGCTCGACGCCGCGCTGCAGCAATTCAAGCCGTCGCGTCAGCTTGCGCACGATCGGGTAGGTGGCCAGCGCCACCGCCACGCCCACCAGTGCCAGCGACCAGAAAAAGCCGAAGGGCAGCCGGCTCCAACTGGACCGAGGCGGGCGCGGCAGATGGATCAGCAAGGTCTGGCCGTCTTCCATGCGCACTGTGAATTCGGGGCCAGGTCCATGCGGGCTGGGCGTCGTTGTCTCATCGGGCTCCACTTGGCGCAGCTCTGGCGGCGGGTGCGGCTCGCCGCCGGGCGCATGCCGAAAGTGCGCGTCGCCTCGGCCGACGATGTTGCCGACCTGATCGCGCACCACCAGTTCGCGCAGCGGGAGGTCAGCGGTCATGCGCCAGACCCAGCCGGCCATCAGGGTGAGCACGGCAATCGCCAGCACCACGCCCAGCCAGATGCGGACGTACAGTTTTTGCCACAGGCGCGATGCCAGCGGCAGCTTGCGATCGGCGTCGCCCGGGCGCGTGACGCTGTCGGCCATGTCAGTCCTGCTGTTTGGCAAAAACGTAACCCACACCGCGCACCGTCAGGATGCGCTTGGGATTCTTGGCGTCGACCTCAATGGCCGACCGGATGCGGCCCATGTGCACGTCGATGGAGCGGTCAAAGGCCTCGAGCTCGCGCCCGCGCACGGCTTCCATGATCTGGTCGCGCGACAGCACGCGCCCGGATCTCTCGGCCAGCACCAGCAACAGATCGAATTGGTAGGCCGTCAAGTCGCAATTGACGTCGCCCACACTGACGGTGCGGGCGTCGCGGTCGATTTCCAGTGAGCCAAAGCGCAGGCGTTGGGTGGTCGGGGTCACATCAGGCGCACGCCGACGCAGAATGGCGCGCACGCGGGCCAGCAACTCGCGCGGCTCGAAGGGTTTGGGCAAATAGTCGTCAGCGCCCATTTCCAGTCCCACAATGCGGTCCATGGGATCGCCCTTGGCGGTCAGCATCAGGATCGGCAACTGCGCCAATGCGCCAGGCAGGGCACGGATGCGCCGGCAGACCTCCAGGCCATCCATGTCGGGCAGCATCAGGTCCAGAAGCACCAGATCCGGCTGCGGGTCACACCCGCCTTGCAGCTGGTTCAGGCCGGAGTGGCCATCGACCGCATAGGCCATGTCGAAGCCAGACTGGCTCAGGTATTCCCCCACCATGGACGCCAAGCGCGTGTCGTCTTCGATCATCAGGAGCTGTTGTTTCATGGGCAAAGTCTATTCCCTCGTGTTGACTTCGCCGTCATCGTGCCGCGCACCCTTGGCGCTGGCTTGTCCGGGAGGTAAAGATGGGGTAAACGTCGCCTGGGCGCGCCCGTGCAGCGTGTGATCAGGCGCAGGTCACGCGGTCGCGTCCCGCCTGCTTGCTCAGGTACAGCGCGGCGTCGGCGCGACCGATCAGGCTGAGCGCGTCTTCGTCGGTGCGCAGGCTGGCGACGCCGGCGGAAACTGTGACCGTGAGCAGCACGTCCTGGGTCTTGCGGTTGCGGATCTTCAGCGCCTTGGTGCGCTGGCGTATGGCTTCGGCCAGCGCGGCGCTTTGCGTCATTGTGGTGTGTGGCACCAACACCGCGAACTCCTCGCCACCATAGCGCGCTACCGCGCAGGTTTCACCAGCCGCGCTGGCGCGCAGCACTTCACCCAAAGCCTGAATCACGCGGTCGCCGGTGACGTGACCATGGGTGTCGTTGACTTTCTTGAAGTGGTCAATGTCGAGCATGATCAGGCAATGCTCGCGGCCTGGTTCGGAGGGCTGCTCCAGCATGGCGGCTAGGCGCTGGTCAAAGCCCCTTCGGTTCAGCACGCGGGTCAGCGGGTCCAGCAGGGCTTCGTCACGCACTCGCCCCAACTCGGCCTGCAGTTGTTCGATTTCCTGGCGGCTGCTGGCCACCTGCTGCTGCAGGGCTTGGGCCGAATGGCGCATGCCGGCGGTGTTTTCCAGCGCCTGATGCACGTGGGGTTCCAAGCTGCCTCCCGCCTGTAGCGCCTGCACCAGTCCCGTGAGTTGATCGCCGAATCGGCCTGCATCGTCACCGGTGCGGGCCGCAGACTCGGCCAGACCCACCATGGCGCGGGCAAAGCGACCGCTGATCTGCTCGACCGCCTGCTGGTCCACGGGCGCGATATAGGCGCGAAACAGTTCCATCACCTTGGCTTCGGTCAGGCGCGCTCCGCTGTCCAACAGGGGCTTGAGTTGCTGCGACAGACGCGGGTTGATGCCAGCCACGTGTTCGTACCAGAGCGCGAAGCTGACCGGATGAAACGCGGCGTCGTGCTGCCCCAGGTGACTCAGCACGGTGCGCAGTATCTCGGCGCTTTGCTCTCTCGACTCGGTGTAGTTCACAGGGGTCCCCTCTCACAGTGAAGGGGTTGGACGAAGGTTTGCAGACGCATGGGCATGGTGGTGGCGGATCAAAATTCGCTGTCACGAACCCTGGACATCATGTCCCGCAGCACAAGGACAAGGTTCGCTGTCGCGGGTTCCGGGCAACAACTCGTGGCGGGATTATGGTCGAAAGCGCGCAGCCTGAGTCAAGCCTGCGCGGGAAATGACCTCATTGGGATCTGCCCGGACGTGCGCCAAAGATGGCACTGCCCACGCGCACCAAGGTGCTGCCCGATTGAACGGCCGCTTCCAGGTCCTCGGACATGCCCATGGACAAGGTGTCCAGGCGCAGACCGCTGGCGCACAGGACATCAAACAGCACTCGCGTTCTTTCATGCACCGCGCACGCCTGGGCAAAGTCCTCGGCCGGCTCGGGAATGGTCATCAGACCGCGCAGCGCCAGCCGTGGCAGGGCCGCGACCTGTTGCGCCAACATCAGTGCATCTTGCGGCGCCACGCCGGCCTTGCTGGTGCCGCCGTCAATATTGACTTGCAGGCAAACCTGCAGGTCCGGCAAGTGGGCCGGGCGCTGCTCGCTCAGGCGTTGTGCGGTCTTGAGTCGGTCCACACTGTGCACCCAGGCAAAGTTCTCGGCCACCAACCTCGTCTTGTTGCTCTGGATCGGGCCTATGCAATGCCATTCGATCGGCAGGTGCTGCAACAGGGCCATCTTGCTCAGCGCTTCCTGGATGTAGTTCTCGCCAAAGGCGGTTTGGCCGGCGCCCACGGCCTGGGCCAGAGCGTCGGCGCCCTGGGCTTTGGAGACCGCCAGCAGGCGCACCGCGGTGGGTTCGCGGCCCGCCGGCAGGCAGGCTGCGTGAATGCGTTTGCGCACGCTTTCGAGGTTTTCACCAATGGTCGTCATAATTGCAGTCGGTCGAACAAACTCTCAGGGGATATGGGTGGATATTACTCAACTGCTGGCGTTCAGCGTCAAGAACAAGGCTTCCGACTTGCACCTGTCGGCCGGCCTGCCGCCGATGATCCGGGTGCATGGCGACGTGCGGCGCATCAATGTCGACCCGCTGGACCACAAGACCGTGCAGTCCATGGTGTACGACATCATGAACGACACGCAGCGCAAGAACTACGAAGAGTTTCTGGAGGTGGACTTTTCCTTCGAAATTGAAGGCCTGGCGCGCTTTCGGGTGAATGCCTTTAACCACAACCGCGGCTGTGGCGCCGTGCTGCGCACCATTCCCTCGAAAATTCTGACGCTCGAGCAGTTGAATGCGCCGAAAATTTTTGGTGATCTGGCGCTCAAGCCACGCGGCATGGTGCTGGTCACGGGACCCACTGGCTCGGGCAAGTCGACCACGCTGGCGGCCATGGTCAACTACCTGAACGAGACCGAGTACGGCCATATCCTGACGGTGGAAGATCCGATCGAATTTGTCCACGAATCCAAGAAGTGTCTGATCAACCAGCGGGAAGTGGGGCCGCATACCCTGAGCTTCTCCGCCGCCCTGCGCTCGGCCTTGCGGGAAGACCCGGACGCGATTCTGGTGGGGGAAATGCGCGACCTGGAGACCATCCGCCTGGCCATGACCGCGGCGGAAACCGGTCACCTGGTCTTCGGCACGCTGCACACCTCAAGCGCCGCCAAAACCATCGACCGCATCATCGACGTGTTCCCGGCCGAGGAAAAGGAAATGATCCGCGCCATGCTGTCCGAATCGCTGCAGGCCGTGATCTCGCAAACGCTGTGCAAGACCAAGGACGGACAGGGCCGCGTGGCGGCGCACGAAATCATGCTCGGCACCAGTGCCATTCGCAATCTGATCCGCGAAGCCAAGGTGGCGCAGATGTACTCCTCCATCCAGACCGGTTCCAGCGTGGGCATGCAAACCCTGGACCAGAACCTGATGGACCTGGTGCGACGCAATGTGATCAGCGCCGCCGAGGCGCGCAGCAAGGCCAAGATCCCGGAAAACTTTCCGGGCTGATGGCGATGGGCAACGCGCGCAAGGTTTGCGGCAACATGGGAGACGGTTATGGAACGTGATCAGGCCAGTGTATTCATCAACGATTTGCTCAAGTTGCTCAACAGTCGCAACGGCAGTGACCTGTTCATCACCGCCGATTTTCCGCCTGCCATCAAGGTTGACGGAAAAATCACCAAGGTTTCACCCCAACCGTTGAACGCTGGTCATACGCTGGCTTTGGCGCGCGCGGTCATGAACGACCGCCAGACGGCCGAGTTCGAGCGCACCATGGAGTGCAATTTCGCGATCTCGCCTCCGGGCATCGGACGCTTTCGCGTGAATGCCTTCATCCAGCAAGGCAAGGTGGGCATGGTGATGCGCGTGATTCCCGGCACGCCACCGACGATCGACGGCCTGGGCTTGCCGCAGGTGCTCAAGGAAATCAGCATGGTCAAACGAGGGCTTTGCATCATGGTGGGCGGCACCGGATCGGGCAAGTCGACGTCGCTGGCCGCCATGGTGGATTGGCGCAACGAGAACTCCTATGGTCACATCATCACCATCGAGGACCCTGTGGAGTTCGTGCACCCGCACAAGAACTGTGTGGTCACGCAGCGCGAAGTGGGTCTGGATACGGAAAGTTGGGAAGCTGCGCTGAAGAACACCTTGCGCCAGGCCCCGGACGTGATTCTCATGGGTGAGTTGCGCGATCGCGAAACCATGGAGCACGCTGTGGCCTTTTCGGAAACCGGCCACCTGTGCATGGCGACGCTGCACGCCAACAGCGCGAACCAGGCCTTGGACCGAATCATCAACTTTTTTCCGGAAGAACGGCGTTCGCAACTGCTCATGGACCTGTCACTCAATCTCAAGGCGATGGTGTCGCAGCGCCTGATTCCGCGGCAAAACAGCAAAGGTCGCGTGGCCGCGATCGAGATCCTGCTCAATACGCCACTGATCGGCGACCTGATCTTCAAGGGCGAGGTGACCGAGATCAAGGAGATCATGAAGAAGAGCCGCAACCTGGGCATGCAGACCTTTGATCAGTCGCTGTTTGACAACTATGAAAACAACCTCATCACTTACGAGGACGCGCTGCGCAATGCCGATTCGGTGAACGATCTGCGTCTGCAGATCAAGCTTTCCAGTCGACGTGCCAAGACCCAGGACCTGGCCGCCGGGACCGAGAACTTCTCCATCATTTAGCCCCCAGCCAACAAATCACTACACACATCAGCTTCATGGCCAATATCAACGACAAGACTTACGAGCCCACACCGTCCCGGCGTGTCGCATTTTTGGGGCTGGGTGTCATGGGCTACCCCATGGCGGGGCATCTGGCCCGCGCCGGGCACAGCGTGCGCGTGTACAACCGCAGCGCACAAAAATCTGCCGCCTGGTGCGAAGAGTTCGCGCAGACGGCGGGCCCGAGTTCGGCCCCCAGCCCGCGCTTGGCGGCGGCGGACGCGGACATCGTGTTCTGCTGTGTCGGCAATGACGACGACTTGCGCAGCGTCACGTTGGGTGAACAGGGCGCATTTGCAGGCATGAAGTCCGGCGCCATCTTTGTCGACCACACCACGGCATCGGCGAACGTGGCGCGTGAGTTGCACGCACAGGCACTGGCGCTGGGATTGCAATTTGTCGACGCTCCGGTGTCGGGTGGTCAGGCGGGCGCACAAAACGGTTTGTTGACGGTGATGTGTGGCGGCGAGCCGTCCGCCTTCGAGCTGGTCCAGCCGGTGGCGATGGCGTTTTCGCGTGCCTTTGCCTTGCTGGGTGAGAGCGGCGCCGGACAGCTCGCCAAGATGGTGAACCAGATCTGCATCGCGGGCCTGGTCCAGGGCCTGAGCGAAGCCATCGCTTTCGGCCAGAAAGCCGGGCTGGACATGAACCAGGTGTTGGAAGTGATCGGCAAAGGGGCGGCGCAGAGCTGGCAGCTGGACAACCGGGGCAAGACCATGGTGGCCGACCAGTTCAATTTTGGCTTTGCCGTGGACTGGATGCGCAAGGACCTGGGGCTGGTGCTGGAAGAAGGGCGCAGCAACGGGGCGCGTCTTCCCGTGACGGCGCTGGTGGATCAGTTCTATGCCGATGTCCAGGGCATGGGAGGTCAGCGCTGGGACACGTCAAGCCTGATCAAGCGCCTGCGCTGAATCGACTGACCGGCGCGGGCGACAGGGCGTCAACATTGCGCCCTGCTCGCTGTTTCAGGGCGATTTGGCTGCAGACGCAGCCAGTGCTGGCGGTCGCGGCAGATACTGGCGCAGTTCCTCGTCGCTGAGGTACTCGAAAATACGAACCACCTTTTGCACCCCGGGGATACTGCGCACCACTTCGGCAGCGCGCGTGCCTTCGGTCTGCGTGACGCGCCCCATCAGGTAGACCGTGCCGCGTTCCGTCACGACCTTGAAGGTGTTTGCGCTCAAGTCCTTGGTGTCCACGAAGGAGGCCTTGATGCGAGCCGAGATCAGCACGTCCGAGGAGCGTTGCGTCAGGGAGGATGTGCCCATCACACCCAGTTCATTCACGATCCCGCGCACGTTTTCCACGCGCGACAAAACCTGCTCTATGGTTTGCTTGTCCTGTGCGCTGGCCACTTCCCCTGTGATCAGCACTTGGCGGTTGTAGCTTGTGATGTTGACGTGCCCGCGGTCACCGATGGCGTCCTGCAAGCGGCTCAAACCGCGCAGTTCAATGCCTTCGTCCTCCAGTTGCGCGCCAGAGGTCCGCCGGTCCGTGATCACCAGCGTTCCGCCCATGACAGCGCCGCCAACCAGCAGCGGCGCACAAGCGCCAAGGCTGCCACACAAGGTGGCTGCGACCAGACTGCGCAGCAGCCAAGTTCGAAGTTTAAATCTCATGGTGTGCTTTCCTGTTCGCCGAGTAACTGGGTATCCACACCGTCACAAATGCAGTGCAGCGCCAGGATGTGCACCTCCTGAATCCGGGCCGTGCGGTCATGCGGCACGCAGATGTGCACGTCGGTTTCGCGCAGGGCCTGGGCCATCTTTCCGCCGCCCTTGCCGGTGAGGGCCACGACGGTCATCTCGCGCTCGTGCGCGGCCTCAACGGCGGCCAGAATGCTGGCTGAATTGCCGCTGGTGGAAATGGCCAACAGCACGTCACCGGGGAGCCCCAATGCCCTGATCTGGCGCGAAAAAACCACGGTGTAGCCATAGTCGTTGGCCACTGCCGTCAGGATGGACGCGTCCGTGGTCAGTGCGATGGCGCCGAGCTCGGGCCGCTCGCGCTCGAAGCGGCCGACAAACTCTGCGGCAAAGTGTTGCGCGTCCGCTGCCGAACCGCCATTGCCGCAGGCCAACACCTTGCCGCCGCTGGTGACGCATGTAAGTATGGCCTGGACAGCTGCGGCAATGGGCTTGCTCAGGCTCTGCGCCGACTGGTACTTCAGGTCTGCGCTGTCGATGAAATGTTGTTGAATGCGAAGCTCTAGCATGGGTCCGATGATACCCGGCTCACGAAAGTCGGTACTTCTGTATCAGACTGTCGGATTTGCACGCGCCCACGTCGAAAGTCCGACAGGCCGCTAGCCCGCATCGAACGCCGCGCGCAGCCATTGCACGTTTCCTCGCTCCACTGCGACCACGTCAAAGCGACAGGGCGGCGGCGCGGCGCCGCATCTCAGCAGAAAGTGGCGTGCTGCGAAGACGATGCGGCCTTGCTTGGCCGCGCTGACGCTGGCCGCAGCGCCCCCATGCGCCTCGCTGGCACGTTGGCGCACTTCGACGAACACCAGTGTGCCGTCGGTATCGCGCAGGATAAGGTCAATCTCGCCGCCACCGCGCCCCGGTGTCCGATAATTGCGCTGTACCAATTTCAGGCCCTGCTGCTGCAAAAAGCGCAGCGCAACTTCTTCGGCCGCGTCTCCCCGGCTTTTGCTGCTGGTGGAAGTTCCCGCCGCCGGGGCGCAAACTTTCTTCAAGAGGAATGCCATTGAATGCTTCGTTTACTTCTGCCCTGAATGCCGCGAGCGCGGCTGCGGCTGGACAACATTATCCGCATTCGGCCCTTTATGTGGTGGCCACGCCGATCGGCAACCTGGCCGACATCACGCTGCGCGCCTTGCACGTGTTGCAACTGGCCGACAGCATCGCCTGCGAGGACACGCGCCATACCCAGACCCTGCTGCACGCCTATGGCATAGAGAAAAGCAGCGCCCAATTGATGGCCGTGCACCAGCACAACGAGGCCCAGGCCAGCGAGGCCGTGCTGCAGCGCCTGCGTGACGGGCAGCGTGTGGCCTACGTCAGTGACGCGGGAACGCCGGCCATCAGCGATCCAGGCGCGCGGCTGGTGGCGGCCGTGGTCGCGGCCGGGTTGCGGGCGGTGCCGCTGCCGGGGGCCAGCAGCATCACCACGGCGCTGAGTGTCGCCGGCATCGTGCAGGAAGGCGGTTTCGTGTTTGCCGGGTTTCCTCCGACCAAGGCGATGGAACGCGAGGCGGCGGTGGCCCTTTGGTCAGCCGAACCCCGTGCCGTGGTGCTGCTGGAAGCGCCGCACCGCATAGCCGCCTTACTGGGTGCGCTGGGCGTGCTGGGTGAGCGCCCCGTGACGGTGGCAAGGGAGTTGAGCAAGCAGTTCGAGGAGATAGTGACACTGCCGGCGCTGGGCTTGAGTGACTGGTTGCTGGCCCATGTGCCGAGACAGCGCGGCGAGTTCGTGCTTGTGCTGCACCCGATTCATGTGGCGGTGGATCAGGGTGCGGATCTGGTTGTGCTCAAACTGCTGCTGGCAGAACTGCCGCTCAAGACCGCGGTCAAGCTGGCTGCGGAGATCACTGGCAGCGCGCGCAATGTTTTGTACGAAGCGGCCCTGGCGCTCAAGGCGCAGACCGAGTGACTTTGTCGGACGGCCTTCAGGCATCAAAGGCGGCAGTGGTCCGCGCTTCAGCGCCCAATCTGGTCATCTTTTTCTTCAGAGCTAGCACCGCCTTGTCCTTGCTGACCAGCGTGGCAGCATGCAGCACTGCCAGGTCTATGAATTTTTGATCATCAGGGTCCCTGCAAATCGCGCTGGCCTGTGGCGCACATGCAACCAGCAGCACCTGGGCGTCGTATTGCGCTAATACCTGAAGGCCGGTGATGCCATTGCGCTGGAGCCGGGCAGAAATATGCGGGTAGTCCAGCACCCGCGCCAGTTCGTCGCGCATGGGCTGGCTGGCGATCCAGCGCCACTCCAGAGAATGTGTGGCCGCAGTGATTTTGGCTGCACCAGGATCGAGGAAAACCCACAGGTCGAGCACCACGTTGGTGTCGACCACCAGTGCTCTTTGTCGGGAGTTTTCGGCTGGTGTTTGTGTGGTCGTTGTTGGCATGTTGCGCCTGAGGATAAACTGCAGTTTGCAAGATCTACCCGGCAATCTCCATTGAACTCTTCAAACTGGCACCTGATTACGCCCGAAAGCGCAGCCGAGATCGAGTCGAGCCGACGGATATTTCGCGACTATGCCGCAGGACTTGGCGTGGACTTGTGTTTTCAGGATTTTGAGTCGGAACTGCTGACCCTGCCTGGTGACTACGCGACTCCACGAGGAAGTTTGCTTCTCGCCATGGTTGCCGATACCGTCGCCGGTTGCTGCGCGCTGCGTCCCCTGGACAGTGTGGACATCGCAAACGCGGCAGAAATGAAGCGGCTTTATGTGCGGCCTGGTTTTCGTGGGCTGGGCCTGGGGCGACATCTCGCTCAGGCCATACTCGACGATGCGCACCGTCTCGGTTACGACTGGGTGCTGCTGGATACGCTGGACGAGATGGAAGCGGCCAGGGCGCTGTACGAGGAGTTGGGTTTCGAGGAGATTCCCCCCTACTATCACAACCCTTTGCCTGGTGCACACTACCTCAAGGTAGCCGTGGGGCCGGTCTCGCTCCGCTAGAAACTTAATCGCTCAGGCGTTGCGTAAAGGCCGGCGCGCACAGGGGTTCAGCCCTTGGCCTGGGCCAGCAAAGTGGCGGCGTCGCTGACTTCAAACTTGCCTGGACCTTCGTTGTTCAGGCTTACAACCTTCCCGTCCTTGACCAGCATGGAATAACGATTGCTGCGCAGGCCCATTCCCTTTGAGGTCAGGTCCAGGGTCAGGCCCGTGGCTTGGGCGAAAGCCGCGCTGCCGTCGGCCAGCATACGGACCTTGCCGGCAGTCTTCTGCTCACGCGCCCAGGCGCCCATGACGAAGGCATCGTTCACGCTGACGCACCAGATCTCGTCCACTCCAGCGGCTTTGAAGGCATCGAAATGCTCGACGTAACCGGGAACGTGTTTCGCTGAGCATGTCGGTGTGTAAGCACCCGGCAGGGCGAACAAGGCAATGGTCTTGCCGGCCGTGGCCTTGGCCACATCCACGGGGTTCGGGCCGATGCTGCAGCCGCCACCTTCGATTTCGACATATTCCATCAGGGTTGCTGCAGGAAGGGTGTCACCAATTTTGATCATGTTCAGCTCCTAAAAATATCAACGATGACTAACCTGCGGGCGCAAGTTGTCGTCGCACAAAAAAGAAAACGACCCACATTGTGGGTCGTTTCGGCTTTGGGGCGCAGTGAGGTCCTGAATGGACTTAGACTGCTACCGCCTTTTCAACCAGGCGCACGGCAACCCAGTTCTTGGTCTTCGAAATCGGCCGACTTTCGGTGATCTCGATGATGTCGCCCAACTTGTATTCGCCTTTTTCGTCATGGGCGTGGTACTTGCTCGACTTGCCAACAATTTTGCCGTAGAGCTCGTGCTTGACGCGACGATCAATTTGCACGGTGACTGTCTTGGCACGCTTGTCGCTGACCACCTTGCCAACCAAGGTGCGCTTGAGGGATTTTTTAGCTTCCGTCATGGGGACTCCTTATTTGGCGGGGGTTGCAGCACTTTGCTTTTGCACAAGAATGGTCTTGGCGCGAGCAATGTCGCGGCGCGTGGAGCGCAGCGTCGAAGTGTTGTTGAGTTGTTGCGTGGCTTTTTGCATGCGCAGGCCAAAGTGTGCTTTTTGCAGCGCTTTGACTTCCACCTGCAGGCCGGCGATATCTTTTAGGCGCAGTTCAGCAGCTTTCATTTCTTCATTCTCCTGAATTACTGGCCGACCATGCGGGCGACAAAAGTCGTACGCAGGGGCAGCTTGGCCGCAGCCAGACGGAACGCCTCACGTGCCAACTCTTCGGTCACGCCAACGATTTCAAACACGATCTTTCCTGGCTGAATTTCAGCCACGTAGTATTCGGGATTGCCCTTGCCGTTACCCATGCGAACTTCGGCAGGCTTCTGCGAAATTGGCTTGTCTGGAAAGACGCGGATCCAGATGCGACCACCGCGCTTGACGTGCCGGGAAATGGCGCGACGTGCGGCTTCGATCTGACGGGCCGTCAAACGGCCGCGGTCCGTACACTTCAGGCCAAAGTCACCGAACGCGACCGAGCTACCCCGGGTGGCGATGCCGGTGTTCCGACCTTTTTGCTCTTTGCGGTATTTGCGACGAGCGGGTTGCAACATAGTTATTCTCCTTTACCGTCAGCCACTGCGGGTGCAGCGCCCGGCGCGGTAACCTTGCGGACGCGCTTAACGGTAGTTTTTTGGGCGTCAGCGCCAAGCGCTTCAGCAGGTTTGTCGCTTCCATCGGCAGGTGCACTGCTCACGCCGACAGGCGCTCGCACGGCACGGGCCGGAGGACGGTCACCCATCGGGGGGCGGGGACCACGGTCATCGCGACGCGGGCCACGTGGGCGACGGTCGTCTTCAGGACGGGCTTCAACAGCGGCCGGCAGGTCATTGCGACCCAGCGTATCGCCCTTGTAGACCCAGACCTTGACGCCGATGATGCCGTACGTGGTTTTTGCTTCCGATGTGCCATAGTCGATATCGGCGCGCAGGGTGTGAAGTGGCACGCGACCTTCGCGATACCACTCGCAACGGGCGATTTCAATACCGTTCAAGCGACCCGACGACATGATCTTGATGCCCAGGGCACCCAGACGCATGGCGTTTTGCATGGCGCGCTTCATGGCCCGACGGAACATGATGCGTTTTTC
>CAIKVZ010000105.1 GCA_903830985.1 uncultured beta proteobacterium
CGGACATCCGAAGACCGCCGTAATGCATCAGCATGGTGATCAGGATGTCGCGCAGGTTCAACCGCTCTTCGAGCCGTGGACTCTTGTGCTTGCCCGGAACGATGAATCCCTTAAACAACAGATCGTTTATCCGGTCATCGGGAAACCGCTTCACCGGTTCATGGTCAATGATGGGTGTTCGCTTGAGTAGCGTATTGCGGGCACGGGTCATGGTTAGAGATGCGGTTTCTCGGTCCCAGGTGTGCGCCAGAAAGGCGCGATCTCGTTTTTGATGCCACGCAGCCCAGGCCAGCATTTCTTCGCCTCGGGTGGCCTCTCGCCAAGGATTGAGCGGCCTCGTTCCCGACTTCTTCGCCATCCAGTCCGAGAAGGCTGAGATGGAGTTAACCAATACCCGCACGACCGGGGGATTGCGGCCCTGCCAATACAGTCCACTGGGGTCGGTGCCATCATTGCCTACCGTGCCGGTGTACAGGCGCTGCGTGAAGGTCTCAAACAAGTCCTTGGGGTCGTCAAAGCAGTCATGGTTGGCCGCCATGTAGTCCAGCAGCAGACCCACTGCTTGCGTGACCTTGAGCATCCACGCATGGCTACGCACCTGTACATGGGCCAGCAGGTAATCCACCAGCGGCTGCAAGGGGCCGTGCTCGGTCACGATGATGGGTATTTCCGCGACCACGCCGGTGTTGTCACGGTGCACTTTTCCGCGAATGGTGGTGTGCTGCATCAGATTGTCCCTTTCAACGTCGCCAACTGTTCGCGCAGTTCCGCTTCCAGCATGACGCCAAGTGCCACATACCTGCGCTCCGAATGGCGCGGAGCCAGCACGGCAGCCTTCGCAGCCTGTACGTCACCCACCAGAATCACCTGTTGTTCTGCCCGCGTCACGGCGGTGTACAGCAGGGTGCGGTCCAAGAGCTTGCTGTGGCGCACCGGGATGATGACCCGACCAAAGCCACTGCCTTGGGCCTTGTGAATGGTGATGGCATAGGCCAGTTCCAAATGGGTCAACAAGTCGGCGGTCAGGTCCAGCGTGCGCCCGTCGTCCCACAGAATGCTGCCAATGCGGCTGCCGGGTGCCTTGTCAGGTGCTGCAGGCTTTGCGGACATCAAGACACCCAAGGAACCATTTTGCAAATCGATCTCCCAGTCATTGCGCAGGCAGATGACGGGGTCGCCTACCCGCAGACCTGTGCCCTGTGGCTGGTCGAACTCCGGGTTCCAGGTCATCAGTGCCTCACCGTGGGCATTGATGCGGCTCTGACACAGCGTGTTGATGGCATTCATACCACCGAAGGCCGCATTGCGCGTGGCGCACAGAATCTGACTTCCACTGCGGTCCTGGTCGTACAGGCCCAGCACGACTGCGTTGATTTGATCCAGCGTACAGGGAACAAAGGCAATTTCGGCTTGGGCATCATCTACAAGTGACGGCCACTCTCCATCCCGAATCAAAGCCGCAGCATCGGCAATGGCACCGCCATAACGCTTGATTTGGGTGAGTTCCACAACAGGTACTTGGGCGTGGTGGGCCAGTTCATGCAACAGCAGACCCGGGCCCACCGGGGGCAATTGGTTGGGGTCACCCACCAGAACGACCCGGTAATGCTGCGGGAGATGCCGCAAGACCCGGTATGCGGAGGGCAGATCCACCATCGAGGCTTCGTCAATCACCACCACCGCGTTCTGTGCGCCGTCCGCACTGAAGTGTTTGAGAAAGCCCGCAATGGTCTGCGCGCTGTGGCCTGTCGCCTCACCAATCCGTTTGGCCGCCCGCCCGGAAAGCGCCATGGAGTAGACGGTATAGCCCGCCAGCGCGTAGAGTTGAAACAGGCCTCGCAACACGGTGGTCTTGCCCGTCCCGGCACCTCCGGTGATGACGCAAAACGGATGGGCGTTGGCCAACGCGAGTGCCTCGATCTGTTTGTAGTGCAGGGTGATATTTCCCTGCGCCTGGTAGTCGGCGATGTGCGCGGCCAGTGAACCCTCGTCCAGTAAGGAGAGCGCCTTGGTGATCCGACTGGCAATCCGACTAGCGATGGCCTGGGCTACACCGCGCTCCATGACATAGGGCCCTGGCGCGTGCAGCCTATCCCCTTGGCGAATGAACCGCACCAGGGATTCGGCCTGTAGGACAGCAGATTTCGCAAGATCGTTGGATTCCAACAGCGCCCGCAGCCTGCGCAGAAGTTCCGGCTCTGGGATGCAGGTGTGACCCGCATCGAATGCGGCGTACAGGGCTTCCTCCACCGCACCGGCGAGTCGGCGAGGATCGGCGGGAGCCAGGCCAAAGTTGTTTTGGGCCAGGCTGTCTACGGTGACCCATTTGGCGGCAAAGCTGAGCAGCCGATAAGGGTCATCCTCAATCCGGTTGGCCGCGTCTTTGCCGTAGAAGTTCAGTACCTTGCGACCCAGCGATACCGCGAATCCCTTGGACTGCAGCCATTGCAGAGTGAAGGTGTTGCCCCATTGCAGCCAGGCATCGGCCAGCCGTTGCGCCATGGCCCGTGGCAATACCTCTTCGAGTCGGTCCACATCCGACTGGTCCAGCACGGCATACAAGGTATCCCCAAAGTGCTCCCACAACCGCCGCGCCTTGACTTCGCCAATCCCTTCAAACGCTTCACCCTGTCCGAGCAGGGTAATGATGTGCTCACCCGAGGGGCGCAGCATTTCCATGGCATCCGGGGTGATAGTGGACTCGGTGAGGCGGTAGCCATTGACGATGATGGTGTTGGGTTCAGATTGCCCAGTAACCCGCCAAAGTTGACCGCATTCAACGGGAGCTTGCAGCAATTGGCTGGAGGCTTTGATGACATAGTGGGTCTTGGCGTCAACGCGCCAACCTCTATCGTCCACCTCGACCCCGGTAAAGATGGCACCGCCTCGCCCATACGGGTTCTGGCTACGCACCGCACTCACCCGCACGGTCACTACTGGTGCATTCATCGTGGCAGGCGTCCGGTGCTGCACAGCACCTCATCGATCAGCCGAAAGCGCTCCAGATCCCCGCGCACCAGAGTGAGTTCGGCCCGCAGTGAGGCGTTTTCTGCTTCGAGGCGTTTCAGACGCGCTTTGTCTGCTGCTGCGCGTGGGTTGGGTGTTGCTGGTTCGGGAGTGTTGGTAAGACTTGACTCGACCAAGGGCGGCAATAGCTTGCGCGAGCGTAGTTGCTCTTCCAACAGACGCAGGGCATCTTTGACGCGCGGGTTCTGTAGCAGCACGGACTTGGCGAAACCGCACTCGCGGGCAATCTCCTGACGGGACAACTGACCGCGCATGACCATCTCACGGAAATCGGGATCGGTTTTACTGGCCACCCAAGAGAGGAAGGTGGCAAGGTTTTGTTCGGAGCGCTGCTGGCCGTTCATTGAATTAGTAAGTGTCTTACAATTAGTTGTAATATTAAACCATAGCTATAAGACTTTCAAGTAAAAATTGCCACTCTTGGATTCAAGAGTGGCAATTTAGGGGGCTAATAGTAACGACTAGCTACACCATATAATGCGAGCCTTGCGGGGGTTTTGCTTTGGGGCTGTCGTAATACTTCGTGATGGTTGGCTGCGTCGGTCAATCGAACTGATTCAACTTGGCGAGTGCGTGCGCAGCCAATCCTTCAGCGCCGCATCCATGCGCGTCTGCCAGCCGCTTCCGCTGGCACGGAACGCTTCGGTCACTTCGGGCGACAAGCGAATGGTGATCCGGTCCTTCACCACCTCGGCCGTCGGGCGTCCTCTGGGCTTGAGCATGGCCTTGGCCGCCTGTGCACCAAACAGTTCTGGCAGCACTTCCTTGGCCGACCGTGCGCGTGCGAAATCAGCTGAAGTCCACTCGGGGTTGTCGTCGTCCAGCAGTTCAGGGTCGGGGCGTTTTTTCATAATGTTTCAACTCTCGGGTATTCGCTTTGCGCAGGCTGATGACATGCAAACTTTCGGCGCGCGGCGTGAAGACCAGCGCGTGCAGACGCACGCCGATACGCCCAAGCGCCAGAAAACGCCGTTCTCCGTAGTCCTTGCGAAGGTCCTCCACCATCACAGCCGTAGCCCATTCAAAATCTGCAACCAGGGAAAAGTCCAAGCCTCTTTGCTGAATATTGCGCTCATTCTTGGCCGGATCGAAACTCAGTCGCATGTCTTTATTGTATGCACAATAAAAAAGCAAAATCAAATCGGGCGTCGCAAGACCCTCTGAAACTTGTCGCGCAGCGCCACGGGGGCGGTTCGGGTGATGCGCACTTGTGCCGTACCGTGCCATTCGGCGCAGGCCTTGAAGGCTGCGGCCAGGGCCTCGATGTCGTCATCCCCCAGCGACACGCCCGGTTCCAGAAACAAAGCCCTGATTTCGAACACGCCTTCGGCTCGAAGGGCCTTGGCGTCCACGCGTCCGATGAGCGCGCCGCGGTGCAACAGAGGCAGCACGAAGTAGCCGAACTGGCGCTTGGCCTCAGGCGTGTAGCACTCCAGCCGGTAGTCGAAATTGAACATCGTCTGCACGCGCTCCCGGTCCCAGATCAGGGGATCGAAGGGCGACAGCAGCGCGGTGTGGGTGGCCAGCAGTTTGTCCTGCAAAGCCTGCTTCAACAGGACCTTGTTCGACGCATGGACGTACCCCGGCACCGACCAGCCGTCAACGGCCACACGCAGCAAAACACCCTGCCCCACCAGGTCAACCAGATCGCTGTCCTTGAGGCGCGGCTTGAGGCGGAAGTAGTCGTTGATCCAGCGCGCCTGCGTGATGCCCAGGGCCGCAACGGACTTCTCAATGAAGGCGGCATGCACCGCTTCGGTGTCGGGCAAGTCCAGCGTGGCCAGCGCTGGGTGCACGCGCTCGGGCAGGTCGTAAACCCGCTGAAAATTCTCCCGCCGAGCCACCATCAGTTCACCCGTGGCAAACAGGGCTTCGAGCCACTGCTTCTCGTCCTTCCAACCCCACCAGGCGCTGGCGCGCGTGTCGCTGCGCGCAAAGTCGGATGACTTGACGGGGCCGACCTCCCGCACATGGGCCAGCAACTGGTCCAGTTGCCCGCGCTGCTCACGGTGCTGGCGCTGGCCTTGCGCCAGGCCCCAGTGCTGGCGCGCCTGCGCGTTGTAGGCGCGGTGCAGCGCCAGGTCCGCTACCGGGGCGAAGCAGGCTTCATGCGCCCAGGTCTCGAACAGCTTGGCTTGCGCCAGCGCCTGATCCAGCCAGGGCTGGGGGTAGGGCCCGAGGCGCGAATACAGGACGAGGTAGGGACTGCGCGCCACCACGTGGATGGTGTCGATCTGCAGCAGTTGCATGCGCGCGATGCAGCGGCGCAGTGCCTGCGGCGTGGCGGTTCTGGACGGCGCTTGCAGCAGTCCCTGCGCCGCGAGCTGAAAGTGGCGGGCTTGTTGCTGGCTCAGCGGTACTGCAGCCCGCGCCATATCGCAGCCTCAGGCGCTGCGCAAGCGTTGCAGCAGTCCGGCGGTGGAGGCGTCCAGCCCCGTGCAGTCCCCGCTTTGCAGGCGCGGCGCAATGTCCACGGCCAACACCTTGCCCAGTTCCACGCCCCACTGGTCGAAGCTGTTGATGCCCCACAGCGCACCGCTGACAAACACCCGGTGCTCCTGCAGGGCGATCAATGCGCCCAGGCTGGCAGGCGTCAAATCCTCCAGCAGCAGGAACGTGCTGGGGCGGTTGCCGGGAAAGTGGCGATGTCCGCCCGCGTCCGCCTTGCCGACCATCAGCGCCTGCGCCTGTGCCAGCACATTCGCCAGCAACAACTCGTGGTGCCCGGGCAGCGCGTGCCTGGCTTTCTTGACCGCCACAAACTCCAGCGGCACGACGTCCGTTCCCTGGTGCAGCATCTGGAAATAGGCGTGCTGGCCGTTGGTGCCGGGCTCGCCCCAGAGCACGGGCGAAGTGCCATAGGGCAGGGCCTGCCCGGTGCCATCCACGCGCTTGCCGTTGCTCTCCATCTCGAGTTGCTGCAGGTAGGCCGGCAGGCGGCGCAGGGCGCTGTGATAGGGCGCGATGGAGCGGCTGGAGAAGCCGTGGAAATTGCGGTACCACAGGTCCAGCAGGGCGAGCCGCACCGGCAGATTCTGCTCCAGGGCAGTGCTGCGAAAGTGCTCGTCCATGGCGTGGGCACCGGCCAGAAAATCGCGAAAGCCGTCGGCGCCGATGGCGATGGCGATGGGCAGACCGATCGCCGACCACATCGAGTAGCGCCCGCCCACCCAGTCCCAGAAGCCAAAGGTGGTGGCGATGCCGAAGGCATTCGCTGCCGCCACGTTGGTCGTGAGCGCGGCAAAGTGCCTTGCGATGTCGGTGCCGCCGTTGGCTTCAAACCACTGCTTGGCCGAGCGCGCGTTGGTCATGGTCTCAATGGTGGTGAAGGTCTTGGACGCGATCAGGAACAGCGTGCTCTCGGGTCGCAGGCGCTGCAGCACCGCGGCCAGTTCATGGCCGTCGACGTTGGCCACGAAGTGCAGGCGCTTGCCCGTGGTGGCAAAGCTGTCCAGCGCCAGCACCGCCATCTGCGGTCCCAGGTCCGAGCCGCCGATGCCGATGTTCACCACGTCGGTGATGGCCTGGTCGGCGCGCACCTGCTGCGCGTAGGCCAGCATGGCGTTGAGCGTGGCGTGCACGTCGCGCAGCTCCGCGCCCAACTGCCGCTCTTTAGCCTGCGCCGCAGCGGCCGCCGTGTCGGGCGTGCGCAGCAGGGTGTGCAGCACCGCGCGCTGCTCGGTGTGGTTGATTTTCTCTCCGGCAAACATGGCGTCGCGGTGCTGCTCCACGCGGCATTCGCGCGCCAGTTCGAGCAGCAGTTGCTGCGTCGCCGTGTCGATCAGGTTCTTCGACAGGTCGGCAAAGACGTGCGGCGCGCTCTGGCTGAAGTCGGCAAAGCGCTGCGGCTGCGCTGCAAAGGCTTGGCGCAGATCGAAACTGCGGCCTTGCGCCTCAAACTGCTGGTGCAAGGCGCTCCAGGCTGCGGTTTGGTCACATCGGCTGCGTTGGGTGGTGGAGTTCATGAAGCGCTTCGTTACGGTGGCTGGGCAGGTACGGATTCAGGCGGCGAGCAGCAGTTGCTCCAGCTTCACCGTGTCGACAGCAAAGGCGCGGATGCCCTCTGCCAGCTTCTCGGTGGCCATGGCGTCCTGGTTCAGGGCAAAGCGAAAACCCGCCTCGTCGTAGCTCACCGGGCTCAGGTGCAGGGTTCGGGCCTGGGCGGCGTTGAGCGCGCGCTCCAATGGCGCCTCCGATGCGGCCAGTTGCGCCAGCAAATCGGGGGCAATCGTCAACAGGTCACAACCGGCCAGCGCCGTGATCTGCCCCACATTGCGAAAGCTCGCGCCCATGACCTCGGTGGCAATGCCGAACTTCTTGTAGTGGTTGTAGATCTGGCGCACGGACTTCACGCCGGGATCGTTGGCCAGCGTGTTGTCCGCTTCGACCCAGGCCGCGCCGGCGGACTTCTTGTACCAGTCGTAAATACGCCCGACGAAGGGCGAGATCAGCTGCACCTTGGCCTGGCCGCAGGCCACGGCCTGGCAGAAGGAAAACAGCAGCGTGAGGTTGGTGTGGATGCCACGACGCTCCAGTTGTGCTGCCGCCTGAATGCCCTCCCAGGTGGCGGCCACCTTGATGAGCACGCGCTGCGCGCCAATGCCCTGGGCCTGGTACAGCGCGATCAGCCGTTCGCCGCGCGCCACCGTGGCCTCGGTGTCAAAGCTCAGGCGCGCATCGACTTCGGTGGAGACGCGCCCCGGGATCAGCGACAGGATCTCGCAGCCAAAGCGCACCAGCAGCCGGTCCATGATCTCGTCCAGCGGACGCTCCCGGAACTGCGCTACCGTGCCCTGCAGCAGCGGCTGGTACTGCGGCATCTGCACCGCCTTGAGGATCAGCGAGGGGTTGGTCGTGGCGTCCTGCGGCTTGAAGGCGGCGATCTGCAAAAAGTCGCCGGTGTCGGCGACGACCGTGGTGAATTGTTTGAGGGTGTCGAGTTGGTTCATGGCGCAATTATCCTGTGATGCGGTTACCGCTGCGTTACCTCACCGGCAGCACGGAGACGCCGTGCTCAGCCAGGTTCAGCGCCACGCCGTCCCCCACCCGCAGCACGTCGGAGAGTTCGTGCGACACCGCAAACACCCGGCCCAGTTCGGTGTCGAAGCTGTATTCAAAGAAGCTGCCCAGATACGACGCCTTGACCAGTTTGGCTGCAAGTCCCTCGCCGCTGCGCTGCACGCGCCAAGCCTCGGGGCGCACCGCCACCTTCACCGGCCCGGGCTGCTGTCCCGGTGGTCCCGCCAGCGTCAAAGGCCCCAGCGCCACCCGACCGTCGGCCAACGCCGTGGCGTCAAACAGCAGGGCCTCGCCCATGAAGCCGGCGACGAATTCGCTCGCCGGGTGTTCGTACAGCTCCTGCGGCGTGCCGCGCTGCGCGATGCGCCCGTCCTGCATCACGATGATGTGGTCGCTCACCGCCAGGGCCTCGCTCTGGTCGTGCGTGACGTAGGCCACGGTCAGACCCAGGCGCTGCTGCAGGCCGCGGATCTCCTCGCGCATCTCGCGGCGCAGTCGGGCGTCGAGGTTGGACAGCGGCTCGTCGAACAGCAGCACCGCGGGCTCCAGCACCAGGGCGCGCGCCAGCGCCACGCGCTGCTGCTGCCCGCCCGAGAGTTCGCTGGGCCGGCGCTGGTCAAAGTCAACCAGACCCACGGAATGCAGCACGGCCTGGGCGCGCCGGCGCGTCTCGTCCTTGGCGACACCGCTCATTTTCAGGCCATAGCCCACATTCGCCAGCACGTCCATGTGCGGAAACAGCGCATAGCTCTGGAACATCATGCTCAGGTTGCGGTCCGCCGGGCCCAGTGCCGTGACGTCGCGCCCATCGAGAAATATTTGCCCCGAAGTCGCGGACTCGAGTCCCGCCATCATGCGCAGCGTGGTGGTCTTGCCGCAACCCGAGGGTCCCAGGATGGTGGTGAGCGTGCCCTTGCGGACGGCAAAGCTGACGTCCTGCACCACCAGCGGTGCGGCCGCGTCGTTGCCGTAGCGCTTGCTGACATGGCGAAATTCAATGCCTTGGTTCATGGGGTCGTCTCGTCAATGGGTGGCGATGGCAGAGATGGAAGCGCGCCGGCCCAGGCTGCGCTCGCCCACCAGCCACTGGATCAGCAGCGTGGCCAGCGACAGCAGCACGATGAGCACGGTGCAGTAGGCCAGCGCCACGCCGTAGTCGCCGTTGCCCACGCGGCCGATGATGTAGGTGGTGGCCAGTTCGTTCTCGGCCGTGACCAGAAAGATCACCGCGCTCACGGTGGTCATGGCGCGCACGAAGCTGTATACCAGCGCCGCCACCAGCGCCGGTTTGAGCAGTGGCAACACCACATGCCACAGCGTCTGCGCCATGGACGCACGCAGCATCAGCGAGGCCTCGTCCAGGGATCGGTCGAGCTGCTTGAAGGCCGCCGTGCCGGCGCGCACGCCCACCGGCAGATTGCGGAACATGAAGCACAGCATGATGATCAGCGCCGTGCCGGTGAGCTCGAACGGCGGCACGTTGAAGGCCAGGATGTAGCTCACGCCGAGCACCGTGCCGGGTATGGCAAAGGCCAGCAGCGCGGCAAATTCGAACAGCCCCTGGCCGCGGAATTCGGTTCGCGCCAGCAGCCAGGCAATGAGCAGGCCCAGACCCGCCGTGACCGGCGCCGCGCCAGCGGCGAGCTTGAGCGTGGTGAACAGCGAGTTCCACGCGGTGCCGGCCCAGACCACACCGAAAGGCCCCCACTCCAGGGCAAAAGCCGTGTTGAAGTGCGCCAGCGTGAGCGTGTAGTCGCGGCCCCAGGTCTGCACAAAACCGCCGGCAAAGGCGAACAGGTAGATCACCACCGTGAAGGCAAGCCAGGGCAGGGCCACGGACGAAATCAGCCTGTGCACGCCGGCAGGCAGGGCCATGGGCAGGCCCGAGTCGCCCTTGCCGCTGACGGTGGTGAAGTTCTGCCGCCCCAGCAGGCCACGCTGCAGGGCAAACACCGCCAGCGCAAAGCCGGTGAGGATCCAGGCCAGCGCAGCCGCCATGCCCTGGTCGTTTTGTGCGCCCACGATGGCGAAGAAGATCTCCGTGGACAGCACGGAGAACTGCGCGCCCACGATGATGGGGTTGCCGAAGTCGGCCATGCTTTCGATGAAGCCCACGAGAAAGGCGTTGGCCAGCCCCGGCTTGAGCAGCGGCAGCGTGATGCTGAAGAAGGTGCGCAGAGGATCGGCGCGCAGCGTCAATGCGGCCTCTTCCAGGCTGGGCGAGACGCCCTGCACCACGCCGCGCATGATCATGAAGGCGATGGGCGTGAAGGCAAAAAGCTGCGCCACCCAGACGCCAAAGGCCCCGTAAAACCAGCGCGTCGGTTCGATGCCGAAAGCGTATTCAAGGAACTGGTTCACCACCCCGGCACGCCCCAGCAACAGGATCAGGCCGAGGCCCACGACGAAGGGCGGCGTGATGATGGGCAGCATGGCCAGCACCTTGAGCGGCGCCTGCAGGCGGCGGTTGCCGCGTTCTGCGAGCAGCGCCAGCATGGTGCCCAGCAGCGTGGTGCCGGCAGCGGTGAGCAGCGCCAGGAACAGCGTGTTCCAGGCCACGCCGCAGCGCTGACCGCCCACCAGGCAGTCCAGGCTCCAGATGCGTCCCGTGGCCAGACGCGTGGCGAACGCGCCGGCGCTCCACTGCCCTTCTTCGCCCAGAAAGGCGCTGTACAGGGCGCGCCCCACCGGATAGGCGATGAACAGCAGCAGCAAAAAGGCGCAGCCCACGACGCTGGCGGCGGCGAACAGGTCGCCCTTGAAGGCGCCGCGCCGCGCCAGGCCGAAGGCCAGCAACAGCACCAGCGAAGCCAGGGTCAGAAAGCCGCCGATTCCCAGGCCGAACTGGTTCACCGACAGTTCGCCCCAGGCGCTGTTGAGCCAGACAAAAGTCCAGCCTTTGGCCCCGATCAGAAAGCCGCTGAGCAGCAAACCCACGGTCCCGACCAGCCCTCCTCCCAGCAGCCACGGGGCCTGCGGTTTGCCCGGCGGGTGCAGCAGCGACACGCTGGCCAGCGCCAGACCGGCAGCGCCCAGCCAGAGCCAGACCCGGCCATGCAACGCCGCCTGCACCAGTCCGCTGGCACTGGTCGCATCACCGAATACCTGCGGCAGCACCAGGTACCAGGCACTGTCCTGTATCGCATACCAGGGCAGCAGCAGAAAGGACAGGGCGCCGACGGCCAGCCAGGTGATGATGGTGCTGTTGGGGTGGCGTTTCATGCGGAGGCCGTCATCAAAACTCCCGCGAAACCCCGGCGTTCAGGCCGGGGAGGTAGAGGGCCGGCGCGTAGCGCCGGAGCGCTTGCATAAGCTCACGAGTACTGTTATTGTATCCAGCATGCTGCTCGTGTACCGATACAGGGTCAAACCGCTCAACGGCTTGCTCAACAAGCAAGCCCGCGCAGTGAACTTTGTCTTCAACTATTGCAACGACCGGCAAAAAGATGCGCTTCGCTTTGGACGCAAGTGGCTCAGTGGCTTTGACCTCAACAAGCTCACCACGGGCTC
>CAIKVZ010000106.1 GCA_903830985.1 uncultured beta proteobacterium
CGGCCTGGCAGGGGCCTATTTGAAAATACCAAAATCCGAAAACCGTCAGACCTCAGTTAACATCTCAACCGCCTCACACACAGAAATTCTGACACTCCCAGCGCAGCATGTACACGAAACGTTTCACCATGCTTGATGACATTGAATGCCAAATTAACGCAAGCCTGAGCGAACTTGAAAGCACCAACCCGTGAACACTGGCTCCTATTGATCCTACAGTCGCAATTGAGCTCACCAATTTGCAGCATTGCCGGCTCACGCTGGCACGACGTTCCGCTTCGCGTTCATCGTCACTTGTCTATACCAGCCTGTGGGCGATTGCCAGATCTTGATCCTCCAGGTCTTTGATCCGAATGATGTAACTGATGGTGTTATTGTCAACCAAGGACGAACTGGGGTCGTTGTTAAACTTGTTGGTCGGTAAGATATCTTGTTGGCCGAAACCCCCGTCATCGTACGGATCATTTGGAGCCGACCGATGAAGTTTTTCTCACAAGCCTCCCGTTTAATCGCTGGCGCAACAGTTGCAGTCGTCTCAGGCTGCGCGGTGCATGTTACCCCCGTGCCGCAGTACGTCGCGGTTCGTCCAGCTTCCGTGCCTACCACGGTGACTGTTGCCCCGATGGCTGTGGTCAGTGTTTATATCGAACCACCGTTGGAGCAACCTGCGCCGGTCGTGGTGGCCTGGGCGCCGCCGCCGATGCTGGTGGAAGCCCCCCCGCCGATGCCCTTTCGCGATGCGATCTGGATTGGTGGCTACTGGACCTGGCAAGGAAACTGGGTCTGGGCCGCCGGCCGCTGGTCAGCACCACCTCGGCCGCACTACCGCTGGGTTCATCCTTACTACGAACATCGCGATCAGGTCGTGATCTTCATCAGTGGCCATTGGGGCGCACCGGACGTGGAATTCGTGGCGCCACCGCCCCGACTCCATCTCGAACTTGAGGTGGTGGCACGCGGCGTCATACCCGGTCCCCGGCCCATCGGACCGACTGGCGTCTTTGTGCCAGCGCCACCGGGCTCGCGCCCGGGGATCATCGTCCCGGCACCGATAGGCACAGCGCCGGCTGTGGTCATGAGTGCTCCACCGGTGATGAACGTAGGAATGCGGGTACAGACCACGGTCAACAACACGACCATCAACAACAATCGCATCACGTACATCACCAATGTGACTGTCATCGCGCCCGCAGCGGCCACAGCATCGGGTCGCCCCTACGAGGCGAATGTGCCAGCACAGGCTCACCTCGCTGCAGCCCTGCCGGCGGTTTTCCACGCCCCGGCGCCCAGCGCTGCGGCGAAGCCGGTGCCGCCCGTGGTACCTCCTCCAAGTGCGGCGCCGGCGGTGGTGCGATCGGTTGCTCCGCCAGCGCCTGCGGTGAACACCAACGCACCGGCCACGCGTGACAAGGCGGCCACCGAAAAAGCGGCCCAGGGCGATGCAATTGTGCACACCCTGGCGCCAGCGGCTGCGGCGCACACAGGCGCCCAAGCCACGCATGAAAAGGCCGCCACAGAAAAGGCGCGCAACGAGAGTCCGGAGGAAAAGGAAAAACGTTTGAAAAATGAAAAGGAAAAGGAAGAGCGTGAGCGCCACGAAAAGGGCACGCAGTAGAAGTCCCTGGTCTGGAGTTCATCCTTCACATTTGAGGCGCGAAATCATGACCGGTTTCCTTTCCTTTAAATCGATGGTCGCGGGTGGCGCGTCGGCGCTGCTGCTCGCCGGCTGTGCAGCGCCGGACAACCTCGCAACGACGCCAGCGAAACCGCAGGCCCTTGTGTCCGGTGCCACTGCATCGACTGCCATCAAGGTTCTCAATCGCGTCACCTGGGGCATGAATTTCTCCACCGTTCAGTCGGTCGAAGCGCTGGGGCTGGAGCGCTATCTGGACCAACAGCTGCATCCTGTCTCGGACACCTTGCCGGCTGCAGTGCAGGCTCAGATCGCGGCGATGACACTCAGTCAAAAATCAATGGAAGTGCTGAGTCATGAACTGGAACAAAGCCGTAAGGACGCCGATGCCATTGCCAACGACGATGACAAGAAGGCGGCACAACAGGCCTATCAGCAAGAGTTGAACCGGCTGGCGCGTGAGGCCGCCTCTCGCTCGTTGCTGCGCGACCTTTATTCGCCCAACCAATTGCAAGAACAGCTGACCTGGTTCTGGATGAATCACTTCAACGTGCATCAGGGAAAAAGCAACGCACGCGCCATGATGGGCGACTACGAAGACCGCGCCGTCCGGGCTCACGCGCTCGGCAAGTTTCGCGACCTTCTGGCAGCCACCGTGCACCACCCTGCGATGCTGCGCTACCTGGACAACGAACAAAACGCGGTCGGTCACATCAATGAAAACTATGCTCGTGAATTAATGGAATTGCACACCCTTGGCGTGAACGGTGGCTACAGCCAGCGCGACGTGCAGGAACTCGCCCGCATCCTGACGGGCGTGGGCGTAAACGTCGGCACAACCACGCCGAATATGCGCCCCGACCTGAAAAGCCAGTATCTTCGTCAAGGTCTGTTCGAATTCAATCCGAACCGTCACGACTATGGCAACAAGCAGTTTCTGGGTCAGAGCGTGAAAGGGCGCGGATTGCCCGAACTCGATGAAGCCATCGACCGGCTCAGCAGGCATCCGGCCACAGCGCATTTCATCAGCGCAAAGCTGGCCACTTTCTTTGTCGCCGACGAGCCTCCTGCAGCCCTGGTCGAGCGCATGGCGCAATCCTTTCTGCGCACGGATGGCGACATTGCCGCGACAATGAAAGTGATGTTCGCCGCGCCCGAGTTTGCGCAGTCATTGGGTCACAAGATCAAAGACCCGCTGCACTACGTGGTGTCGGCCGTGCGGCTGGCCTATGACGACAAGCCGATCCTGAACGCGGGGCCGATGCTGAACTGGCTCAATCGCATGGGAGAGCCGCTCTATGGCAGGCAAACGCCTGACGGCTATCCCCTTTCGGAGCGTGCCTGGGCCAGCCCCGGTCAAATGACCACTCGCTTTGAAATCGCCAAGGCCATTGGCTCGGGAAGTGCCGGTTTGTTCAAGACCGATGGGCCCCAACCCCAGGAGCGCCCGGCGTTCCCGCAATTGGCGAATCAACTGTATTTCCAATCGATGCAAAATGTCTTGAGCCCGAACACGCGCCAGGCCCTGGAACAGGCCGCTTCTCAGCAGGAGTGGAACGCTTTTTTGCTGTCGTCACCTGAAATGATGCGTCGTTGAACGCGAAGGGATCCTCATGAAACGGCGCGCACTCCTGCAATCTCTCGGCACGGTGCCACTGCTCTCGATGGCGGGAAACCTATGGGCCACCCCGGCCAGCAAAACCCGGTTGTTGTTGGTGTTTTTGCGCGGCGGCTACGACGCTGCGAATTTACTGATTCCCACTTCCAGCACGTTCTATGGCGAGGCGCGCCCCAACATCGCCGTGCCGCGGCCAAGTGCCGACGTCAACTCTGCCATCGCTCTCAACGGCGACTGGGGTCTTCATCCCGTGCTGCGCGAAAGCATCTACCCGCTGTTCGTGCAAGGGCAAGTCGCCTTCATTCCGTTCGCGGGGACGCAGGACACCTCACGCAGCCATTTTGAAACCCAAGACAGCATTGAGTTGGGGCAGGCGCTGGAGCACAGTCGAAACTACCGTTCTGGTTTTCTCAATCGCTTGGCTGTGACCTTGAACTCCACCGGTGCCATGTCCTTCACCGACCAGTTGCCGCTGATCTTTCAAGGTGACATTACGGTGCCCAACACGGCATTGCGCGGCATCGCAAAACCCTCGCTCGATATCCGCCAGAGCAAAATTATTGCCTCCATGTACCAGGGCACGGCATTGGCGCCGCAGGTCAAGGAAGGGTTCATGGCGCAGGACGATGTGATGCGCGAACTGGCCAGCGAGATGGATGGCGCCAGCCGCAACGCCATCAGTGCCAAAGGGTTTGAACTCGAAGCCCGGCGCATCGCCCGACTGATGAAAGAGAAGTACACCCTCGGCTTTGTCGATGTGGGTGGCTGGGACACCCACGTGGGCGAGGGAGGCGCCACCGGCTATCTGGCGGGCCGTCTGGATGAACTCGGTCGCGGTCTGGCCGCATTCGCCCAGGAAATGGGAGGCGAATGGCGAGATACTGTCACGGTAGTGATCAGTGAGTTTGGTCGCACGTTTCGCGAGAACGGCAACCGCGGCACCGACCACGGTCATGGCACCGTGTATTGGGTGCTGGGGGGTGGCATCCATGGCGGCAAGATTCTGGGCGAACAGGCGCGGGTGGAGCCGGCAGCGCTGTTTCAAAATCGGGATTTCCCGGTGTTGAACGAATACCGGGCGGTCTTTGCAGGCCTGTTCGCGCGCCTCTATGGTCTGAACGCCGGTCAGCTCAATCGCATATTTCCGGGGGCCTCATCAAGTGACATAGGTCTCGTTTAAGGTTGCTTGTTGAACCGGGCATCGAGAAGGGAAGCGAGTTGGAGGGTATCGGGCAGGTATTTTGAATTTCTGCTTGTCAGCTCTCAGCCTTGGATTCAACCAGTCGACACCTTTTGGGAGCCTTGGCAGCTAAGAAATTTTCAAGCTGCCCGATTGCTGCCACTGGGGTGCACCCGCTCTTGGTCGAGTCCGGTTACCCACTTTGACGAGTTGACCACGACAAAGCTGCCTGCCGATCCCTCGATGTGAAGGTCCGGTCTGGAGCAGGCAGATCGCAAATCCCTACACCCGCTGACAGCCCGATCCAGCCGGTCGCAGGCATCGTCCAGTTTGGGCCCATCGGAGCCACCCAAGCTTCTGCAGGCCTGACCATAGAAACTGAAAAAATCGCTCAAAGCGTGGTGATCATCCTGATGTTGTGGTCCCAGTCAATCGCAAACTTCCGACGGACTTGCACCGATTTGAGCGATTCGTAGGGCATCCCAAAGAAGAAAAGGCCACTGATTTCTCAGCGGCATTTAGTAAGCTTACTATTGGTAAGTGATTGATTTTACTCACTCACGCGCAATTAGTAGCGTTTTTACACCACATAGCTTCGGCCTTGCAGGGGTTTTTTTGCATTGAGTGCCAAAAAGGCCACTCGACGCAGCATGACGGTTCAGGGCTAGGCGCGGCGGCGTAGACAGTACCGAAGGTACGGCAAGCCGCTGCAACAACGCCCTGGATCGTCAGGCAAGGACACCAATTACATGCCCATGCCGCCCATGCCGCCCATTCCACCCATATCACCACCACCCATGCCGCCGCCAGCGGACTCTTCCTTTGGCGCCTCGGCCACCATGCATTCGGTGGTGAGCATCAGGGAAGCGACCGAAGCTGCGTTTTGCAGTGCGGTGCGTGTCACCTTGGTGGGGTCCAGGATACCCATTTCGATCATGTCGCCGTAGGTGTCGTTGGCGGCGTTGAAGCCGTAGTTGCCCGAACCGGCCATCACCGCGTTCACCACCACCGAGGCTTCGCCGCCGGCGTTGTACACGATCTCGCGCAGGGGCGCTTCGATGGCCTTGAGCACCAGCTTGATACCGGCTTGTTGGTCAGCGTTGTCGCCCTTGATCTCGCCAGCAGCTTGCTTGGCGCGCAGCAGAGCCACGCCGCCGCCAGCCACAATGCCTTCTTCCACGGCAGCGCGGGTGGCGTGCAGTGCGTCCTCGACGCGGGCCTTCTTTTCCTTCATTTCGACTTCGGTGGCGGCTCCCACCTTGATCACGGCAACGCCACCGGCGAGTTTTGCAACGCGCTCCTGGAGTTTTTCGC
>CAIKVZ010000107.1 GCA_903830985.1 uncultured beta proteobacterium
CTGGCGCTGCTGCAGTCGCTGTTCCTGCGCCAGTTGCACCTCAAGCTCACGCCGGCCGAGGGCGTCATTGCCGAGCCGCTGGGCGTGGTGGAGGCCCTGGCCAATGGGCAGTACCGCCTTAGTGATCTGGCCTGGGGCGCGGAGAGTTGGCTGCTGGTGCGTCTGCATATCGGCGCGGCGAGCGTGGGATCCACCAAGGCACTGCTCGCCGCCACCCTCACCGCGCAGGTGCAGCAAGGCGGAGATGCGGCTGTGGTCACCGGGCCGTCCACCTGGCACTTTCCACTTTTGGCTCTGCCGGTGGTGTCCGATGCCGACTGGCAAGCCACCCCAAGCGACGAGACCGTGGCCAATCGTGCGCTGGAAGTTTCCTTTGGCGAGCAGGCGGGTATCGCCCGCGATCTGTTGCAGCGCGGCCGGCTGGCAGAGGCAGAGAAAGTGTTCGACGCACTGGGGCTGCAAGTGGCGCACCACCCGTGGTTGCTCACCAAACTGGCGAGCCTGCGCGAGTTGTCCAGGCGCGACGCCGACATGGCGTCCAAGGAACTGCGCTTCTCGCACATGAAGATGAGCAAGCGCAATGTGTCGATGCATGAACAGTCGGCAGATTTCAGCATCAACGAGACCGACTCCACGGCCATCCCCGCTTACCTGCGGCGCAAGATGTCCGAGGGCAAGGGTCGCAAGGCGCCGCCGACTGGCACGCCTTGATGACATGAGACTCGGTCCTTGGTTGTTTGCAGCGGCGTGCCTTTGTTGCATCGGCGCAAAGGCTGAGGGCGGCTCGACGGTGACGGTCGTGGAGCCGTCCAGGAGCGCTGTCGCTTCAAGGGCTGCGACAACCGAAATCTTCATCGACGGCGATCTGGGACGGGACACCGTTGATCAATTAAAGGCGGTTCTGGCGCGGCATCCCGCTGGGAATGCAACGGTCTACCTGAACTCGAAAGGGGGTTCTGTCCTGGTGGGAATCGAACTTGGGATCCTGATCAGGGACAAGGGCCTCAGCACCGGTGTCGGGCAAAGAAACAACTGGGGCGGCCCTGCCCGGTCTGGTGAGTGTTCCAGTGCCTGCCCCTTCGCCTTTCTGGGCGGCGTCTATCGCTACGCCAGCATGGATTCGAAGATTGGCGTGCACAGATTTTCTGCAGCGGCCGGGGTGGAGCCCGACCTGGACATGGTGCAGGTGATGTCGGCCGCTATCGTGACCCATATCCTCAGCATGGGAGCGGACCTGCGACTGCTCGAATTGATGACGCTGGAGGGTGGCGGCCAGATCAGGATGCTGAGCCCGGAGGAGCGAATCGAACTCAACGTTGTTGACAACGGAAGCCGTGAGGCGACCTGGGGCCTGATCATGGCCAACGGTTTCGTTTATCTCAAGGGTCAGCAGGTCACGGCCAAGGGGACAGGGAAGATGACATTTCACTGTCATGACCGAAGTCTGCTCGGGTTTGCCTTCTACGAGGCTGGGCATGAGATGGCTGCAGTCGCGGCAACGACGAAGTATTCGGTGCGCATCGACGACAAGCTTTATCCGATGCAGGATGCCATGACGCACGCGGCGGCCAAAGAGCGGTTCGTGGATGTGCGGTTTCCCTTGTCCAAAGAGCAGTTCAGCATGATGGCCGCGGGCAAGGACATCGGGTTTGCGTTTCACAAGCCCAGGGGTCCTGGCTACTACGGATTCCTGGTTCATGTCGGTGATGAAGGACGGACCAAGCTCCTTGATTTTGCGAAATACTGCGACTCACGTGAAAAATGAACCACTGGCACACTGACGCCTCTCATGACACCGGACGAATGAGTAAATGACACGGATCGACCGCAAGGCACTGATTGAATTTTTGCGCCAGCAGTTCGCCATCAACTGGATGGGGCACCACGGCCTGCCGCACTGGGCTCGGGTGCGCGCCAACGGGCTGATGCTGGCCAAGGAAACCGGTGCCAATGTACATGTGGTCGAGTTGTTTGCCTGGTTTCATGATTCGCGACGCGTCAATGAGAACGTGGACGACGGTCACGGCCGGCGTGGCGCCATTCTGGCGGCCCA
>CAIKVZ010000108.1 GCA_903830985.1 uncultured beta proteobacterium
AGATGGGCCGGATCAAATTTTTCATTTTTAAGACCGACCGAGCCGAACCGTGCTGCGCACCGATCGGCAAAACCCTGGGTAGTTGCAGCGTGTTGGGTGGCCGACACGCTGCATAGCAATCATTGACCACCGGTCTGCATGGCGCGGAATTCGCCATGCAGACCTCCTCCACGGAATTCCACTTTTTGATTGATGCCTGCCGTTCGGGCGGTGGGCATGAATGCAAGGAGGGCAGGAGATGGTCGCAACGCTGGAACTTCAGAATGAAGAGAAAGTGCGCAGGATGGGAGCTCAGACTCCGGCTCTCGCTTCAGCAGGTCTCCCATAGCGCTGCCACGCGATCCTGCGCAGTGCGACCAGCATCGCTTCGGCGCCGGGCGAAAGCTGGTGCTGCTTGCGCGTCACGATGCCGTAGGCGTCCATGCGCAATCCCAGCTCGAACGGCAGGACGGCCAGCAGTCCCGCGTCCAACTCCGACTGCACCAGTTCTTGCGGCAGGGCAACCAGCATGTCGCTGCCGCACAGCAGGCTCGTGATGACCGGCAACGCGGTGGTCTCTATCGCTTCCATCGGCTGATCAAGACCTTGCGAAAGGAACAGGGCGGTCAGGCGGTCGCGCAGGATGCTGCCGTAGGGCGGAATGATCCAGGCCTGGCGCGCCAGTTCCTCCAGTCGAAGTTCCGCGCGAATCAGCAGCGGATGGCCGGCGCGGACAATCAGGCTGTGCGGTTCGTCCGTGATGGGTTCGAAGTAGAGCTCCATCGCCGATTCCCCGTCGAGGATGCGCCCTATCACCAGATCCAGTTCACCCGTGCGCAGGCGCTGTATCAGGGGTTTGCTGTTGTCCACTGATATCGCAACCTGCACCCTGGGGTGGGTCTGCCTCAGCAGTCTGATGGCCTCAGGCAGGAGTCCGGTCGACGGCGTCATCACCGTGCCCACCGCGACGCGTCCGCTCAAGCCCGACTGCAGCTCCATCACCTCCTGGTGAGCCGCGTCCATCTCGGCCAGCGCAGCGCCGGCGCGCCGCACCATCACCTCGCCATAGCGCGTGGCCTGCACGCCGCGCGGCAGTCGCTCGAACAGGGCCACGCCAAGCGCGTGTTCGAGCTCGGCCAGCAGTTTGGAGGCCGCCGGTTGCGTCAGGTGCGCGGCTTCGGCCGCGTGCAGGATGGAGCCGTGGCGACCGAGTTCCACCAGCAGCACTAGGTGCCGCATCTTCAGATGCGAGCGGACAAAGCGGTTGGCGCGGGGGTCGGGCATGGAGAGGTCCGCCTGGATTACTCGTGGTACAGCTGGGACCGGCCACCGTCGATCAGAATGTCGCTTGCGTTGATGAATCGCGCCTCGTCGCTGGCCAGGAACAGCGCAGTGTAGGCCACCTCGTCGGGTTCGCCGATGCGCTTGCACGGCAGAAGCTCGGTCTGGCGCCGGGTTTCGGCTTCGGGGTCCGGGCAGGCGTCGAGCCAGGCCTGCACCCGCTCGGTCAGGATCAGTCCCGGCGAGATCGAGTTCACGCGCACGCCCCGCGCCGCGTACTCGATGCCCAGCGAACGCGTCAGGCCGATCAGCGCGTGCTTGGCCACGGGATAGGGGAAGCAGCCCGGAATGATGCGGTGACCGTGCACCGAAGCGATGTTGATGATGCTGCCCGCACCCTGCGCCAGCATGCCGGGTAACGCAGCGCGGCAGCAGTTCCAGGCGCCGTCCAGGTCGACGGCAAAGCAACGCTGCCATTGCGCCGAAGTCATCTGCAGCGGATCGGCAAACACGTCCATGCCGGCGTTGTTGACGAGCACATCGAGCCGGCCGAAACGCGCCATGCCGCGCTCCACCATGGCTTGCACGGCCGCGCCGTCGGCGACATCGGTGGCGATGAACAGGCTGTTTTCGTCGCCGAGTTCGGCGCGAACATCCGCAGCAGCCTCATCGTCGCGGTGGCTGTTCAGGATCACGCGCGCGCCCTCGGCAACGAAGCGGCGCGCGATGGCACGTCCTATGCCCAGCGTCGAGCCCGTCACCAGTGCGACCTTGCCCTGCAGTCTCTTTGTCATGTGGGGTTCCCGAGGTTTGGAGAGATTGTGACCGCGGCCCGCGTCAGACACGCTCGCCGCGTGACTTCAGCTGATCCAGCAGCACGGCGGCGAGCAGGATGATGCCGCGCATCAGGTACTGGTAGAAGGCGTCGACGTCGAGCAGGTTCATCACGTTCTCCACCGTTCCCATGATCAGCACGCCGATCAGCACGCCGAAGATGCGGGCCCGTCCACCCTGCAGTGAAACGCCGCCAAGCACGCAGGCGGAGATCACGTCGAGCTCGAAGCCCTGGGCCGAATTGGGCTGGCCGCTGGTGATGCGCGAGGCCAGCACCAGCCCCGCCATGGCAGTGACCAGGCCCTGCAGCAGAAAGATCCAGACCCGCAGACGTTCGACCTTCACGCCGGCCAGGCGCGCGGCCTCGGGGTTGCCACCGATGGCCAGCGCGTTGCGGCCGAACACCGTGTGGTTCAGCAGCACGCCAAACACCAGAAAGCAGACCCCCGTCAGCCACACCGGCAGCGGCAGGCCCGCCAGCAGCGTATCGCCAAAGCTGATGAAGCGCTCGTCGGCGATGCCCACGGCCTGGCCCTTGGAGACGATGAAGGCCAGGCCGCGCACCATGAGCATGGTCGCCAGCGTCGCGATCAAGGCGTTGACGCGCAGGTAGGCGATGAGCACGCCGTTGCCCGCACCGATCAGCGCGCCTGCCGCCAGGCCGGCAAAGACGGCCAGACCCACGCTTGCGCTGCGCTCGAGCACGATCGCAGCGAGCACGCCGGCGAAGGCGATGGTCGAACCCACCGAAAGGTCGAAGTCGCGCGAGGCCAGGCACAGCATCATGGTGCAGGCGACCATGCCGATCTGGGCCACGGACAGCATCAGCCCGACCACATTGGCCGTCGAAAAGAAGTTCTGCACCGACAGCGAGAGCACGACGAACAGAGCCGCGTAGCCCAGCGTCATGCTGTGTTCCTTGAGCCAGGCGCGCTGGCGGATCCTGGCGTCAGGGGGCGTGGCAGCGGGGGTGGAGGCGATCATGGCGCGAAGGCTTTCAAGGGCGCGACGGACTGCGCCGCCAGCGGGGAGAGGGATGAGGTGGCGTCGGGCAGCGCCAGGCGCAGCGCTTCGGTTTCGCTGGCTGCGCCGCGCGCGAGCTCGCCGCTGATGCGGCCATCGCGCATGACGATCAGCCGGTCGCTGATGCCCAGCACTTCGGGCAGTTCGCTGGAGACCACGATCACGCAGCAACCCTGCTCGGCGACCTCGTGGATGATGCGATAGATCTCGCTCTTGGCGCCGACGTCGATGCCGCGCGTGGGCTCGTCCAGGATCAGCACCTTGAGCCCGGGCTCGGCCAGCCAGCGCGCCAGGATCACCTTCTGCTGATTGCCGCCCGAGAGCAGGCGGATCTCCTGCTCGCGGCTCGGCGTCTTGATGCGCAGGCGCTGGATGAAGGCGTCGGCCAGTTCGGCCTCGCGCGCATGGCGCAGGAACACGCCGCCGAGCAGGCCGTGGCGCCGGCAGCTGATGTTGATGTTTTCCGCCACCGAGCTTTGCGCCAGGATGCCCTGCTCCTTGCGGTCCTCGGGACACAGCACGATGCCCGCGGCGATGGCGGTCGACGGGCCGCCTGCGCCGACCACGGCGCCGTCCAGCAAGACCTCGCCGCCGCTGCACCGGTCGGCGCCATAGAGCAGGCGCATGAGCTCACTGCGCCCGGCCCCCACCAGCCCGAAGAATCCCAGCACCTCGCCACCGCGCACCGTGAAGCTCAGTCCCTGCGGCAGGCGCGCGCTGCGCAGCCCGCTGACCTGCAGCCGGACTGCACCAACTGCTCGCTCGCAGTGGCCGTAGATGTCGTGCAACTCGCGCCCCACCATGTCGCTGATCAGACGCTCGCGCGGCACATCGGCCATCACGGCGTGCGTTGCCACCAGCCGGCCGTCGCGCAAGATCGTGCAGGCGTCGCACAGCGCATACAGTTCCTCGAGGCGGTGCGAGATGTAGATCAGGGTGCGGCCTTCGGCGCGCAGCCGGTGCACCAGGCGGAACAGGATTTCGCTCTCGCGGTGCGACAGGCTGCTGGTGGGCTCGTCGAAGGCGATCACCTGCGCCTGCTGCATCACGGCCTTGCAGATCTCCACCATCTGGCGCTGCGCGATCGACAGATCGACCAGCAGCGCCGCCGGGTCCAGGTCCACGCCGATCGCCGCCAGTTGCTGTGCCACCAGGGCCTGGGCGCGGCCATGGTCGACCAGACCGAAGCGCGTGGGAAGCCGCCCCAGGAGCACGTTTTCGGCGACGCTCAGGTCGGGCACGTACTGCAGTTCCTGGTGGATCACGGCGATGCCTGCGGCAATCGCGTCGGCCGCGCTGTGGAACCGGCACTCCCTGCCTGCGAGCAGGAGTCTCCCCCCGTCGGGACGGTACTGGCCCCCCAGGATCTTCAACAGCGTCGACTTGCCGGCGCCGTTCTCGCCGAGCAGCCCATGGACCTGCCCGGCGCGGGCCTCGAAGCTCACGCCGTCCAGCGCCTTGACCCCGGGGAACTGCTTGCTGACCTGGTCGAACCGCAGGCTGGCTTCGGCCATGCTCAAAGCCCCATCTGCTTGCGCACTTCGACCTGGTTGCGCCGGGTCATCAGCACCCCGTTGGTGAGCGTCAGCGCAGCCGGCGCACGGTTCTCGGCCACCCATTGGTAGACCATCAGCGCGGTCTCGTAGCCATGGCGCTTGGGGCTGATCAGCACCGTGCCAAAGAAGGCCGTCGGATTCGGTTTGGCGAACTCGTTGAGCGCGGTCTGGCTGCCGCCGATGCCTATGCCCAGCATGGCTTCCTGCTTCAGGCCGCGGCCCTCGCCGGCGCGCACGGCGCCCAGCACGGCCTCGTCGTTCATGCCAAAGGCCACCCAGCGCTTGAACCTGGCGTTCTTGGTGAAGGCGATGTTGGCGGCGTTGAAGGCGCTCTCGGTGTCGGTCTTGGCCTGCGGCGCGTCGACCACATTGGCGAGCGGCAGGCCGGCGGCCTTGAGTGCGTCGAGCGCGCCCTGGGTGCGCTCGCGCGCCGTGGGCAGCTGGTCGAAGGCCATGCGCAGCGCGCCAAGCTCGGCCAGGGTCCAGCCGCGCGCCTTGATTTCCTCGGCCAGGCCCTGCCCCACCTGCTTGCCGATCTCGTAGGCCGAGATGCCCATGTGCGGAATGCCGGCGATGGGTTTGCCCGCGCCGTCGACCAGCTGGTCGTCCACCGACATGACCTTCAGTCCCAGGCGCTTGGCGGCCCGCTCCACCGCGACCCCAAGCTTGACGTCGGGCGCGCAGATCACGAAGCCCTGCACCTTCTGCGCCGCCAGGTTGTCCATGGCCGCCATCATCTTCTCCCCGTTGGGGATGCCGATCTTCACCAGCGTGAAGCCCTTTTCCTTGGCAGCGGTTTCGGCGAAGCGCCATTCGTCCTGGAACCAGGGCTCCTCGGCCTGCTTCACCAGAAAGCCGATCTTCACCGGGTCTGCGGCCCGGGCCCCTCCCGCCAGCAGCAGCAATGTCGCGCCCAGCAGGGCTTCTCTTCTTTGAATCATGGTGGTCTCCTGGCAAATTATCGTTGTTGTCGAATCACGCCGATGCGTCGTCAAACAGCGCATCCGCAACGGCCAGGGGCCCGGTCAGGCGCAGGCCGAACAGGCTGCCCGACCGCGGCATCTCGCCCAGCTGCTCGCGACTCAGGTCTTGCCTGGCGGTGGTGACCATCAGAAGGTCGGACCCGCTGCCGCCCAGCGCCGGGCAGCTCGGGTTTTTCACCGGTACCGCGAAGCGCTGCAATTCGTGCCCATCGGGGGCATAGCGCAGCACGCGCCCCGCGCCCCACTGCGCGTTCCACAGGCAACCTTCGGCGTCGATCACCGAGCCGTCGGGCCAGGCGAACTCGTCGCTCACCGTCGTGAACGGCCGCAGCCTGGCGACCTGCGCGGCCTCGGCGTCGTAGTCGCACTGCAGAATGGTTTGCGTCAACGTGTCGCAGAAGTACATGGTGCGCCCGTCCAGGCTGAAGCAGATGCTGTTGGCGATCGCCACCGCCGGCAGCGCCAGGCGGCGCAGGCCGTGCTGCATCGAGTACTGGAAGAAGCTGCCGATGGGGCGGCGCTCGCTCGCCTCGTTCAGGGTGCCAAAGACGAAGTAGCCGCGCCGGTCGGTGCGCCCGTCGTTGATGCGGGTGCGCGGCTCCATGGCGTCGACCGCGGCCAGCGGCTCCAGCGCGGCGCTCGCGAAACCCTTGGCGTCGGGCTCGGTCAGCGTGCCCAGGCACAGGCGTTTGGCCAGGCCAAGCAGCACGCGACCGGAGCGGGCGTGGGCAAAACATCCCAGGCGCTCGGGCAGGCGGCAGTTCAGCACCGCACCGCTGTGCGGCCACCAGGCGTGCAGCGTCGCTGACTCGATGTCGGTCCACCACCAGCTGCGGCGCTGCGCGTGCCATTGCAGACCTTCGCCCAGCGCCGCTTCCTGGGCGAAGGCCAGCGTCAACTCGGCATCGGCAGCGGCTGGCGTCATGAAAGGGTGCTCCGTCATGGCTGTGGCTTCAAGCTTCATTCAGTGCCCCTGCCAGGCCTGGACAAAAGCCTGGGCGCGCTCGCCCACGGCTGCAGCCGTCATGCCCGGTGCATAGAGCGCGCCGCCCAGGCCAAAGCCCGAGGCGCCAGCGCGCCGGTAGGGCGCCATCGAGTCCGGCGCGATGCCGCCCACCGGCAACAGCCGCAGCGTGGCGGGCAGCACCGCGCGCATGGCCTTGAGCACCTGCGGCGTCACGAGTTCGGCCGGGAACAACTTGACCGCGTCAGCGCCTGCGCTCGCGCAGGCAAAGGCCTCGGTGGGCGTGGCCGCGCCGGGGACGCAGTACAGCCCCAGCGACTTGACGTGCGCGAGCACGCGCAGGTCCGAATGCGGCATGACGATCAACTGCCCGCCGGCGCGCTGCACCTGATCGGCCGCGTCTACGCTCAGCACCGTGCCCGCTCCCAGCACCGCGTCCGCGGGCAGGCAGCGCGCCAGCAAGCCGATCGACTCGATCGCACGCGGCGAATTCAGCGGCACCTCGATCAGGCGAAAGCCCGCGTCGTACAGCGCCAGCGCGACGGCCTCGACCTCTGGCGGCGTCACGCCGCGCAGGATGGCCACCAGCGGCAAGGCGGCAAAGGCCGCATCGAATTTATTCAGCATCGAACAGCTCCTGCGACGCGATGCGCCACATGCCTACGCCCGAGGTGTTGGGCAGCACCGGCACCGGGTCCATGTCAAAGAGTTCGAAGGCCGTGGCGTAGCGCTGGCACAGCGCCGGCTCTCCGGTCAACACCAGGGTCGCGTCGCCCAGCCTGGCCTGGCCGCGCCAACCCAGGCCCGCGCGCAGTTCATGGCCGATGAGCAGTCCAGACATGAAGTCGGGCAAGGCGACCGCCGGCAGGTGTCCGGTCAAACCCAGGGTGCGCACGGAAAAAAGCTGGTGCGTGAGGCCGGCGCCGCCGTCGTTGCGCGCCAGCAGCACGCCGGCCTTGAAGGCCTGCGGCACGGACTCGGTTTCGACCGGCATCAGGCGCCCGAGTACGGAATGTGCGCGCAGCACGGCGTACAACTCGCCCGTCATGTGGGTGGAAAAGCCGATCACCGTGCCCTTGCTCACCTGCGCCCATTTGGAGTGTGTTCCCGGCATGACGATGCAGGAGCGTTCGCCCAGGCCGGGTTCGAGGTGCAGCGCGCCCAGCACCTGGCATTCCTCGCCGCGCATCACGTCGGGCATTCCGGCTGCGCTCTCACAGCGCAGTCCGGGCAGCAGGTGCACGGCAGCGCCGCGCCATGGGACCGTCAGAGCGGCCGCAGCCAGCGCCGGCGCGTCAGCCGGGCAGGCCAGATAAGGCACTTCGCGCCAGCCATGCTGGCTGCCCACCATGCCGCAGGCCAGCAGCGGCACTTGCGGCATGGCGTCGCGCCAGTCGGCGATCAGTCCGTCAAGCACGGCTTCGAAGGCCGCAGCGCCACCGGTGAGCGTCGAGGCGCCGTGCGGGCTGCTGCGCACGTCCTGGGTGACGCCGTCCGCGCCGATCAGCATCGCGCGCAGGCTGGAGCTGCCCCAGTCCAGCGCGATCAATCCGACCCCGTCTCTTTTGCGCCGGCTCACCATTCGGCCACACTGCCGTCGGCGTGGCGCCACAGCGGATTGCGCCAGTCGGGCGCGTTGCGACTGGCCTCGAGCACGCGCTCCTCGTCGACCACGACGCCCAGGCCCGGCTTGGGCAGCGGGCGGATGTAGCCACCTTCGATGCGGAAGTCCTCGCGGTTGAGCACGTAGTCGAGCAGCTCGCCGCCCTGGTTGTAGTGGATGCCCATGCTCTGCTCCTGCAGCACGGCGTTGTGCGCAACAAAGTCGACCTGCAGGCAGGCCGCCAGCGCGATCGGGCCCAAAGGGCAATGCGGCGCCAGCGCCACGTCATAGGCCTCGGCCATGGCCGCGATCTTGAAGCACTCGGTGATGCCGCCCGCGTGCGACAGGTCGGGCTGCGCAATGGCGATGCCGCCGGCCTGGAACACGCGCTTGAATTCGAAGCGCGAATACATGCGCTCCCCCGCCGCCAGCGGAATGCTGGTGTGCTCGGCCAGGCGCGCGTAAGTCTCGTCCTGCTCGGCCAGCACCGGTTCTTCGACGAACAGCGGACGGTAGGGTTCCAGTTCGCGCAGCAGCACCTTGGCCATGGGCGCGCCCACGCGGCCGTGGAAGTCGATGCCGAACTCGATCTCGTTGCCGAAGGCCGCCCGGATCTCGGCGATGCGCGCCACGGCGGCGTCGACCTTGAGCGCGCTGTCGATCAGTCCGAGCTCCTCGCAGCCGTTCATCTTGAAGGTGTCAAAGCCGCCGGCGCGCAGGCGCTGGATGTCGGCGATCACGTCCGCAGGACGGTCGCCGCCGACCCAGGAATAGGTCTTCATGCGGTCGCGCACCAGCCCGCCCAGCAACTCGTAGACCGGCACGCCCAGCGCCTTGCCCTTGATGTCCCACAGCGCCTGGTCGATGCCGGCGATGGCGCTCATCAGGATGGCGCCGCCGCGGTAGAAGCCGCCGCGGTACATCACCTGCCACAGGTCGTTGATGCGCGAGGGATCCTGGCCTATCAGGTAGGGCTCGAATTCATGCACGGCCGCCTCCACGCTGCGCGCCTTGCCCTCGATCACGGGCTCGCCCCAGCCGGTGATGCCGGCGTCGGTCTCGATCTTCAGGAACATCCAGCGTGGCGCCAGGCGGTAGGTGGTGAGTTGGGTGATCTTCATGGGTCTGGGGGCTATGGGGAGGACCATCTTAGATTTGCTGCGCCGACTTGAAATATGCTTTGTTGACGCATTGCTATCTCGACTTCGCATAGCTTGATTCGGGTAAACCCGCGCCAAGGTGCTGCCCGCGCGCACGGGGCGGCTTCCTATCCGCATTTCGCATAGCCGCAGGCAAATAAGTGATAAGCGTGCGCCCGCGCCCTGTCTAACATCAAGCCGCTCCACGCGGACAATCAGTCACCTTCCACCCCATCACCCACCGGCTCCGAAACCCCATGAAATTTACCGACGGACAATGGATGCTCCAACCCGGCCTTGCCGCGCATTACGCGACGCAGGCCTACGCCGTCGAGACCCTCCCCGACCGGCTCCAGATCCTGGCCACCACCCGGGTGATCAGGCACCGCGGTGACACGCTGCAAGGCCCCACGCTCACGCTCACGCTGAGTTCACCGATGGAAGGCGTGATCCGCGTCCAGGTGGCGCATTTTTCCGCCTCGCAGCCGGCCCGGCTGCACGTGCCCATGCCGGGCGCAGGCCAGCCAAGCGTGCAGATCGAGGAGACGGATTCGCGCGTCACGCTGACCTCCGGGAACCTGTCGGTCGACGTGTCCAAGGGCGAAAGCTGGGCGCTGGTGTTTCGCGAGGGCGAGCGTGTGCTCACGCGCAGTGACGGGCGCGGCCTGGGCTATCTGCAATGGGCCGGCAAGGGCAATTTCATGCACGAGCAGCTCTCGCTGTCGGTGGGTGAATACGTCTATGGCCTGGGCGAGCGCTTCACGCCCTGGGTGAAGAACGGCCAGGTGGTTGAGAACGTCAACAAGGACGGCGGCACCGCCTGCGAGCAGGCCTACAAGAGCGTGCCCTTCTACATGACCAACCGCGGCTACGGCGTGCTGGTGAACGAGGCCGGCCCGGTGTCCTTCGAGGTCGCCTCGGAAAAGACCAGCCGCGTGCAGTTCAGCCGCGAGGGCGAGAGCCTGGATTACGTGGTGATCGCCGGCCCCACGCCCAAGGCCGTGGTGCAGCGCCTGACCGCGCTCACCGGTCGCGCGCCGCTGCCGCCGGCCTGGACCTTCGGCCTGTGGATGACGACCTCGTTCACCACGCAGTACGACGAGGCCACCGCCACCCACTTCATCGACGAGATGAAGCGCCGCGAGCTGCCGCTCTCGGTGTTTCACTTCGACTGTTTCTGGATGCGCGAATTCCAGTGGTGCGACTTCGAATGGGACCGCCGCGGCTTCCCCGAGCCCGAGGCCATGCTGGCGCGACTGCATGCCAAGGGGCTGAAGATCAGCCTGTGGATCAACCCCTACATTGCGCAGCAGTCGCCGCTGTTCGCCGAGGGCGTGCGCGAGGGCTACTTCATCCGGCGCAGCAACGGCCTGAGCTTCCAGACCGACCTGTGGCAACCCGGCATGGCCATCGTGGACTTCACCAACCCGGCCGCGGTGCGCTGGTACCAGGGCCATCTGCGCCGACTGCTGGCCATGGGCGTGGACTGCTTCAAGACCGACTTCGGCGAGCGCATCCCCGACCGCGACGTGGTCTACCACGACGGCTCCGACCCGGTCGAGATGCACAACCTGTATGCGCTGCAGTACAACGAGGCGGTGTTCGAGCTGCTGCGCGAAGTGCGTGGGGAGGCCGAGGCGGTGGTCTTTGCGCGCTCGACCTATGCCTCGGGCCAGCGCTTCCCGGTGCACTGGGGCGGCGACTGCTGGTCCAACTTCGAGTCCATGGCCGAGAGTCTGCGCGGCGGCCTGTCGCTGACCAGCTGCGGCTTCGCCTTCTGGAGCCACGACATCGGCGGCTTCGAGGGAACGCCGCCGCCGGCGGTCTACAAGCGCTGGATCCAGTTCGGCCTGCTGTCCTCGCACAGCCGCCTGCACGGCAGCAGCGGCTACCGCGTGCCATGGCTGGTGGACGAGGAAAGCTGCGACGTGCTGCGCGCCTTCACGCAGCTCAAGCACCGGCTCATGCCCTACCTGTACGCCACGGCGATCGAGGCCACGCAGACCGGCGTGCCGATGATGCGCGCCATGGTGCTGGAGCATCCCCGGGACCCGGCCTGCGCCACGCTCGATCGGCAATACCATCTGGGCGAGTCGCTGCTCGTGGCGCCGGTCTTCAGCGACAGCGGCGAGGTCGACTTCTACCTGCCCGAGGTCGGCGCCGGCGAATGGACCCACCTGCTCAGCGGCCGCACGCGCGCCGGCGGACGCTGGCACCGCGAGACGCACGACTTCATGAGCCTGCCGCTGTACGTGGCGCCGGGCAGCGTGCTGCCCTGGGGCGGGGAAACCGAGCGCCCCGACTATGACTACGCCACGGGCGTGACACTGCGCGTGTTTGGCCTGGCCGACGGCGCCAGCGCGGGCTTTGCCGTGGCCGCGCCAAGCGGCGCCATCGCGGCGCGCGGCACGGTCAGCCGCCAGGGTTCGCAGTACAGCGCCCAGGTGCTGGAGGGCGCTCTGCAGCAGTGGTCGATCGAAGTGGACGGCCGGCGCAGCCCGGTGCTGGAAAGCGGCGCGACGCTGCGCTGGGAAGCCGTCGTTTGAGGCCGGCTGTCGGGGCCCTGGCCGCTTGGCTGTGGACCAGCGCTGCGCTGGCGCAGCCCGCGGCGCCCCAGGTGAACCAGCTCGGCTACCTGCCCGCCGGCGCCAAGTGGGCGGCGCTGCCGGGCGGCGAAGCAGCGGACTTCAGCGTGGTCGATGCCGCCACCGGCCAGGTCGCCTGGCGCGGCGCGCTGACGCCGGCGGCCGACTGGCCCGCGGCGCAGCAATCGGTGCGCCTGGCCGACTTCTCGGCCCTGACGCGCGCCGGCAACTACCGCCTGCGCGTGCCAGGCCTGGCGGATTCGCCGAGCTTCGCGATCGCTGCTGACGCCTATGCGGCGCTGAACGCCGCCAGCATCAAGGCGCTGTACTTCAACCGCGCCGGCATCGAGCTGGCGCCCGAGCACGCCGGCGGTTACGCCCGCCCCGGCGGCCACCCGGACACGCAGGTGCGCGTCCACGCCTCGGCCGCCAGCCCGGCGCGTCCCGAGGGTACGCTGATCTCCAGCCCCAAAGGCTGGTATGACGCCGGCGACTACAACAAGTACATCGTCAACTCGGGCATCACCAGCTACACCCTGCTGGCCGCCTACGAGCATTTCCCCGTCTATTTCCAGCGCCAGACGCTGCGCCTGCCGGAGAGCGGCAACGGCATTCCCGAGCTGCTGAACGAAGTGCTGTGGAACCTGGACTGGATGCTGAGCATGCAGGACCCGCAGGACGGCGGCGTCTACCACAAGCTCACGAACAAGGGCTTCGACGGCAACGTCATGCCGCATCAGGCGCTGGCCGAACGCTACGTGGTGCAAAAGAGCACGGCGGCGGCCCTGGACTTCGCCGCCGTGATGGCCACGGCCAGCCGCGTGTACCAGCCCTTCGAGGCGCAGCGACCCGGCCTCGCGGCGCGCATGCTGGTCGCCGCCCGCGCCGCCTGGGCCTGGGCGCAGGCCCATCCCCGGGAGTTCTACCGCCAGCCGGCGGACATCCATACCGGCGGCTACGACGACAGCCAGCTGGACGATGAATTCGCCTGGGCCGCCGCCGAGCTGTACATCAGCACGCGCGACCCCGCCTTCTACGGCGCCATGAAACCCGAGCGCCTGGCCAACGGCGTGCCGTCCTGGTCCGACGTCTGCGCCCTGGCCTGGATGTCGCTGGCGCAGCACCGAAGCCGCCTCACGCCCGAGGCCGACCAGGCCTTGATCGCGCAGCGCGTCAACACGCTGGCGCAGCAGCTCGCCGACGCCTGGCAGGCATCGCCCTACCGCCTGGCCATGCAGACCGGCGACTTCAACTGGGGCAGCAATGCCGTCGTGCTGAACCAGGCCATGATGCTGATCCAGGGCTACCGCCTCAGTGGCGAGCGGCGCCAGCTCGACGCCGCCCAGTCCGCGCTGGACTATGTGCTGGGGCGCAACCCCCTGGGGATGTCGATGGTGACCGGCTTTGGCGCACGCTCGCCGCAGCAGCCGCATCACCGGCCCTCGCAGGCCGATGGCGTCGATGCGCCGGTGCCGGGCTTCATCGTCGGCGGCCCCAACCCGGGGCAGCAGGACGCGGCCCATTGCCCGCTGCCCTATGCCTCCAGAGCGCCGGCGCTGTCCTACCTGGACCATGGCTGCAGCTATGCCAGCAACGAGGTCGCGATCAACTGGAACGCGCCCCTTGCCTATGTGTCGGCGGCCCTGCAGGTGCTGACGGGAGCCCCGCCATGAACACCGCCCCAGCTCCCGCAGCCGCGCGCCACCCGCTGAGCTGGGTGCCCTCGCTCTATCTGGCGATGGGCCTGCCCAACGTCATGGTCGGCGTGGTCGCCGCCATCCTCTACAAGAACCTGGGCGTGTCGAACGAGGACATCGCGCTCTACACCTCGCAGATGTACCTGCCCTGGGTGCTCAAGCCTTTGTGGGCGCCGCTGCTCGAGCCGTTTCGCACCAAGCGCTGGTGGGTCATCAGCATGCAGTTCCTGATGATGGCCTCGCTCGGCATGGTGGCCTTTTGCCTGCCGCTGGACGGCTTCTTCCAGGCCTCGCTGGCCTTCTTCTGGATCACCGGCTTTGCCTCGGCCACGCAGGACACCGTCGCCGACGGCGTGTTCATGACGACCATGCCGCTGCACGAGCAGGCGCGCTACTCGGGTCTGCAAGGCATGTGCTGGAACCTGGGGGCGGTGATCGCCTCGGGCCTGCTGGTGTCGCTCACCGGCGTGCTGCACACGCAGATGGGCCTGTCCTGGGTGCACTGCTGGATGATCGTGGTGCTGGGCGCCGCGAGCGCCATGGGGGCCTTCGGCCTGTGGCATCTGCGCGTGCTGCCTGCGGGCGCACCCTCGGCCCTGCAGGGGCAGGATTTCGCCACGGCCCTGACCGCCATGCGCGAATCCTGGCGCACCTTTTTCCAGAAGCCGCAGATCTGGATGATGCTGGCCGTGGTGTTCTTCTACCGCTTCGGTGAAGGCTTCATCGAGAAGTTCGGCCCGCTGTTCCTGCTGGACCCGCGCAGCGCCGGTGGCCTGGGGCTGGACAACGCCTCCCTGGGCGCGATCAACGGCACGGTGGGCACCCTGTCCTTCATCGCCGGCGCCTTTCTGGGCGGTTTCCTGGCCGCGCGGCGCACGCTGCCGCGCTCCTTCTTCCTGCTGGCGCTGGCGCTGAACCTGCCGCACCTGACCTACTTCTTCCTGAGTCAGGCCATGCCCGAGAACACGCTGCTGATCGGCGCGGTGGTTTCGCTCGAAAAATTCGGTTTCGGCATGGGCTCGGTCGGCCACATGCTGTACATGATGCAGCAGATCGCCCCCGGGCCCTTCAGGATGGCCCACTACGCCATGGCCACCGGCGTGATGGCGCTGACACGATGGTCCACCGGCACCGTCAGCGGCTGGGTCTACAACGCGGTCGAGCACAACTACGCCAGCTTCTTCGTGCTGGTGCTGCTGTTCTCCATTCCGCCCATCGTCCTGGCCTGGCTGGCGCCGTTTCCGCACCGGGATGCGGACGGGCGCTAGCGCCGCGCCAGCTTCGTCAATCCAGCCGCTGCAGGCTCAGCAGCAGCACGTCGTGCGTGCGCAGCCGCAGCGTCAGGGCGGCATGGCCATTGGCGCTGACCCGCAGTTCACGCTGCAGTTCCGGCGCATCTGCCGTGAGGCCTTGCATGGCGGCGATTTGCCTGGCGTCGAGTTCCTTGGGCGAGCCCAGCTCCAGGTAGGCCGTGTGGGCGTCGTTGGCGTGGTAGCCGGTGCGGCGCAGCTGCAGGCGGTAGCGCCCCGGCGCCAGATGGCGCAGGCTGACCTGCAGCGGCGCCAGCGCGGCACTGGGCTGAGGCTTGCCGAAGAAGGAGCGGTTGCTGACCTGCTGCTGCGGGTTGCGCCAATCCCAGACCAGCAACCGCACATGGCGTCCATCAGTAGCGGCCCAGCTGTTGGCATCGCTGCACGGGATCGCCTTGCCCTGCAGCGCCGCCAGGTATTTGTAGGCAAACCAGATCGGCTTGCGGATGCCCTCGCGCGTCATCATGCCGAAGCCGCCGTGAAAAGGCGCATCGGGCGGGCCGGGCTCCTCGAACAGGTCGCTGTAGGTCCAGTAGCTCATGGACTGGGCCAGCCCCTGGGTCTGGCGCAATTTGCTCAGCACATAGGCGGCGCTCATGTAGGAGTCGTGCACCTTGTCGCGCGGGTTGTAGCTCGTGCTCCATTCGGTGAAGAACAGCGGCAGTCCCGGCAGATGCGAGGCCTCGATCTGCTCGCGCACGCGCCGCACATCGCCAACGATGGCATCTGGCGACGGTGACAGTTGCCGGTCCTCGACGCCGAACTCGTCCAGATAGCCGTGTTCGACGCCGTAGGCGTGGGTGCTGACGAAGTCCACCGGCGTGTCGGTCGCCCTGGCGTGCGCCAGGAACTCCGGCACCCAGGCCGCGCCCGCCGTCGATGGACCGCCGACGCGCAACCCGGGGTCGATCGCCTTGATGGCCTTGGCCGTGCGGCTGTAGAGGTCGAAATAGGCTTGCTGGTCGGCACGCTCCCAGAAGCCGTCCAGGTTGGGTTCGTTCCAGACCTCGAAGTACCACTGCCGCACCTCGGCCGCGCCGTAGCGCTCGAGCAGGTGGCGCGTGAAGGCTGCGATCAGCGCCACCCAGCCCTGGGGCTCGGGATGCGAGGTATTGCCCTCCCAGTAGAAGATTTTCAGCGGCGAGGTGGCCAGCGCCAGCGGCGTGAACCCGAGCTCGACCAGGGGCCGGATGCGCCGCGCCAGCAGCGCGTCGTAGAGCTTGTCGATGCCGCTGAAGTCGAACACCAGTTGCCCGTTCTCCCGGCGCACGGTCTTGAACACGTCATGGAAGATCGCGTGAAAGCGCAGGTAGCGAAAGCCCAGCTCGTCGACTGCGGTCTTGAGCTGGCCCAGCGAGTCGGGTCGGTACAGCGTTCCGGGGTAGTCCGAACCCACGCAATGGTCGAAAAAACGGTCCAGCGGCTGCGTCGCCTGTGCCAGGTCCAGCGCGATGTGGCGCGGCGCGTCTGGCACGCCCGCCGCCCGGGCGCTGCTCAGCGAGCCCGCACCCAAGGCAGCCAGCGCGGCGCTCAGGGTTTGCAGCACGTGCCGACGTGAAGGTTCAGATGTGATCATGGTGGATTTGCAGTCAAGGGTTGTCGATGTATGCCAAGTGGCGCTACTGCGCCGCGCCGACGATGGCGCTGATGAGCGCGGGATAGACCTGCGCGCCGGTGCTGCGGTTGAACAGGCCCATGCTGTTGGCACCCGTGACGCCGTTGTCCCAGTAGACCGGCACGGCGCCGTGTGTCGTCGCGGCGCGCGCCACGTAGCGGTTCCAGTCGATGCGGAAACGCTCCGAGCCGGCGAACTGCGGGCGCGCGATCACGCCGAACTCGCCCAGAATGACGGGCACGCCCTGGTCGACAAAGCGGTTCTTCATCTTCTGGAATTGCGCGTCCACAAAGGCCTCGTTGCCCCAGCTGTCGGTGGCCTTGGGGTCGGTCGCGTTCGCGCCCCATTGCCAGACCGTGCTGTTCTCGTTGATCGTGAAGTTGTAGGGGTCGTAGTAGTGCACCTCCATCATCAGCCGCCTGACCGCCGTGTCGAGCGGCACGGTGGCAAAGTTCACCGTGTGGTCGATGTTGGTGTTGAAGCCCTGCACCACCAGGTGGCGCAGCGCGTTGTTGCCGCCAGTGGCGCGCACGGCATTCACAAAGACCTGGTTGAAGCCGTTCTGCACCGCAAGGTATTCGGCGCTCGGCGTGCCGTAATCGCCGTCTACCATCACCTCGTTCGTGCCGGCGAACAGCAGCGTGTCGTCGGCGGCCTTGAAGTAGTTGGCGATCTGCGTCCAGAACTTGGCCAGGCGCGCATTCGCCCCGCTCTGGCGCGCATAGGTGGGCTGCAGCCAGCCGCCGTCCCAGTGGACGTTGATGATCACGTACAGGTCGGCGTTATGCGCGTAGTTCACGACCTCGCTGACCCTGGCCATCCAGGCTGCGCTGATGTTGTCATCGGCGTCAGCGTACTGCTTCCAGGCCACCGGAATGCGCACGGTCTTGAAACCTGCCGCCCGGGCCGCGTCGAGCATCTTCTGCGTCACGAGCGGATTGCCCCAGGCGGTTTCGCCGCCCGTGGCCTCCAGCGAGTTGCCCAGGTTCCAGCCCGCGCCCATGAGCCGCGAGAGCTGCAGACTGCTCAGGTCGCGCATGCCGTTGCTTGTGACGGGAACGGCGCAGTCAAGTGCGCAACCGGCCGGGGCGGAGGCACCCGCGCTCGCGCCGCCACCGCAGGCCGAGAGTGCGCTCAGAGACAGTGCCAGGCTGCAGCACAGCCGGGTGGTGAATGATCTTCTGTTCAAGGTATTTCCTTTGCTCAATTCAGGCCGCTCATCGGCCACACAGGACTCATGCCTGCGCACCGCGGTAAACAAAGTCGCGCACCCTGACCTCGCCACGGCCCAGGCTGAAGACGCCCAGCTTCAGGCTCAGGAAGCCGCCGAACACGTTGTGGTGAAAGCCGGACACTTCCATCTGCCAGGGGTGCTGAACCCAGTGCTTGCCGCCGTCGTGCGAATAATGAAAAGTGGCCACGTCAGAACGGTTGCTGACGCGCACATGGACGCGCCGGGTAGCGATTTTTTGGCGCATCCAGGAATGTTCCTGGCCGTAGTTGTAGGTGAACATTTCGCTGGTGCTGAAGCCCAGACCGACAAAACCCCGGCCATCGTAGTAAAGGGCCAGGCCACCCTGCGCGTCGCCGCTGATCTCCAGCGACAGCGTCGCCTCGTAGCTTCGGTCGCCCACGATGCAGGTCATGGGCGAGCAGTCGACCAGCGTCGTGCCTTTGCCGCGCAGCACCAGGCTGTTTCCTTCGTAGCGCAGGCGGCTCATCTCGTCGGCCTCGGGCGCGAAGAAACTCCACTGCAGGCCGAACTTGCGGCTTGAAAAATCGTCGGAAAGGGCAAAGCCGGCGGGCCCGACGGCCCCGCCACGGGGCTTGGGCAGCGCCTGTGCCAGCGTGCCACCCTTGGCGCGAAACCAGCCGTCCGCGGTCCACTCGATGGGCTCCAGCAGGGTTTGACGCCCCAGCGTGCGCGCGCCGTTCTCGTAGCCGTGGTAGACCATCCACCAGTCGCCCGCAGGCCCCTCGAGCACGGTGGCGTGGCCGCGCGACCACCAGGGCTCATCCGCGCTGACCGTTCGCACCACGGGGTTGTGCGGGCAGTTCTCCCAGGGCCCATGGATGGAACTCGAGCGCGCCACCGTCACCATGTGGCTGGTGGGCGGGCCCGATGTGCCGCCCACCGCGGCCACCAGATAGAACCAGTGACCGCGGCGAAACAGCTTGGGACCTTCGGGCGCGAACATTTCGACCACCCAGTGCGCGGGGTACTGCCAGGGCGTGCAGGCGTGCTCCAGGGCTCCGATGGTGGACAAGCCGTCAGGCGCCAGCCCGATGCGTCGTACGCCGTTGAAGAACAGGTAGCGCTTGCCGTCCTCTCCCACGGCGTGACCCGGGTCGATGCAGCCCGCAATCTCCAGGTTGATCGGTTCGCTCCAGGGGCCTCGGATGTTGTCGGCGTGGATGACGTAGATCGCGCTGCCGTTGTCGCTGATGGCCGGAATGTAGAGGTAGTAACGCCCCTGATGCTTGACCAGGTCCATGGCCCACACCGAGCCGATGGACCGCGTGAGCGCGGGTCCGATGGGCGCCCAGTTGACCAGGTCGCGTGAATGCCAGATGACAGCCCCGGGGTAGGACAGGAAGGACGAGAAAGTCATGTAGTAGTCCGCACCGTCCTTGAGGATCGTCGGGTCGGGGTGGTCGCCCGGCACGATGGGGTTGCGGTACAGGCCATTGCCCAGATCGGCCTTGCGCTGGCCCTCGATGCCCGTGCCGAAGCTGGGCACGGTGCGGGCCTGCGCGGACAGGGGCGCCGCGGCCCAGAGCTGCGTGGCCCCGGCGCCGCTCAGGGCGGCCTTGAGGGCATGGCGTCGATTGAATGTTGGCATTTGACTCCGATCAGCGAGACGGGTTGACGAGGTTGCTGGACAGGGTGCGCACCACCACGATGGATTTGGGCGGCAGCTCCAGGCTCAGGCGGCCGTTCACCGGCTGGGCGGCATAGGGCGCCGGCACCAGGGTCCGGGCTTGGGCGAAGCTGTTGTGCGCGTCCATGGCAGCAGCCGTGAGGACCCTCCCCTGCACGGGCTCCGCAAGGTTCGTCAGCACGCGCGCCCAACGGTCCGGATCGAGGTTCACCAGCGCGAGCGTGGTGACGCCATCGGCGCCGCGCGCGCCCGATACGTCCACGGCCGGCAGTTCAATCCCGCCCTGGCGGTAGCGCGGCGTTTGCAGCGTGAGCTTGAGCGGCGTCGCACCCTGGAACGGCTGGTACATGTCGAACAGGTGGTAGGTCGGCGTCAGCAGCATGAGGGGACCGTCGGTCAGCACCATGGCCTGCAGCACGTTGACCATCTGCGCGATGTTGGCCATCTTCACGCGGGCGGTATGGCGGTGGAAGATGTTCAGGCTCAACGCCGCCACCGTGGCGTCGCGCAGCGTGTTCTGCTGGTGCAGGAAGGCGCCGTTGCTGCCGGGCTCGGGGTCATGCCACAGGCCCCATTCGTCGACGAACAGCGCGACGCGCCTGGCCGGATCGTGGCGATCCATGATGGCCTCGGTGGCGCTGATGCGCGCCTCGACGCCCAGCGCGGTCTTGAGCGTCAACGCCCAGCGCTGCGCGTCAAAGCCCGTGGCCAGGCCCTTGTGCTCCCAGGGTCCGGGCACCGTGTAGTAATGCAGGCTCAGCGCGTCCATCTGGTCCCGGGCGCGCGCCATCATGGTCTCGGTGACCTCGTCGCGGCCTTCGCCGTCGCCCGACGCCACCTTGAGCGTCGGCCCGCGCAGGAAGGTGGCGTACTGGCGGTGCAGGTCGGCGGCGTACTCGGCCCGCATGCTGCCGCCGCAACCCCAGCTTTCGTTGCCCACGCCGAAGTACTTGACCTTCCAGGGCTGGTCGCGGCCGTTGCGCCGACGCTCGTTCGCCAGCGTCGAATCGGCGCTGTCCGAGGTCAGGTACTCCAGCCATTGGGACATTGCGCGCGGCGGCATGGAACCCATGTTGCCGGCCAGGTAGACCTCGGCGCCGAGCTGCTCGGCCAGGTCCATGAACTCGTGCGTGCCAACGCGGTTGTTGTCCGGAACATTGCCCCAGACCTTGTTGAGCCGCACCGGGCGCTGCGCCGGCGCGCCGATGCCGTCGCGCCAGTCGTAGTCATCGGCGAAGCAGCCCCCCGGCCAGCGCAGCACCGGCACCTTCAGGCGGCGCAGCGCGGCCACGACATCGTTGCGAAAGCCGCGCGTGTTCGGGATGGAAGACTCGGGACCGACCCAGAGACCGCCGTACACGCCCGTGCCCAGGTGCTCGACGAAATGGCCATAGATCGCCGGTTCGATGCGCGGGCCGGCAGCTTCCTGAGTCACGGTCAGCGCGGCCTCCATTCGATCGGCGGGCCAGGCCGCGTTGGCGGCCAGCGTCAGGGACAGAAGAAAGGCAGTGCGCAAGCGCCAGCCAGCCTCGATGCGCTTGGCGACCGCATGCATGGCATCAGACCTGGCCGCGGCGCGCTTCGAGCGCGGTGCGGATTTCGAACATGCGTTTTTCGGTGAGTTGCAGGCGCAGCACGACGATCAGCGCGATGAACAGGCCCAGCGCCGGGATGCCCGACAGCAGCAGGCGGATCATGGTCAGCGCATCCTCGCTTTGCACCGTCAGCTTGGAATCGAAACCCGTAAATTGCAGGATCCAGCCCGATGCGCCATTGCCCAGGCCGATGCCGACCTTGCTGATCCACGACTGGCAGGCGGCGAAGGAGCCCTCGCGGCGCTGGTTGGTTTCCAGCTCGTCATGGTCCACCACGTCGGCAATGATGGAACCGTAGATGGTCCAGAAGCCGGCGCCGGTAAAGGCCACGCAGCCGCAGGCCAGCAGCTGCAACTCCGGCAGGTCGGGGTTGTAGAACCACCAGTCGCCGATGAAGGCCGCAATCGCCATCGACAGCACCGTGACCAGCGCGTTGCGCTTGCCCCAGCGCCGCGCGACCCAGGCGAAGAACAGGATCCCGGCGAAGCCGAACACCATGCCGGCCACGCCCATGGCCGAATTCCATTTCGCACCCAGGGCCAGGTCGCCCTTGCAGACGTAGTAGATCGTCGTGTAGTAGCCCAGCAGTCCGACCATCGCCGTGGCGATGCCATAGGCCATCATGGTGCCCAGCACGGCGCGAAATGGCCGGTTCTGCAGCGTGCGGTAGAGCGTGTCCTTGAAAGGCACTTTCTGCTGCTTGCGGCTCACCAGGTTGACGTAGTAGCGCTCGCGCACCAGCATGAAGATGGCGATGGACACCGCCACCATCACGGCCCCCAGAATGCTGCAGTACACCTGCGCACCGAGCAGGATGTCGGGCTTGCCGCTGGCGTCGTTGAAGATCGCCAGCGTGGTGAACTGCGCGGCCACGAACATCGTCAGCTCGGGCAGCTTCTGCACCGCATTCTTGATCGACATGACGCTGGTGCGCTCGTGGTAGTCCGGCGTCATCTCCGAGCCCAGGCTGACCCAGGGCATGTTGAAGCAGCTCATCACCGGCACATAGACCAGCATGGACAGGAGCATGAAGATGAAGTACTGCTGGTCGGTCCAGCCGCGCCCCACGGCGAACATCAGCGGCAGGCCGATGCCGGCGAGCACACCGCCAAGCAGGATGAAGGGGCGGCGGCGCCCGAAGCGCGTGCGCGTGTTGTCGGAGAGCCAGCCAAACACCGTGTCGGAGGCGGCGTCGACAAAGATCTTCAGCATCAGCGCCGTGGAGATCAGCCCGGGCGCCATGCCCAGGAAGATGTTGAAGACCTGGAACACCAGCGACTGGTAGAGCCAGTGGCCCCACAGGTCGACGAAGGAGCCCAGGCCGTAGCCGATCTTCTGACGCAGGGGGACGCGGTCGGCAATGGTGGCGTTGCTCATGGGATGGCCCGGTTCAGAGAATGGTGCGCGTGCGCATCACTTCGGCGTAGTAGCGCGCCGAGAGCTTGGGCGTGCGCACCAGCGTCTGGTAGTCGCAGTGCACGATGCCGAAGCGGCGCTGGTAGCCGTCTTCCCACTCGTAGTTGTCGATGAAGGACCAGAGGAAGTAGCCGTCGATCGGCACACCGTCCTGGATCGCGCGCTGCACCTCGCGCAGGTGACTGCGCAGGTAGTCGCGCCGGTGCAGGTCCAGCACTTCGCCATTGACCAGGGGTTCGTCGTTGTAGCCGCAGCCGTTCTCCGTGATGAAGATGGAGGCATGGCCGTACAGCTCGTGGCACATGCGCGGCGCCCAGTAGATGGACTGCGGCACCAGGTTCAGCCAGGGGCTGTCGGCGCGCGGGTAATTCGGCGGCAGGCTCAGGGCTTCCCAGGGCTGGCCGTTGCGGCCGGCGCGCACATAGGTCGCGGTGTAGATGTTGAGCCCGAGGAAATCGGTGGGCAGACTGATCAGGTCGAAGTCGCCGGCCTGCACCTTGGGCGCGGCCGCCCCTTCGCGCTCGAGATAGGCCTGGGCGTAGCCCTTGCCGTGGATGGCGCCCAGGATGTGCAGGTTGCGGTCCAGAAACCAGGCCTTGGCCGCGGCGATGTCCGCAGGCGTTTCGGTGACCGGCACACCGACATCGCAGTTGTCGGTCAGACCCACCAGCGCGCCAGGCCCGCCCAGCTCGCGCACCGCGCGCACGCCGTGGCCGTGGCACAGCAGGGCGTGGTGCACCGTCTGGTTCACCACCGCGGCGCCCTCCTTGCGGCCCGGCGCCTTGCTGCCGATGCCATAGGCCAGCCAGGTGAAGCAGCGGATTTCGTTGAGCGTGATCCAGTGCTTGACCACGCCGCTGAAGGCCTGGACCACGGTGCGGGCATAGACCGCAAAAGCGTCCACCGTGTGGCGCGAGGCCCAGCCCCCGCCGTCTTCCAGGGCCTGCGGCAGATCCCAGTGAAACAGCGTGACCCAGGGCGTGATGCCGTGCCTGGCCATGCTGGCGAACAGGCGGTGGTAGAAGTCCAGGCCGGCCTGGTTCAGCACGCTGTCGCCCTGGGGGTAGATGCGCGGCCAGGCGATGGAGAGCCGGTAATGCCGGATGCCCAGCGAGGCCATCAGCGCGAAGTCCTCGTCAAAGCGGTGGTAGTGGTCGCAGGCCACGTCGAGCGTGTCGCCGTCGTGCACCTTGCCGGGGATGCGCGAGAAATGGTCCCAGATGGACTCGCCCTTGCCGTCGACAAAGGCCGCGCCTTCAATCTGCGCCGACGCGGCGGCGGTCCCGAAGACGAAGGCGGTGGGGAACGGGATGGAGGAATTGAAAGTGCTCATGGGTTCACGTTGGTCAGGGGATTCACGGTTGTACGGGGGGGCTGGGCCAGCAGCTTGCGCAGACTCGGCGCCATGGCGCGGGCCCAAAGCCCGTAGCCCTTCTCGCTGAGGTGCAGCCCGTCGGGCAGGATGTCCTGGGACAGCCCGCCCTGGGGGTCCATCAGTTGCTCGTTGATGTTCAGGAAGAAGACGCGCTTGCCGTCGGCGAAGCCGGAAATGAGGCCGTTGACACGCTCGTTGAGCAGCCGCTGCGGGCTGTCGGCATGGGGATCGCGGGGGAACACCGCCAGCAGCAGGACGCGCGTGCGCGGCAGGCGCTGGCCCAGTTCGTCCAGGATGCGGCGAATGCCCGCCGCCGTGGTGCGCGGGTCCTCC
>CAIKVZ010000109.1 GCA_903830985.1 uncultured beta proteobacterium
CGAAGCGGACGGCTTCGCCACCTTCACGGTGACTTTGGATGCGGCCGCAGCCAGCACGGTTACGGTCAACTACACCACGGCCGATTTGACGGCAACTTACAGCGGCGCCAGCCCCGACTACACCTTCGCCTCGGGGACCTTGTCGTTTGCTGCCGGTGTGACGACGCAGACGGTGAAAGTGGCGATCGTCAACGATGCCGTCTCCGAGCCGATCAAGAGCTTTGCGTTGGCGCTGAGCAATGCGTCGGCCAATGCCGTGATTTCCACGCCTAAGGGGGTCGCGACGATTGTCGACAACGATGCGTCGCTGGCCTCGTCTCTGGTCAAGGCCAATCTTTCGGTGCACGACGTGGTGGTGGATGAGAAGGACGGCACAGCCACTTTTTATGTCACGCTGGATCGCCCGACATCGAACAGTTTCAGTGTGGCGTACAGCACGGCCGGTCTGTCCGCCGTCTCGGGCACCGATTTCAGTGCCACCAGCGGCACGCTGAACTTTGCTGCCGGCGATACCGTCAAAGCGGTGACGGTCAGCATCACCAACGACCCCCTGGCCCAGTCCAGTGAGCTGTTCAACTTGAACCTGGGCACGATAAGCGGCAATTCGGCGACGGTAGTGCAGTTGGCAGATGGGGTGGGCACGGCGCTCATCGGGCACAGTGGTCAGGCAGCGGTGGCCCAGCCGGTCATCAGCATGCAAAACGTGATGGCAAGCGAGGCCGACGGCTATGTGGATTTTGTGGTGCAACTCAATGCGCCATCGAACAATGCGGTATCGGTCTACTACACCACGGCCGATCTGTCGGCAGGATACAGCGGCGCTAGCCCTGACTACGTCTACACCTCAGGCACCTTGTCGTTTGCTGCTGGCGTGACAACGCAGACGGTGCGTGTGGCGATCGTCAATGACGCGAACGCCGAAGCGATCAAGAGCTTTGCGCTGGCGCTGAGCAGCCCGGTCAATGCCGTCATCGCCACCCCGAAGGCGGTTGCCACGATTGTCGACAACGATGCGTCGCCAGCCACTGCCCTGGCCAAGGCCAACATCTCGGTGCACAACGTGGTGGTGGACGAGAAGGACGGAACGGCCACTTTTTATGTGACGCTCGATCGTCCGGTATCGGACAGCTTCAGCGTGGGCTACAGCACGGCGGGTCTATCTGCCGTGTCGGGCACGGATTTCACTGCAGCCAGCGGCTCACTGACTTTTGGTCCCGGTGAAACGGTCAAATCCGTGATCGTCAACATCACCAATGACCCTCTGGCCCAGTCCACTGAGTTGTTCAATTTGAACCTGGGCCTCGTCAGCGGCAACTCCGCCGGGGTCGTGCAGTTGGCTACCAGTGTCGGCACGGCGGTGATCGGCCACAGCGGGCAGGCCGCTGTGGCCGAGCCGGTCATCAGCATGCAAAACGTGATGGCAAGCGAGGCCGATGGTTATGTGGACTTTGTGGTGCAACTCAACGCGCCGTCCAACAATACGGTATCGGTCTACTACACCACGGCCGATTTGTCGGCAGGATACAGCGGCGCTAGCCCCGACTACGTCTACACCTCAGGTACCTTGTCGTTTGCTCCCGGTGCGACGACGCAGACCGTGCGAGTGGCGATCGTCAATGACGCGAACGCCGAAGCGATCAAGAGCTTTGCGCTGGCGCTGAGCAGCCCGCTCAATGCCGTCATCGCCACCCCGAAGGCGGTCGCCACGATTGTCGATAACGATGCGTCGCCGGCCACTGCCCTGGCCAAGGCCAATATCTCGGTGCACAACGTGGTGGTGGACGAGAAGGACGGAACGGCCACTTTTTATGTGACGCTGGATCGTCCGGTATCGGACAGTTTCAGCGTGGGCTACAGCACGGTGGGTCTGTCTGCCGTGTCAGGTACCGACTTCACTGCCGCCAGCGGCTCCTTGACTTTTGGCCCTGGCGAAACGGTTAAATCGGTAACCGTCAACATCACCAATGACCCCCTGGCCCAGTCCAATGAGCTGTTCAATTTGAACCTGGGCACAGTCAGCGGCAATTCCGCCGGGGTCGTGCAGGTGGCCACGGCTGTGGGCACGGCGCTGATCGGGCACAGTGGGCAGGCACCCGTGGCCCAGCCGGTCATCAGCATGCAAAACGTGATGGCAAGCGAGGCCGACGGCTATGTGGACTTCGTCGTGCAACTCAATGCCCCGTCCAGCAATACGGTATCGGTCTACTACACCACGGCCGATCTGTCGGCAGGATACAGCGGCGCTAGCCCCGACTACGTCTACACCTCAGGCACCTTGTCGTTTGCTGCCGGTGTGACGACGCAGACGGTACGTGTGGCCGTTGTCAACGACACCAATTCCGAAGCGATCAAGAGCTTTGCGCTGGCGCTGAGCAGCCCGACGAATGCCGTCATCGCCACCCCCAAGGCGGTCGCCACAATTGTCGACAACGATGCGTCGCCGGCCTCTGCGCTGGCCAAGGCCAACATCTCGGTGCACGACGTGACCGTGGACAAGACGGATGGCACGGCCACGTTTTATGTGACGCTGGATCGCCCGGTGTCGGACAGTTTCAGCGTGGCCTACACCACGGCTGGCGGCACGGCCGTGTCAGGCACGGACTTCACTGCAGCAAGCGGTAGTCTGACATTCGGTCCCAACGAGACGGTCAAGGCAGTGACGGTCAACATCACAGGTGGAACAGTCACGACTGCCGACGGCTTGTTCAACTTGAACCTGGGCCCCGTCAGCGGCAATTCCGCATTGGTGGTTCAGGTAGCTGACGGCGTCGGCACGGCCACCATCGGACACAACGCGCAGGTGGCGTTGGCCCAACCCACCATCAGCATGCACAACGTGATGGCGAGCGAGTCCGACGGCTATGTGGACTTTGTGGTTCAACTGAATGCGCCGTCCAGCAATACGGTGTCGGTTTACTACACCACGGCCGATCTGTCGGCAGGATACAGCGGCGCTAGCCCTGACTACGTCTACACCTCGGGCACCTTGTCGTTTGCTCCCGGTGCGACAACGCAGACGGTGCGTGTGGCCGTTGTCAACGACACCTTCGTCGAACCGATCAAGAGCCTTGCGCTGCTGCTGAGCAGCCCGGTTAACGCCGCCATCGGCAACTCCAAGGCCGTCGCCACGATTGTCGACAACGATGCGTCTCCCGCCTCGGCATTGGCCAAGGCCAATATCTCGGTGCACGATGTTACGGTGGACGAAAAGGATGGCACGGCCACTTTTTATGTCACGCTGGATCGCCCGGTAGCGGACAGCTTCAACATTGCCTACAGCACGGCAGGCGGCACCGCGATTTCTGGCGCCGACTTTGTTCCCGCCAGCGGCTCACTGACTTTTGGCCCCAATGAAACCGTCAAGGCGGTGACGGTCAACATCAACAGCGATGCCGCAGCGTTTTCCAACGTCAACGAGTATTTCAATTTGAACCTGGGCGCGCTCGGGGGCAATTCGGCTGCTCTGGTGCAGGTGGCTGATGCAACGGGTGCTGCGCTCATCGGTCACAGCGGTGAGGCGGCTGTGGCCAACCCCACGATCACCGTACAGAATGCGACCGTGGGCGAGTCCGACGGTTACGTGGATTTTGTGGTGCAACTCAGTGCGCCATCGGCCAATGCCGTTTCGGTCAACTACTCGACCGGTAACGGCACGGCTACCTATAGCGGTAGCAGCCCAGACTACGTCTATTCGTCGGGATCTTTGTCGTTTGCCGCGGGCGTGACGACGCAGACGGTGCGCGTGGTCATCGTGAACGACACCTTGGCAGAGGTCACCAAAAACTTCAATTTGACCCTGAACAGCCCTGTTGGTGCCACGGTGACGACGCCCACTGGCGTGGCGACGATCATCGATGATGACAGCGGTACAACGGTGCTGAGTTATGGCGCGCAAAGCCTGGACAAGCTTTCCCTTTCGGGGACCTACGCAAGCTACGTGGTGAACGTCATCGACCCCACGCAGATCAATATCCACGGCAGCAGTTCGCTTACTTTGGTCAATGCCGATCGGTTGATCTTTTCCGACCGAAGCTTTGCTTATGACATGGGCACCACGCAGTCGGCCGGTGAAACCGAATTGCTGCTGGGCGCCGTGTTGGGTAAAGCCTTGCTGGCCACGAAGATGCCTTTGATCGGCACGGCCATTGGCCTGTTTGACCAGGGCTACAACATGCAGCAACTGGCGGGCGCGCTCATGCGCCTCGACATCTGGGGACTGCTGGCCAACGGCGGCAACGCTGGCACCACCAACACGCAGATCGCAAGCTATCTTCTGCGCACGGTGAATGGCGTCGCACCTGATGCACCCACACTCGCGGCGGGCGTGGCAGCCCTCGACTCCGAACTCGGTGCTGCCCAGGGGAATTTCCTTTGGCATCTGGCGGCGTCCGCGGCCAACCAAACCCAGGTCAACCTCGTGGGGCTTGCCACGACGGGCCTGGAATACGTGGGCTGATTCAGGGCAGTAGTAATCATCAGAGGCTGGGGGCGCGCCCCCAGCCCCTCAGTGCTGCAGCATCCGGTTGACTTCCGCCACGGCCGTGACGTCAGCGCTGCCGACCAGGGACAGCAAGCGGATCTTGGAGATCAGGTACATGTAGCGCGCCTGCGCCAGGTCGCGCAGCACACCCATGCGCTGCTGCTCGGCGTTGAGCACGTCGAGCACGGTGCGGCTGCCGGCCTGCAATGATTTCTTGCTGGACAGCACCATCTGTTCGCTGGATTTGACGGCCTGCTCCAGCGCGCGCACCTTGGGGATGTTTTCGGTCATGCCGCGAAACTCCTTTTGCACCCGCATCGCCAGATCGCGTCGATCCGCTTCCAGCGCCTGCTCGGCGTGGTCTTGTGCGGCCAGGGCCTGACGCACCTGGGAGTTGACGTAACCGCCGGCGTACAGGGGGATGTTCAGCTGGAAACCGATGGAGGTGTTGGCGTAGTGCGAGTTGACGTTGGTGACGTTTTCGCTGTCGCTGCGCGACCACTGTGCCACCGCATCGAGCGTGGGGTGATGCCCGGACTGGGCCTTGTTCACGTCCTCCCGCGCCGCGTCCACGCGCGCCTTGAGCATGCGCAGTTCAGGGCTGTTTTGCTCGGCGCGTTCGATCCATTCTTCTGCGCGAGACGGCGCGGGCGCCAGCAGTTCAAGCTTGCTCACGTCCAGAGAGGCCAGGGTGTCGATGGGCTGATTCACCATCACCTGCAGCTGCCGCAAGGTGTAGTCCATGTTTTGCCGCGCCTCGATTTCCTGCGCCATGGTCATGTCCAGACGGGCCTGCGCCTCATCCACGTCGGTGCGCGTTCCGCTGCCTGCGGCAAAGATCTTGCGCGCCGCGTCCAGTTGCGTGGTGTAAGCCGCGCGTTGGGCCAGCACCAGAGCGAGTTGCTCATGCGTCAACACGGCATCAAAGTAGGCGCCGCTGACGCGCACGGCCAGGTTTTGCTCGTCCATTTCGAGCGCTGCGTCGGAGTCGATGACCTGCGCCTTGGCCTGGCGAAACTGGGCGAACAGGTAGGAGCGGAAAACGGGTTGACGCACCGACAGCGTCTGGTTGCCGCTGATGTAATCGCTGTTGGTGGCTTTGGGCACGCCGCTAAAGTCGGGCGCCGTGCTGACCAGTTTGTTGTTGTTCTGTGTCAGGCTGAAAGACACGCTGGGCAGCAGTTGGGACCGGGCCTGGGGCAGGCGCTCGCGTCCCGCAGCGGCGCCAGCGCGCGAGGCCAGGATGGTGGCGTCCTGCAGCTTGGCCGCCTCAAAGGCTTGCAGCAAGTCCATGGAGCTGGCAGCGGCGCACAGGCTGAGCAGGGCGCAGGCGCACACCAGCGGCTTGAGCCGGATGTTGCGGTCGGTGGAGGTGAATCGATTGCGCATGGCGTCTCACTCCTCTTTCATGGATGCGGCCAGCCGCTTGGTCAGGGGGCTCAGCAGGTAGGTGAGCATGGAGCGCTCACCGGTGCGGAAGATCACTTCCACCGGCATGCCCGGTTGAAGCACGCGCTTGCCCAGCTTGGCGTTGCCCTCGGCCGTGACGCCAACGCGCGCCAGGTAGTAGCCCTGACCGCTTTGCGGGTCAACCAACAGGTCGGCCGAGATCGACACCACCTTGCCGTCCACCACCAGTTGCGGCGAGTGGGCAAACGACGAGAAGCGCACGTCCACCGGCATGCCGGCATGGATGCGGTCGATCAGGTGCGGTGCGACCCGCGCCTCCAGCAGCAGCGCCTGATCCTCGGGCACGACGTCCATCAGTTTCTGGCCCGGGCCGACGACGGCGCCCACCGTTTGCACGGCCAGGCTCACTACCTGGCCGGCGGCCGGAGATTTGATGTCGATGCGACCCAGGTCGTCCTTGGCGGCGCGGAATTTTTCGGCATCACTTTGCACTTCGCGGCCCACGTCGGCCAGTTGCGATTCGACCTCCTTGCGGTAGTCCTGCTGGCGCGAGATGGCGCGTTGCCTGATTTCCCCGATGGCGCGTTTGGCCCGCAAGGTGTTGCCCTGCAGTTCCATCAGGCCCGAGCTGACCTCGGCCACCATGCGCTCAAGTTCGAGTTGTCGGTTGCGCGGCGCGTAGCCCTCGGCCACCAGCCCTCGGGTGTTGCCAAGTTCTTCGCTCAACAGCGATTGCTGGTTCTTGCGGTTGATGAGCATGGCGTCGTAGGACTGAATCATGCTTTCCTGGCCCTGGACGCTTTCTTCCATGCCCTGCAAGTCGGCGCGCAGTCCGGCGCGGCGTGACTCGAACAGCTGCTCCTGTGTCATCGTCACCTGAAGAATCTGCGGATCCTTGAGCTCCGCCACAACGTCGGGGTGGAACATGATCTTGGCCAGTCCGCGTTGTTCGGCTTGCAGGCGCCCTTCCATGGCGCGCAAGCCCAGATAGCGTTGACGCACACCTTCAAAGTTGGCGCGGGCCACGGCCTCGTCCAGGCGGATCAGCAACTGGCCTTCCTTCACTCTGTCGCCTTCGCGCACCAGCACCTCTTTCACGATGCCGCCGGTCAGATGCTGCACGGTCTTGCGTTTGGTGTCGATGGTCACCATGCCCTGGGCCGGGACGCCCTCGTCCAGCGGCGCCAGGCCGGCCCACAGCAGGAAGCCGCCAAAGCCGATGGCCAGCGCCCACATGCCGACGCGCCCGGCGCGTCCGGAGTGATCGCTGGCCGAGGACTTGCTGTGCACGTCGGAGACTGCCAAGCTGTTCTTGGACACCGGGTTGACATCGGAGACGGTGGGTAATGTTGGTTTGACCATGGCGGACTCTGCGATAAAAAAGTGATCGAAAAATGGGGTTCAGACCGGCGCCACTTGTGGCGCTCCGGTAGTGGCCGGGCCGGACCTGGCCTGGTTGGCTGCGGCCTGCAGGCCGGCCAGCACTTCGTCGCGCGGGCCTTCTGCCTGGATGCGACCGTCGCGCAGCAGCAGCAGGCGATCGGCCACGGCAAGAATGCCGGGGCGATGCGTGATGAGCACGACGGTCTTGCCCTTGGCCTTGACGTCCTGCACGGTCTTGACGAGTGCCGCTTCGCCGGCCTCGTCCAGATTGGCGTTGGGTTCGTCCAGCACGATCAGCGCCGGGTTGCCGTAAATGGCACGGGCCAGTCCGATGCGCTGGCGTTGTCCGCCAGAGAGCAGGGCGCCGGCTTCGCCGATGGGGGTGTCGTAGCCCTTGGGGAAGCGCAGAATCACGTCGTGCAGTCCGGCAGAGCGTGCTGCTTCGATCACTTGCGCAGAATCCAGCTCGCCAAAGCGGGCAATGTTTTCTGCCAGTGTGCCTTCGAACAGTTCGATGTCCTGCGGCAGGTAGCCCAAGTGGGGCCCGAGCTCGACACGGTCCCAGCTGCCAACGGGCAGTCCGTCGAGCAGTACTTCGCCCGTGACCTGGGGCCAGATGCCCATGAGCACGCGCGCCAGGGTGGACTTGCCCGAGCCCGACGGGCCCAGCACCACGAGCACGGTTCCCACACCAATGCTCAGGTTGATGTCGCTGAGGATCGGGCTGGTGCGTCCGGTGGCGCTGGCCGAGACGTCGCGCAGGTCGATCTGGCCCTTGGGCGCGGTGCGCGACAGGGCCGCATCGCGGGTCGGGAAGCCGATGAGCAGTTTTTCCAGCCGGCCGAAGGCGGCGCCGGCCGCGATGAAGCCGCGCCAGCCGCTGACGATCATGTCGATCGGCGAGAGGGCGCGCGTCATCAGCACGTTGGCGGCGATCATGCCGCCGGGCGAGAGTTGTCCGTCAATCACCAGCAGGGCGCCGGCAGCCAGTGACAGCGACTGCTGGGTGTAGCGGATGAACTTGCTCCAGGCGACGACCCGGTGCGTCAGCGCCTGCGCGCTGGAAGCCTGTTCCAGCGAGGCGGCGTGGCGCGTGGCCCAGCGCTGGCGCAGGTTGCCCAGCATGCCCATGGATTCGATGATTTCGGCGTTGCGCAGCTTGCTTTGCAGGAAGTTGCTGGCGTCTGCGCTGGCTGCCGATGCCGCCTCGGAAGGGGCCAGTGTGTGGCGGTGGCCAAACCAGGCCAGCGCGCTTTGCAGCAGCGCAAACACCACGCCCATGATGCCCAGCCAGGGGTGCAGCATGAACAGCACGGCCATGTAGATCGGTGCCCAGGGGGCGTCAAAGAAGGCGAAGATGCCGTTGCCCGTGAGAAATTGCCGCACCTGGATCAGGTCGGAAAAAGCGCGGGCCGGCGAGGCTCCGGTTTGGCTCAGGTGCGCTTCAAAGCTGGCGTTGAAGACCTGCGTGCCCAGGCGGTTGTCCAGACGCACGCCGGCGCGCACCAGCACGCGTGAGCGCATCCATTCGGCAAAGGCCATGACACCGAACAGGGCCAGCGTGAGCAGCGACATGGCCAGCAGGGTGAGCTCGCTCTGGCTGGCCATGACGCGGTCGTAGACCTGCAGCATGTACAGCGTGGGCGACAGCATGAGCACGTTGGCCACCATGCTGAAGAAGCCGACCATGAGGAACTCGTGGCGGAAGGTCCACAGCGTGGCGGTGAGCTCGCTGCGTTGAAAGAAGGCGGGTGTTTTCATGGGAAACGTCGTCGTGGTGTGCGTTCAGGCGGCAACTGCCGGTGCTTGGGCCCGGGCCTGGGGGGCGGGTGCGTTGGCCTTGGCCAGGGCCGCCAGGACTTCGTCGCGCGGGCCGAAGGCGCGGTTCTGGCCCTCGTGCAGCAGCAGCATCTTGTCGGCCACGGCCAGCACGCTGGTGCGGTGCGTCATCACCACGAAGGTGGTGCCGCGCGCCTTGAGCTCGGAGATGGCGCTGGCCAGGGCTGCGTCACCGGACTCGTCCAGGCTGGAGTTGGGTTCGTCCAGCACCACGAACACCGGGTCGCCATACAGGGCGCGGGCCAAGCCCACGCGCTGGCGCTGGCCGCCAGAGAGCATGGCACCCTCGCGGCCGATGGGCGTGTCGTAGCCTTGGGGCAGGGCCAGTATGGTTTCATGCAGGCCCACGGCGCGGGCCGCGGCCTCGACCTTGGCGGGAGATGGCTCGCCGAAGCGCGAGATGTTTTCCGCCAGGGTGCCGTCGAACAGTTCGACGCCCTGCGGCAGGTAGCCGATGTGCGGGCCGAGCTCGGTCTTGTTCCAGGTGAAGATGTCCACGCCGTCGAGCCGGACCTTGCCGGCCACTGCTGGCCACAGACCCGCCAGCAGGCGTGCCAATGTGGTCTTGCCCGAGGCCGAAGGCCCCACCACGGCCAGTACCTCGCCGGGCTGCAGCGCAAAGGCCACACCTTTGAGAATTTGTTGCTGTGAGCCGGGCGCGCCGGCGATCAGGCCCTCGACCGTGAGCTGGCCGCGCGGCGCCGGCAAGGACATGCTGGCGGGGCGAGCGGGCACGGCTGCCAGCAGCTTGTCCAGGCGGTCCCAGGCGTCGCGCACGTTCACCACGGCCTGCCATTGCGAGACGATTTGTACCAGTGGCGCGAGCACGCGCCCGCCCAGCACGGAGGCAATGATCATCATGCCGGAGCCGCCATTGAGCTGGTTGCGCAGCAGCAGCCAGGCGCCCAAGCCCAGCAACAGCGAGCTGGTGGTGTTTTGCAGAAATTTGGACGCCGCCTGGAAGCCGCCGCCCGCGTCTGAGGCCTGGGCCTGCAGGTTCAGGAACTCGCGTTGCTTGTCCATCCAGCGGCGGTGGATGTCGCGCAGCATGCCCATGGATTCGATCACCTGCGCGTTGCGCAGCGAGCCGTCGGCGTATTGCTGCGCCGCGATGGCCGCGCGGTTGGCCGCCAGCAGGGGCGGTTGGGTGCTGCGCTGGTTCAACCAGGCGATGAAGGTCTGGATGATGGCGGCCACCACCGCCGACCAGCCCAGCAGCGGGTTCATGGCAAAGATCAGCACCAGGAAGACCAGCGAGACCGGGGCCTCCATGGCGGCGATCAGCACCGGCGTGTTGAGAAACTCACGCACCGTGCGGAAGTCGTTCATGGGCTGCACCGAGCCACCGGCCTGGCGTTTGAGGTTGGCTTCGAAAATGGCATTGAAGATGCGTGTGCTCATGCTCTGATCCAGCGCGAGCGAGGCCTCGTGCATGAGCTGGCCACGGGCCCAGTCCAGCACCTCCATCACCACGTAGACAAACAGCACCAGCAGCGTGAGCATGACCAGCGTCATGTGACTGCGGCTGTTGACGACCCGGTCGTAGACCTCGAGCATGTAGGCAGAGGGTGCCAGCACCAGCAGGCTGGCCACGACGCTGAACCAGGCGGCGCGCTTGAAATAGGGCTGGAGTTCGGCCACAGCCTGGCGCAACTCGGAATTCTTGTTTTGGGGATTCATACGGCCTCCTCGACCATCACATATTCGGGGATCACCATGCCGGGCACATAGCCTGGGGTGATCTGATCCTGTTCCAGCGCGCCGGCTTGCGCCAGCGCCAATTCGGGCCCATCCGCCGATAGGCCGACGCCCGCAGGCGTGGCGTCCACGAAGCTGAACGCCAACTCGAAAGTGCCTTCGACGCGGCGCGACAGCACGATTTCCTGCAGCTTCATGCTGTGGAACATGGCTTCCTGCTCCGGCTGCAGGGCCAGTGCGAAATGCATGCGCCCATCCAGCGTGTACATGGAGAGCTGCCCGGCCTTGACGCTCAAGGTGTGGCGATCGAAGTACACCGGGCAGGTGTCGGTGAAGCGCAGCAGCGGCAGGGGCTTGGCGCCAAGCAGCGCCACATTGAACGGGCTGGCCGGGTGCTGGAACAGCAGCCGACTGGTGCGCGACACCGAGTAGATGGCGTTGCACACCATTTGCGAACCCAGCGCCGGGAACTGCGCGCGCAAGGTCTTGTAGATCATGTGGTGCAGGGCGACCCGGTTCCAGCAGCGCGTTTGCTGCACCACCGGGCTCATGGCGTTGCACACCTGCGCAAAGGCAGATTGCAGGGCCAGCAGGCGGGCGTGCTGTTCGGCGTTGGCGGTCAGGGGAATCCTGATGACGGAATTCATATAGGAATCGATTGTAGCTTGTTCCTATATGAACTTTTTGGGGTGTTGGAAATATCTGAGAATGAACCAGAACAGCGCGCTCAGTCCCGGCTGTTTGGCTTGGCAAAGCGGCTAGAATCCAAGCCTTGCGGAAGCGTGGCAGAGTGGTCGATTGCACCGGTCTTGAAAACCGGCGACGGGAAACCGTCCGTGAGTTCGAATCTCACCGCTTCCGCCAGATGGCATTATTTTCTCGCGTCATCCGGCATCAAAAACGCCCGCGTAGCTATAGAAACCGGCTTTTCCCTGTAGCGTGCATAATCTCCCCGTGTCTCCCAAGCGCTCCCAAATAGGTGGGTAGGGTGATGGGGTGACTTTCAGGGGGGTGTGCCATGGGCAGAAAAGCAACCGAACTTGGAGCGCTCGAAGTGTCCCGGCTAGTGAAGCCGGGCCTGCACTTCGTTGGTGGTGTCGCTGGCCTGGCCTTGCAGGTCACGCCGCCTGGCGTTCGCTCAGATGGGTCACGAAGCTGGGTCCTGCGCATCAAGGTGGGCATCAAGCGCCGCGAGATGGGCCTGGGTGGCTTTCCTGATGTGGGTCTTGCCGACGCCCGCCGCCGCGCCAAGGAAGAGCGAGAGAACGCAGATAAGGGCCTGGACCCGGTGGGCGAGCGACAAGCCACAAAGGCCAGACTCAAGGCCGATCAAGCGCTGCAATTCACCTTTGAGGAAGACGCCAAGGCTTACATCAAGGCGAACGAGGCCGGATGGAAAAACGCCAAGCATGCGGCGCAATGGAAGTCCACGCTTGAGACCTACGCCTACCCAATCATCGGCAAGTTGCAGGTGCGCGAAATCACCACGGGTAACGTCCTGTCGGTACTCAGTCCGATTTGGCAGTCCAAAACTGAGACGGCATCGCGCCTGCGTGGACGCATCGAGGTCATTCTCGATTACTCAAAAACCATGAAACACCGGGTAGGCGAGAACCCGGCTTTGTGGCAGGGTGGCCTTGATACTTGCCTACCCCGCAAGCGGTCCATTTCACCTGTCGAACATCACATGGCGCTGCCGGTGGGCGAGGTGGGTAAGTTCGTGGCCGAGCTGCGCAATCTCCACGGCATGAGCGCCAAGTCGCTGCAGTTCGCCATTCTGACGGCTGCACGGTCAGGCGAGGTGCGCGGCGCAACGTGGGAAGAGATAGATCTGGAAAAAGGCGTCTGGGTCGTTCCCAAAGAGCGCATGAAAGCTGGCCGCGAACATCGTGTGCCCCTGTCCACCGTGGCCCTGAAGCTCTTACACGAGGTCAAGGCCATGCCGAAGATTGCAGGGAACGACTTCGTTTTTCAGTCCGCCCGAGGTGGTCAACTTTCAGATATGGCGATGACCGCCACCTGTCGCCGTCTGGGTGGCAAGTGTGTGCCGCACGGGTTCCGTTCATCGTTCCGGGACTGGGTGGGCGACCGCACCACGTATCAGACGGAGCTTGCAGAGTTTGCCCTGGCGCACGGTATCAGCGACAAGGTGGAGGCATCCTACGCACGGGGCACGATGTTCGACAAGCGCCGCGCCATGATGGAAGACTGGGCCGCTTTCGTGAGCAAGTCCGACACCAAGGGCACAGTGGTTCCGATCAACAGCAAGGCCGCAGCATGACCGATTCAGTCGCCGCTGTGCTCGCTGCAATAAAGGCGATTCATGCCGCTGGTGGTGCGCCTATGACCAAGGAAGAAACGATAGCGTTTATCACGATGCCGGTTCATCTTGGGCCACCGCAGAGATTGAAGCTGAAGGGTGTCGGGCGTGGACCGCAGTCACGCGATACGCAATATGACCGCGCCCATGAACGCCGAAAGCTGATTTTTCACAAGCTGGTGCGCAATCCCGTTTCATCAAAGTTGGCAATCCAAAAAGGGCAACCACTGCGCGACCTAATTCAGTGGTTTGCCGCTGGAATGTCGGTCAGGGTACACAAGTCAAAACGGGTGTCAAAAATCATTGCAGACTGCAATTCCCGAGGCCAGTACCCGAGTCTCAGTACCGTGCAGCGTGTGTTGCGTGCGATGGATAAGCAGGCTGAATTGTCGAAAGTGGCTTGACCATATTACCGAAAATTCCCCCGCACTATTCGCATCGCCCCGGAGCAAATTCGGCCTAAGCGATGCGCATCGTTTCAGGTCATATCAACCCTGGTAAACGATGCAAACATCACACGCACAAGCCCTGCAAGGCTTCGATAAACTGCCCGACGCTGCAAACGTCAGACTTCCCGTAGTCGCCGCACTTAACGGCGTAGCCAACGTCACTGTGTGGCGCTGGTCTAAGTCGGGATTGCTTCCCGCGCCCATCAAGAAGGGTAACGTGGCCCTTTGGAACGTAGGACAGCTTCGCCGCATGCACGCCCTGCAATCTGGAGGTGTCGCAGCATGAGCACCTTAAGCAAAGCCAAGTTCGCCGCCGATATCCGCAAGGGCCTCGCAGGCGCACAGCAAACCCGAAATGCCGCCGCCGTCCAAAACGATGCGGCATTGCCCAGCAAGGCGACGCCGCGCACCGTTAATGGCGACGGCACCACGACCAAGCCAACGACACCCGCAATCATCGGCGCGAAAAAGCCGGTCGCAATCACTGGTGGCAGCCCCATAACTGTAAGCGGTCGATTAACCGCGTGCCTTGCGCCGCGCGCTCAGATGTGATTGGTTCGTACCATGCGGCCGCTCAACTTCACTCGGCCTGCAGCACGAGGTTCCAGGGCAGCAGCGCCTCGTAGTCGTCGGCGGTCTGC
>CAIKVZ010000110.1 GCA_903830985.1 uncultured beta proteobacterium
AGAGTGGTCCTTGGTCATATACGGGGCTCCTTTTACCGAGGCGAATGTCCCGGGCACGAATGAATTCTGCGCCCTATTTTCAGGGGCGTCAATGGCCTATGTGAGTCGCAGGGTCATCGCCCACAAGGCCGCCAGGCGGTGCTACAGTGGAAGACACTATTGCCCCGCGTTGCGCGCTTTCAAAGCGCTTACCCCCGTCTTGCTGATCACCCTCCCCCATGCGATTTGAAGGCTTGCTCGTCAAGTGGAACGCGAACCGCGGCTTCGGCTTCATTGCGCCGACTCAGGGTGGGACTGACCTGTTTGTTCACGGTTCTGCATTTCCGAGCGATGGACTGCCGCCTGTTATCGGCGAGCCCCTGTCTTTCGAGATCGAACTCGACCGGGACGGCCGAAAGCGTGCCGTGGGGATTCACCGGCCGTCGGGCACAAGACCGGGCCACAAGGTCAGGAGCTTGAGCCGCAAGCCTCGCCACGACCACAGCCCCGCGACCAGGCTGGTTGCTGTGATTCTGTTGCTGGCGCTGGGGGCGTTTTCCTGGTCGAAATATGCGCACCGGGTAAGCGCCTATGTCCCTGGCTCGCCAACTCTTTCAGCGCAGCCAGCACCATCAGTGCAGACAGCACCGTCAGCCGATCTTTCATTTGCACCGTCACTCGCGCCCAATGCCGTCAACAGCCGCTGCGACGGGCGAACCTATTGCGCGCAAATGACCTCCTGTACCGAGGCGAAGTACTTCCTTAACAACTGCCCCGGCACGCAGATGGACGGCGACCACGACGGCGTCCCTTGCGAGCAGCAGTGGTGCACCAGTCCGTTCGCCAGGTGAGGCCCCTCCAACACCCGTGTTGACGGCTCAGTCGCGATGGTTACAGTCCAGGCCATGCCAACCGACAAGCCTAATTCCAATGCGTAGATTTTTTGGACTCTCCCACATGTCTGCCGGCTTCATCGCGGTCCTGGTCGGCTACAGCAGTTCCGCGGCGATCGTCTTTCAGGCCGCGGCAGCGGCAGGGGCCAGCGCAGCGCACATCAGCTCCTGGCTGCTGGCGCTGGGGCTTGGCATGGCAGCGACCAGCATTGGCCTGTCGCTGTATTTCAAAAGCCCGGTGCTCACCGCCTGGTCGACGCCGGGCGCAGCGCTGCTGATCACAGCGCTGGCGGGTTTGCCCATGAGCGACGCCATCGGCGCCTTTCTCGTTTCCTCCGCACTGCTCACCCTGTGCGGCGTCAGTGGTTGGGTGGAGACGCTGATGAAGCACATTCCCAAAACCCTGGCTGCCGGGATGCTGGCCGGGGTGTTGCTGCGCTTTGGCATGGGCGTCTTTACGGCGCTGGCGCACCAACTCCTCATGGTCGGACTGATGCTCGTCGTCTACCTGGTCGGTCGGCGTGTGAATTCGCGCTACACGGTGCTCATGGCCTTCGCCGCTGGGCTGCTGTGGGCCACAGTCAACGATCTGCTGCACCTGGAGTCGCTCAGCCTGGAGTTCTCGCGGCCCATCTTCACAGCGCCGACCTTCAGCCTGTCGACCGTCATTGGCGTGAGCATTCCGCTGTTCATCGTCACCATGTCTTCGCAGAACCTGCCGGGGATTGCGACGCTGCGCGCCAACGGCTACCAGACGC
>CAIKVZ010000111.1 GCA_903830985.1 uncultured beta proteobacterium
AAATTCCCGGCTGTGCAGTCCGGAATTGACGATGCGGTGATCCTTGCCCAAAAGTTCGTAGTGCGCAATTTTGCTGATTTCGCAAAACTTTTCGTTTGCATAGATGATCCGGCCCAACTCGTCGGTAATGCTGACGATGGCATGCTGGTCGAGGGCAAATTGCTGATTCTGCACTTTGACCAAGGCGGCTTCCGCACTGTGGCGCGTTTCCAAAAAATCGTGCACCAGGCCCGAGAGCAACTGGGTCAGGCGACCCAGGCTCTGGTCGTCTTCTCCGATGTGCTGCCCCAGGGGGGCCAGCAGCTGGTTGGTGGTGTCACGCAGTGTCTTGAGCGCCAGGTCGCGCGCCTGCGCTTCGTCGCGCAAGCTGTCGTTGGCCTGACCCAATTCGTCCGAACTCAGCTCCAGGCTGCGGGTGCTCAACTCAAGGGCTCGATCACTTTGCACATAAGATTCATTCACCTGTGCGAGCAGGCTGCCGATCTCCAGCAGTCCTCGTCGGGCCGCATCGGACACGTCTTCGCGTTGGGCCAAAACCTGGAACTCTGCCAGCAACGCACTCAGTTGCGCATCGTCAGCCACGCCGAGCAGGCGTTTGACCTGACGCTGCAGCAACTTGTGGGTCATTCCGCGGTCTCACACAGGTAGGAGATGGTCATCGTCTGGTTGTGCAATTGGCAGTTTTGAATGCCATGGCCGGGGCTGATTTCCCCGTAGGAGTAAAAGCCCGCCAACGTCGCCTGCTGGCCCAGGGTCTGGTGCACGACCTCGGTTTCCTCGTCGACACGCCCGCCCATCACGAGCTTGCGTCCCACGCAACTCACCAGCAAGGCCAGGCCCGTTTGGGGTGTGTGCGCCATCAGCCTGAGGGTGGCACGCGCGGCCTCTTCGGCGCCGTCGACCAGTCCGTCGGTTTGGGCGTGCATCAGCCGCAAGTAACCACCCGGGGTGATGGCGCCCGCCAGCGTCAGGCTGCCGTCGGACTCATTCACGCCCAGAATGGTCCGGATGAGTCCGGACGGTTCACGTTCGTCGCTGAGCATCTCGAAGGGAAACAACAGACCCGAGCCCGGCAGGTCTTTGGCATGATCGCCCAGATAGCGTTTGTAGACGGCCAGCGCGGGCTCATCATCGAGCTCATACAAAACGTTGTTCACGCTGCGTGTGACCTTGCGTGTCGGTCCGAACGGCTTCCAGCCGCCAAAACTCCCGTGGGTGAATTGCAATTCATCGCCCTTCAATCCGACCGCCACCAGACGGTTCGACGAGGTCCCCAAGTTGCACAGGGTGTAGGTTTTCTGGAAGGCGCCGTCGTCGCCTGCGAGCCCGCCGGTGATCGGCAACGAGGCGCCCAAATGCTTCACCAGACCATCGATCATCGCGCTGCCGTTGATGTTGACACCTTGGCCAAAAACCATTGCGGCTTTTGGCGCAAAGTCCACCAGTTGCCGCGCCAGTGCCTCGCCCGCGCTGAATGACTCTTCCATCGAATTCAGATCTGCATGCACCACTTTCAATGCGGTGGTCTCAAAGTGCAGGGCGGTCACGACCGTGCTGCCATTTTCCACGCCTTCAATCGAAATTTCGCCGGCAGTGGAACACCCAACACGTTGCGCTGTCGCAAACCTGAGCGCCAACTCGTTTGCCAGTGAAGGATCGGAGAAGTGCGCCGGGCTGCCAAACACCAGCAGCAATTGGGGAGATATAGACGCAAGTGCTTCGAGCTTGGCGAAGTCGGCGGGCAAATTTTTCAAAACTACTTGTTGGATACGCATTTATTGTCTCCTGAAAATTTACAGAGTTATCACGTTTGCAATGCAAGCGATGGCTATTTCGCTGCTGCGATCAGCGCCATGGTTCAATAGGCACCCAGGGTATGGCTGCTCTTTTCGTCTTCTTCGTCCTTGAACTGCTCCCGAATCTGTAGCACCTCGTCCCAGCCCGACAAAAAGGCCTGCACACAGGCGGGGTCGAAATGTTGTCCCGAACCCTCGTTCAGGTAATCTGTGGAGCGCTCCAGGCTCCAGGCCTTCTTGTAGGGGCGTTCCGAGGTCAAAGCGTCAAACACATCCGCGACCGCACAGATGCGCGCGAAGAGCGGAATGGCATCACCCTTGAGGCCGCTGGGGTAACCACTGCCATCAAATTTTTCATGGTGACCCAGGGCAATCAGTGCTGCGGTCTGCAGCGACGGGGACTGGCTGCCGTCCAGAATGTCGAATCCCATGCGCGCATGGCGCTTCATGATGTCGAACTCGCCGGTGTCGAGTCGCCCGGGCTTGAGCAGGATGTGGTCAGGAATACCGATCTTGCCGATGTCGTGCATGGGCGCGGCCTCCAGGATCAGTTCCTGATCATGCTCGTCCAGCCCGAGTCGGACGGCAATCAGCTTTGAATAGTGGGCCATGCGCAGGATGTGGGCGCCAGTCTCCGGGTCACGCGAGTCTGCGGCCTTGGACAGCCGGATCACGGTCTCGCGCTCGCGGGCCAGGATTGCCGCCGTGGCCAAGCGGACTTCCTCAGACAACCGGCTCGCGTGGTCCTCAAGCCTGCGCTGCCCGCGCCGCAGTGACAGCATATTGCGGGACCGTGTCATGAATTCTGTCTTGTCAATCGGTTTGGTCAGAAAGTCATTCGCACCGGCATCCAGCGCCTGATGTCGAACCAGAGTCTGGTCGTTGGCGGTGACCATCAGCACCGGGATATCTTCGCGCCCGGGTGCCGCACGAAAGCGGCGCATGAACTCGATGCCGTCAAGATCGGGCATCATGTAATCCACGATCACCAGGTCCGGGGTATTTTGCAGGCACCATTCCAGGCCCTTTAAGGGATCGGTGAAAGTGACCGGACTACAGTCGGGCATTCTGGCGATCAGGTGCGACAGCAGGGTGACGTTGATGGGGGTATCGTCAACCACAACCACGTTCATTTTCATTGGAAGCCTTGGATGTCGTCTAATTCATTGTGGGTGGTCGGATAATACATTTAGCGCATGTCCTGATTTGCCAGGACGCGAGAGAAAGAATGATTTATTTGTGGTTTTACCTGGAAAATTCACTGTCGATGGGTGCATCCGTGCTGGCACATCGGACCTGTCACCTGTCCGGGCGTCTTGACTTTTCAAGCAACCATCGGATTTTGCAGGCATGAGCGCCGGGACGGTGGAGCTGGCTGTGTGCAGCGGTATCGCCCACGTATTGGTGCAGAATTCAGGCAAATTCAACGCCATATCGCGCCTCATGTGGCGCGAACTGAAACGCGTTTTTGGGTCTGTGCACACCAATGACGAGGTTCGCTGCGTGTTGATTCAGGGCGCAGATGGCCATTTCTGCGCTGGGGGTGATATTTCGGAGTACCCCAAGTTCCGCTTTGACCCGGGCAGCCTGCGTGATTTTCATGAAAACGATGTTTGGGGCGGGCTGCAGGCCATGCTGGACTGCGACGTTCCGATCGTGGCGCAAATCGAGGGCAATTGCATCGGCGCTGGCCTGGAATTGGCCTGCTGTTGCGACTTGCGCATCGCGGGCTCATCCGCGCGGTTTGGCGCTCCCATTGCCCGTCTGGGTTTTCCCATGGCCCCGAGGGAAGCGCAACTCGTGGCGCGCGAGTTGGGACTGAGCTTGGCGCGCCAGATGCTGCTGGGCGCGGCGGTTTTGGACGCAGTGCCTCTGCTGGCAACCGGTTTCCTCAGCCAAGTCATCGAAGACCGCCTGCTGCCCGAGGTGGCGCTGTCCGTGGCGCAAGGGATTACCATGCTCGCACCCCGGGCTGCGCGCATGAACAAGCAGACCTTGCGGGCGCTGTGTGACCCTGATTTGGCAGCGCTCGGCGAAGTCTCCGGGGGTTCGGCCTACGACTACGCCGCCAGCGCCGAGCACCAGGAGGGCGTTGCGGCCTTCACGCAAAAACGCAGACCCGTATTTTGAAAGACCCCACCCCATGAAAAAACTTTTAACCGCCGCAGGTCCGCAGGCTCTGCCGGATCAAAACATGTTTGCCGTGTTGCGCGCGGGGTTCTCCTCGGACCTTGACAAGCCGGCGATAGAGACCGACGAGGGTTTGTTTTACTCGTGGCGCGATCTGGAGCGTGGTACGGCGATGATGGCGAATCTGCTGGCGTCGCTGGAACTGCCCGCCGGTGCGCGCGTTGCGGTTCAGGTGGAAAAGTCGGTTGAAACGGTGATGCTCTATCTGGCCACGCTGCGTGCCGGCTATGTTTTTCTGCCGCTCAATACCGCGTACAAGAGCGCGGAAATTGAATACTTTCTACAGGATTCGCGTCCCGCGGTCGTGGTGTGCAGCGCTGCGCATTTCGGTTGGGTCAGCAAGGCCGCCTTCAAGTGCGGCACGACGCATGTGTTCAGTTTGAATGACGACCGAACCGGTAGCTGGCTGGAACGTGCCGCGCATTGCGTCGACCAGCATCAGGTGGTAGTGCGTCAGGCGGACGATTTGGCGGCCATCCTGTACACCAGCGGCACGACCGGGCGCAGCAAGGGTGCGATGTTGACGCATGGCAACCTGGCGAGCAATGCCAGGGTGTTGCAGGACTATTGGTGCTGGCGTGCTGGTGACGTGCTGATCCACGCCTTGCCGATCTTTCATGTGCACGGCCTGTTTGTGGCGCTGCACGGTGCCTTGCTCAATGGCAGCAAGATGATCTGGTTGAGCAAATTTGATGCGAAGGCGGTGTTGCGCCATCTGCGACAGGCCACGGTCTTCATGGGCGTACCGACCCTGTATGTCCGGCTGTTGGCAGAACCCGGACTGACGCTGGAGGCGGCACGCCATATGCGGCTGTTCATCTCGGGTTCGGCCCCCTTGTTGATGGAGACGTTTGTCGATTGGCAGGAGCGCACAGGACACACCATACTGGAGCGCTACGGCATGAGCGAGACGGTGATGCTGACGTCCAATCCTTGCGAATTCGATACCCGCCACCCGCAACATGGCGCCGAGCGTCGCGGCGGGACCGTGGGTTTCCCCTTGCCAGGCGTGAGCTTGCGTGTGCGCGATGACCAGGGGAACAACTGTGCGGCGGACGAAATCGGCGCCATTGAGGTCAAGGGGCCGAATGTCTTCTGTGGCTACTGGAACATGCCGGAAAAGACGGCTGAGGAATTCACTGAAGACGGATTTTTCAAGACCGGGGACGTCGGCAAGATCGATCAGGACGGCTATGTGACCATTGTGGGACGGAGCAAGGATCTGATCATCAGCGGCGGCTACAACGTCTATCCGGCCGAGATCGAAAGCTGCATCAACGAACTGCCCGGGGTGGCCGAGAGTGCCGTGGTGGGCGTGCCGCACCCGGACTTCGGCGAAGTGGGCGTGGCGCTGCTGGTTCCCAAGGCCGGTGTCGTGCTGTCTGCATCCGAGGTACTTGCTGCACTGAGGTCGCGGCTGGCTAACTTCAAGTTGCCCAAGCACGTCGAGGTGACAGCGGAACTGCCGCGCAACGCCATGGGCAAGGTTCAAAAGAACTTGCTACGGGAACGATTCAAGTCCATGTTTTAGCCTGCGCCTTGACGACGCGTGTGGCGTCGGTCGAGCCGGCCGACCTACATCCGTCATACGTCCTGTGGCTTCAGCGCAGCACCAGCACCGGAATATGCGAGTGCGTGAGCACCTGCTGCGTTTCGCTGCCGAGCAGCAGTCGTTTGATGCCGCGCCGACCGTGCGAAGCCATGACGATCAGATCGCATTTGTGTTTTTTCGCCGTAGCGATCACGGCGTCACCGACCAGATCGGACTTGACCGTAACGGCCTTGACCTTCACGCCCTGGGCTTCCCCTGCGGCCTTGACGGCGTCCACGATGGCTTGACCTTCCTCGGCCCACTGCTCCTCCACGCGCGCCACTTCCTGCGTGCCCAGAGGCAGGGAGCCCTCGAAATAACTTTGCGGATAGCGCGGAATAACCTTTACCGCAACCAATTCGGCGCCGGCCAAGGCTGCCAGCGAAATGGCGCTGCTGACCGCTTTTTTGGACAGATTGGATCCATCGGTGGCGACAAGAATTTTTTCGTACATTTGGCTCTCCTTTTGTGATCGATAAGCCTACGGTACACCCGACAGCAGGTGCTGTTTTGATGTAGGTCAACCGACTGCGCCGCCGCGCTGGGTTAGGCTTGGGCCATGTTGTCTACACAAATTGCCCCCGTTGCTGCACCCGAAATAGGGCAATCGGTGGCGCACGAAGCGGGTGATTTCGCAGGTGGGGCGGACGCATTGCCGTTGCTCGATGATGCGCAGGAGTGGTCGGTCTTTAGTCGCGAAGTGGCAGGCCAGCCAGGTACCTGGGAGTCCAATGTGGTGATTGAAGGCATGCACTGTGCTGCCTGTGCCATGACGGTGGAAGACGCGTTGCGCCAGGTTCCGGGAGTTAGCCGTGCCGATGTCAGTGCGGCGAGCCAGCGCGCCAGGGTCGTGTGGGCGCAGTCCAGGGTGTTGCCCTCGGCCTGGATGGGTGCCGTGCGCCAAGCCGGCTATGGGGCTGTGCCTGCGAACGACGCGTTTGCCAACGAGCGGCGCCAGCGCGAAAGCCGTCAAGCGCTTTGGCGCATGGCGGTGGCCGGGTTTTGCATGATGCAGGTCATGATGTACGCCTGGCCCGCGTATATCGCCCCGCCGGGAGACCTGTCCGGGGAAATGGAGCAACTGCTGCGCTGGGCATCATGGGTGCTGACGCTGCCTGTGATCCTGTTTTCGTGCGGCCCCTTTTTTTCCAGCGCGCTGCGTGACCTCGTCCAGCGCCGTGTCAGCATGGATCTGCCGGTCGCGCTGGGCATGGGAATGACCTTCGTTGTGAGCTCGATCGGGACTTTTGATCCGCAGGGGCCCTTCGGGCGTGAGGTCTATTTCGACTCCCTCACGATGTTTGTCTTTTTTTTGTTGAGCGGACGATGGCTGGAGTTGCGCCTGCGCGCGCGCACCGCGGGTGCACTTGAGGCCTTGATGAATCGTTTGCCCGACAGCGTGCTGCGTTTGAGCAAGGGCGGTTCTTTCGAGCGGGTGGCGGTGCGCCGTTTGCAAATCGATGACCGTGTCCGCGTACTCGCCGGCGAGGCCTTTCCAGCGGATGGCGTGGTGCTCGAGGGTGAGACCCTGGTGGATGAGGCCTTGCTCACGGGAGAGTCGAGTGCCGTGGCGCGAGGTCTTGGTTCGTCGGTGATCGCGGGCAGTCATAACCTGGGGGCGCCGGTGCTGGTGCGCGTAGAGCGCGTCGGCGCGCAAACCCGTTTTTCCCAAATCGTGGCCTTGATGGAAAGTGCATCGGTGGAAAAGCCCCAATTGGCACAACTGGCGGATCGCATTGCCAAGCCATTTCTATTGGCCGTTTTGCTGGCAGCGGGCGCTGCCGCCGCATTCGCGTGGGCGCAGGACCCGGCGCATGCCGTGATGGTTGCCGTGGCTGTGCTGGTCGTGACATGTCCCTGCGCCCTCTCGTTGGCGACACCAGCGGCGATGCTGGCCACCGCTGGCGCCTTGGCCAAGAAAGGTGTGCTGGTGCGCCGTTTGCAGGCGCTGGAAACACTCGCGTCAGTGGATACGGTGGTCTTTGACAAGACTGGAACGCTGACCTGCGACACCATCGGCCTGGTGGCCACAGCCACCCGCGACGGCGTCACGGCGGAGCAGGTCTTGGAACTGGCGGCTGCGCTGGCCCGGCAGTCGCTGCACCCTGTGTCGCGGGCTTTGTATGCCGCATGGTCGGGCTCAGGCGCAGCGCAGCGTTCCGGCAGTGCTGGGCGTTATACCGTGTCGCAAGTTCAGGAAACGATGGGGCAGGGGATTGCGGGGCAACTTCATGACATCCATGCAGACGCGAGCGGTGCCAGTCCAGGTACGTTACTGCGCCTGGGCTCTGCGGCATTTTGTGCTGTATCCCATCCTGCCGCCGGGGGGCTGCACACCTGTCTGAGCGATGCTTACGGTTGGCTCGCCACCTTCGAGTTTCAGGAGGAGGTGCGCACCGACGCGCAGCGCTGCGTGCAGGCGCTGCAGGCCGATGGTATAGAAGTGCATCTGCTGTCGGGTGATGTGCCACAGGCGGTACAGCGCGTGGCGGATAGACTCGGCATCGCACGGGCACAAGGCGGCTGCACACCGAGTGACAAACTTGACCACTTGCGTCAGGCCCAGGTTCGGGGGCATCGCATTGCGATGGTCGGGGACGGGCTGAACGACGGCCCGGTATTGGCCGGCGCGCATGTGTCGTTCGCTGTGGGCGCGAGCGTGCCGTTGGCGCGGGCGCAGGCTGACTTCGTGATCCTCGGGGACGAACTGTCGGGGGTGGCGCAGTCATTACGTCAGGCGCGCAGCACGCTGCGCGTGGTGCGGCAAAACCTGTGGTGGGCCGCTGCCTACAATGCCTTATGCGTGCCGCTGGCGATTGCCGGATGGTTGCCGGCCTGGGCTGCCGGCCTGGGCATGGCGTGCAGCTCGCTGCTGGTCGTACTGAATGCCCTGCGTTTGTCAGCTGGGCCTAAACCTTTGATGTGAAAATCCATGGATATTCTCTACTTGCTCATTCCGCTCTCGGTGATTTTGGTGTTCTTCATACTGGGCGGGCTGTGGTGGGCCATAGATCGGGGACAGTTCGATGACCTCGATGCGCAAGGGGAGCGAATTCTTAAGGATTCGTAATATTTTATAAATAATTGATTTGCATCAATTGAGTTGCGCGTACCCGAAGCGACACTCAAAAAGGTTTTGGCAATTTTAAAAGAGGTGAAAATGAGCTTTTCCAATATGCAGGCGACTGTGTACAACGACAAGGTTGTACGACAGTTCACCATCATGGCTGTCGTCTGGGGTGTGGTGGGGATGCTGGTAGGCGTCATCATCGCGGCCCAACTGACTTGGCCTGAACTTGGCTTCGGTATTCCATGGATCAGCTATGGTCGCTTGCGCCCATTGCACACCAACGCGGTGATTTTTGCGTTTGGTGGCTGCTCGCTGTTCGCGACCGCGTACTACGTGGTGCAGAGAACCAGTCAGGTGCGCCTGTTTTCGGACAAGCTGGCCGCTTTCACCTTCTGGGGTTGGCAATTGGTCATTCTGGCGGCTGCGATTTCGCTCCCCCTGGGCTTTACGCAGGGCAAGGAATACGCCGAACTTGAATGGCCCATCGACATTTTGATCACGCTGGTCTGGGTGTCTTTTGCCGTGGTGTTTTTCGGCACAGTCGGAACCCGCAAGGTCAAGCACATCTACGTAGCCAACTGGTTCTACGGTGCCTTTATCCTGGCCGTGGCGTTGTTGCACCTGGTAAACAGCGCCGCCATTCCCGTGAGCCTGACCAAGTCCTACTCTGCCTACGCGGGTGTACAGGACGCCATGATTCAATGGTGGTACGGTCACAATGCCGTGGGCTTCTTCCTGACCGCCGGCTTCCTGGGCATGATGTACTACTTCATCCCCAAGCAGGCCGGGCGCCCGGTCTACTCCTATCGCCTGTCCATCGTTCACTTCTGGGCGCTGATCTTCACCTACATGTGGGCCGGCCCGCACCACTTGCACTACACCGCCTTGCCTGACTGGACCCAGTCTGTTGGCATGGTGTTCTCGCTGATTCTTCTGGCGCCCAGCTGGGGCGGCATGATCAACGGCGTGATGACGCTGTCGGGTGCCTGGCACAAGCTGCGCGATGACCCCATCCTGCGCTTCCTGATCGTCTCCCTGTCCTTCTACGGCATGAGCACCTTCGAAGGTCCGATGATGTCCATCAAGACGGTGAATGCGTTGAGCCATTACACCGACTGGACCGTGGGCCACGTGCACTCGGGTGCCTTGGGTTGGGTCGGTCTGGTTTCCATGGGCAGCCTGTACTACCTGATTCCCAAGCTCTTCGGCCAGAAGCAAATGCACAGCGTCAAGGCCATCGAGCTGCATTTCTGGATGGCCACCATCGGCATCGTGATCTACATCGCTGCGATGTGGATTGCCGGAGTGATGCAGGGCCTGATGTGGCGCGCGGTGAACACCGACGGTACGCTGACCTACACCTTCGTTGAATCCGTCAAGGCCACCTTCCCGTTCTATGTGTTGCGCCTGCTGGGCGGTACGCTGTACCTCAGCGGCATGATCATCATGCTGTGGAATACGCTCAAGACGGCCACAAGCGGACGCTCGGTGAACGTCACCATCCCCGCTGCAGCAGCCCACGCTTGAGAAGGAAAAGATCATGACAACAAACAACACAAGCACCGGTTTGTCGCACGAAAAGATTGAAACCAACAACTTCCTGATGATCGTGCTGATCCTGGTGGTGCTGCTGTTCGGCGGCTTGGTGGAAATCGTTCCGCTGTTTTTCCAGAAGTCCACCACTGAGCCGATCAAGGGCGTGATGCCCTACACGCCGCTGCAATTGGCGGGGCGCGATGTTTATATCCGCGAGGGTTGCTACAACTGCCATTCGCAGATGATTCGTCCGTTCCGCGCCGAGACGCTGCGCTACGGTCACTACTCGGTCGCCGGCGAATTCGTCTATGACCACCCATTCCAATGGGGCAGCAAGCGCACCGGCCCGGACTTGCACCGTGTCGGTGGCAAATACAGCGACCAGTGGCACCGTGACCACTTGACCAACCCGCGCGATGTGGTGCCTGAGTCCAATATGCCGTCCTACCCATGGCTGGGCAAAGCCCAGGTGGAGCCGGCCGACATGGCGCCGAAGATGAAGGCGCTGCGCATCGTAGGCGTACCCTATACGGATGCGCAAATCGCTGCCGCCGGCGACGAGGTCAAGGGCAAATCGGAACTGGACGCTGTGATCGCTTATTTGCAGATCTTGGGCACTTCGCTGAAATAAGCGCAAGGAGTTCTGGCAATGGACATCAACACGCTGCGTGTGGCGACCACGGTCGCTTCCTTCATCGTCTTTATCGGAATCATGGTCTGGGCTTGGTCCAGGCGTAATTCCGAAGACTTTGATAAGGCCGCCAACTTGCCCTTTGAGCAAGACTGAAGATCCGAATTAAGGAATAAAAATGAGTGACTTTACAAGTAGCTTCTGGGCGATGTACGTATCCGGCATCACCCTGTTCAGCATCGCGGCATGTGCCTTGCTGCTGTGGTTCAGCGGCAAAGCCAAGGCCATGACCGCTGGTGACAACACCACGGGTCACGTTTGGGATGGTGACCTGCGTGAGATGAATAATCCGCTGCCGCGCTGGTGGGTTTGGCTGTTTGTCATCACCATCATCTTTGCCTTGGTCTATCTGTGGCTCTATCCGGGACTGGGCGGCAGCAAGGGCCAGTTGGGCTGGACGTCCGTCGGACAATACGAAGCTGAAATCGACAAGGGCAACAAGGAAGTGGCGCCTTTGTACGCGAAGTTCATGGGCATGAAGCCAGAAGATGTGGCACACGATGCGCAAGCGTTGGCGATTGGCGAGCGCTTGTTCATGAACAACTGCGCGCAGTGCCACGGCTCGGACGCCCGCGGCAACAAGGGTATCCCGAATTTGACGGACGACTTCTGGCTGCACGGTGGTACGCCCGAGAAGATCAAGGAAACCCTCACCCTGGGTCGCATCGGCAATATGCCGCCCATTGCTGCGGCCGTTGGTACCGAAGACGATGTCAAGAACGTGGCCAACTACGTCCTGAGCCTGTCGGGCTCCAAGCACGACGCTGCTCTTGCAGCCAAGGGCCAGGAGAAGTTTGCCGTATGCGCGGCCTGTCATGGCCCAGACGGCAAGGGTATGCAGGCGGTTGGGTCGGCCAATTTGACCAACCCCAAGACCTGGCTGCACGGGTCGGGCGAAGCCCATGTGATTGCCATGGTGAACAATGGCAAGGTGAATCAGATGCCAGCTCAGGGTGGTCGATTGACCGAGGGTCAGATCTACGTTTTGGCCTCCTATGTCTGGAGCATGTCCAACAAGGCCAAGTGAGCTTCAGCAAGGCTTGATGGGTGCATCCCGGTTGTTCTGGAGCCGGACCCCGACGAAAATAATCAAGCCTATGTATTGACGCCAACGCCGGCTCTGATCGCCGGCGTTGTCTCGTCTGAGCACTACACTGCTCAATTTAGCTGTTCGAAGCCATAAAGTCTGCCGGTTCAGCGTGCGCTGTGTTCGAACCGATGTCGGGGCAGCGTGCCCCTACACCAAACCGTTCAAAGGAGTGAATATGTCTGAGCAATCTTCAGGGCCGTGGTGGAAATTCCCGCACATGTGGCTGGTCGTTGGCGGCCCGGCGGTCGTGGTGGTGGCATCGTTCGTCACGCTCTACCTGGCCATTACCCGTCCCGACCCGGTGACCGACACCGACTACTACCGCAAGGGCATTGAAATCAACAAGACGCTGAATGACAACGCCTCCAGCATGGCGCCGGCACTGGCTGGACGCAACCATGCCCAAACGGGTGCTACTCCGGCGCCTGCAATGCGTCCGGCAGAGCACTGAGTCAACCCGGAGTTCTATTCAATCGTCGGCTTGCCCACCGCCGTGCTCTCGACACGGCGCGCGCCATTGAAGCGTTTTTCCCAGTAACCCAGGCTCATGTCTTCCATGCGCACCCCGGCTCCTGGCTTGGGCGAATGGATGAACTTGCCTTCGCCGACGTAAATGCCCACGTGGCTGAAGGTGCGCCGCATGGTATTGAAGAACACCAGATCGCCCGGTTGCAGTTCGGTGCGCTCGATCTTCTGGGTCGCTGCGGCCTGCTGTTCGGCGCGACGTGGCAGCACCAAGCCGACGGTTTGCTCATACATGGCGCGCACAAAACCACTGCAATCGAACCCGGTTTCCACGCTGTTGCCGCCTCGCCGGTAGGGAACGCCCAGAAATCCCATGGCGTTGACCACAAGGTCTGCTGCCTTGTTGCTGACGCTGCTACGCACCTGTTCCAGGCGTCCGCCAAATTGCGTGAGCAATCCCTTCTCGGCCAGTAATTGCGCCAGATCGTCGTTTGAATTGTCCGGTGGAGCGGCGTGCGCACTGAGGCAAACGCTCGCGAAAAGAAATACCCATAGGCGATGATGCATGGCCGGCAGGGTAGGGGCTATGCGCAGTGCTGTCAAGCTGAAATTGCTGCATGGCGCGGCCGCGGGACGCCGAGGATTTGGGTTTAAGCTTGGTAGCCCAGATACTCATTTTTTTTAACATGCTGCTAGAAGCCGAAGATTCCCTGTTACTGCTGGTGGACTACCAGCCCCGCCTGCTTCAGGCCTTGCCTGAGGGAGGGGCTGCGCTTGCCAATGCAGTGCGACTGGCGCGCATGGCGCAAACTCTGCGGGTTCCGATCTGGGCGACCGAGCAAAGTCCAGCCAAACTCGGTGCGACCGCGCCCGATTTGGCGGCATGGCTGCATGCCTCGCATGTCGTGGAAAAGACGGCGTTCAGCGCCTGCGCTGAGGGTTTGGGTGAGCTTTTGCGCCCCGCGCAGAGCGTCGCCCCGGCTCAGGGTAATGCGCGCAGTTTGCCCAAACACTTGCAAAAACCTGCGCTGTCGGCGCCGCAGCGCAATACCGTCGTGGTCGCCGGTTGCGAGGCCCATGTCTGCATGTTGCAAACGGCGCTGGATCTGCTGGACGAGGAGTTTGATGTCTGGGTGGTCACCGATGCTTGCGCGTCGCGTACCGAGCGCAATCGCGACGCAGCCTTTGATCGACTGGCGGGTGCCGGCGTGGAGTTGGTCACGACTGAAATGGTGGCCTTCGAGTGGCTGCGCGCTGCCGATCATCCGGCGTTCAAGACCCTGCAGGAATTGATTCGTTAGGGTTCCCTGCCTGTTTTTGAGGGCCTCCTTGGGTGTCGGGTAGGACTCGCGTCAGCTTGCAGCAAGCGCGTCATGAATAATTATAAATTCAGTTAACCCTGAAATTGCCCGGATTTCCCCGGGCGAATGGACGCCGGCCAAGGCAGGATGCATCCGCTGCGGCAAGCGTGCCAAAGGCCGGCCCCAACAGATCCAAGGAGACATATGACGAACTACGCACAATTTCACCGCCGCTCCCTCCAGGAGCGCGACGCCTTTTGGGGCGAGCAGGCGCAGTTGATCGAGTGGCAAACGCCGCCACAGCAGATTTGCGACTACAGCCAGCCGCCGTTTGCGCGCTGGTACGTCGGCGGCACCACAAACCTTTGCCACAACGCTGTGGACCGACACTTGAAAGATCGGGCTGATCAGGCCGCACTGATTTTTGTCTCTACGGAAACGGATGAAGAGACGGTGTATTCCTTCACCGAATTGCACCGCGAAGTTCAGCGTATGGCCGCCGTGCTGCTGGAACTCGGTGTGCAAAAGGGCGACCGTGTGCTGATCTACATGCCCATGATTGCGCAGGCCGCTTTTGCCATGTTGGCCTGCACGCGCATCGGTGCGCTGCACTCGGTGGTGTTTGGTGGTTTTGCCTCGGGCAGCCTGGCCAGCCGGATCGACGACGCCACGCCCAAGCTGATCGTCAGCACCGATGCCGGCTCGCGTGGCGGCAAGGTGGTGGCCTACAAGCCGCTGCTGGACGAAGCGATACGGCTGGCCGAGCACAAGCCCGAAGCGGTATTGCTGGTGGACCGCGGCCTTGATGCAATGAGCCTCGTGAGCGGGCGCGACCATGTGTACGGGCCCTTGCGCGACAAGCATATCGACACAGTGGTCCCCTGCGAATGGGTCGAGTCTACGCATCCGAGCTATACCCTCTACACCTCGGGTACGACAGGCAAGCCCAAGGGCGTGCAGCGCGACACCGGCGGCTACTGCGTGGCGCTGGCGGCGAGCATGAAGCACATTTTCGAAGGCAAGGCGGGCGAGACGTATTTCTCGACCAGCGACATCGGCTGGGTCGTAGGTCACAGCTACATCGTCTACGGCCCGCTGATCGCCGGCATGGCCACGATCATGTACGAAGGCCTGCCCACGCGTCCGGACGCGGGGATCTGGTGGAACCTGGTGGAGAAGTACAAGGTGACGCGCATGTTCTCGGCACCCACGGCGGTGCGCGTACTCAAAAAGCAGGACCCGGCCTTCCTCACGAAGTACGACCTGTCCAGTCTGAAGGCCTTGTACCTCGCGGGCGAACCGCTGGACCAGCCCACGGCGCAGTGGATCAGCGAGTCACTGGGTGTGCCCATCATCGACAACTACTGGCAAACCGAAACCGGCTGGCCCATTCTGGCGCTGGCCAACGGCGTGGAGCGTGCCTCCAGCAAGTTCGGCAGTCCGGGCCTGGCCATGTACGGCTACGACGTCAAGCTGTTTGACGAACACACGGGCGAAGAGCTGACCGGACCGAATCAAAAAGGTGTGGTGGCGATTGAAGGCCCGTTGCCACCCGGCTGCATGCAGACCATCTGGCGCGACGATGCCCGCTTCGTGCAGACCTACTGGAAAAGCATTCCCGGCAAGATGGTGTACAGCACCTTCGATTGGGGCATACGCGACGCCGACGGCTACTTCTTCATCCTGGGGCGCACCGACGATGTAATCAATGTCGCCGGGCATCGCCTGGGCACGCGCGAAATCGAGGAGAGCATCTCCAGCCACCCGAATGTGGCCGAGGTCGCGGTCGTCGGTGTAGCCGACCAACTCAAGGGTCAGGTGGCCATGGCCTTTGTCGTGCCCAAGGATGGCGCGGTGATGGGCGATGAGGCGGGCAAGCTCAAGCTCGAAGGCGAGATCATGAAGGTGGTGGATGGGCAACTGGGCGCGGTGGCGCGCCCGGCACGCGTGCGCTTTGTCAATGTGCTGCCCAAGACGCGCAGCGGCAAACTGCTGCGCCGCGCCATCCAGGCGGTGTGCGAGGGGCGCGATGCGGGCGACCTGACCACCATGGACGATCCGGCAGCCCTGCAGCAGATACGGGATTTGCTGGCCTGATTCAGTGGGGGTTTTTTGGGGGGGCAGAGTCCAACTTCGCCGAGCCTGTGGCTCGCCCTCTGGGGGCAGCGCTTTGCACTGCAGCGGAATTGGCGTCTGACCCCAATAACCCTGCTGATTGGGCTGATCAAATATTGGGGGACTGGGCTTCGTGCGCCTGTCCTTTTTCCCCATCCGCGTGTCCTCAGGCGCCAATCACCGCTAAATAAAAAACCCGATTCAGCACAGAGTCAGGTTCACAGGCACAATCGCGCCCTGAACTCAGGCCCTTCCTGCCACAGTCGCATCCGCTAACCGGTTCAGCCGTGTCGCGGAAGGTTTTTAACCAGCTAATGTTTTCCCCAGGAAAACGAAAGTCAGCACCCATGAGCGAATCAGCGTCCCCAACGGGATCCGTCTATACGGCCTATCAGGCCAACACCTTTCTTTTTGGTGGCAATGCCCCGTACGTCGAGGAGATGTACGAGAACTATCTGGCCAATCCGGGCAGCGTACCCGACACCTGGCGCGATTACTTCGATGCCTTGCAGAACGTGGCCGCAGTCGATGGCAGCAACGCCCGCGACGTGCCGCACCAGCCGGTCATCAATGCCTTTGCCGAGCGTGCCAAGCAGGGCGGCACCAAGGTCGTTCTGGCCAGCGCCGACGCCGAAATGGGGCGCAAGCGCACCGCCGCGCAGCAACTGATCGCCGCCTATCGCAACGTGGGTGCCCGATGGGCTGACCTGGATCCACTGAAGCGTACCGAGCGCGAAAAAATTCCGGAACTGGAGCCCACCTTCTACGGTTTCAGCGACGCCGACCAGGAAGCCGTGTTCAACACCAGTAACACCTTCTTCGGCAAGGACTCGATGAGCCTGCGCGAACTGATGAACGCGCTTCGCGAAACCTACTGCGGCACGCTGGGCGCGGAGTACATGTACATCACCGACCAGAACGAAAAGCGCTGGTGGCAGCAAAAGCTCGAGAGCATTCGCAGCAAGCCCAATTTCTCGCCCGAGAAGAAACTTCACATCCTTGATCGCCTCACCGCAGCCGAAGGGCTGGAGCGCTTTTTGCACACCAAGTACGTGGGACAAAAGCGTTTTTCCCTGGAAGGTGGCGAGAGCTTCATCGCCTCCATGGACGAACTGATCCAGCAAGGCGGACTGAAGGGCGTGCAGGAAATCGTCATTGGCATGGCGCACCGTGGCCGTCTGAACGTGTTGGTGAATTCGTTAGGCAAGGTGCCGGCAGACCTGTTTGCGGAGTTCGACCACACGGCGCCCGAAGACCTGCCCAGTGGTGACGTCAAGTACCACCAGGGTTTCAGTTCCGACGTGACGACGCCTGGCGGCCCGGTGCACCTGACCCTGGCCTTCAACCCCTCGCACCTGGAAATCGTGAACCCGGTGGTCGAAGGTTCGGTGCGCGCGCGCATGGACCGCCGCGCCGACCCGCTGGGTAAGCAGGTGTTGCCGGTGCTGGTGCACGGCGACGCCGCCTTTGCCGGCCAGGGCGTGGTGATGGAGACGCTGGCACTGGCCGAAACCCGCGGCTACAGCACGGGCGGCACGGTGCACATCGTGATCAACAACCAGATCGGTTTCACCACCAGCGACCCGCGCGACAGCCGATCCACGCTGTACTGCACGGACGTGGTGAAGATGATCGAAGCGCCGGTGCTGCACGTGAACGGAGATGACCCCGAAACCGTCGTTCTCGCCACGCAACTGGCACTGGACTACCGCACGGAATTCCACAAGGACGTGGTGGTCGACATCATCTGCTTCCGCAAACTCGGACACAACGAGCAGGACACGCCGGCGCTGACGCAGCCGCTGATGTACAAGAAGATCGCGGCCCATCCTGGAACCCGTCGTCTGTACGCTGACAAGCTCAGCGCGCAAGGCTTTGGCGAAACGCTTGGCGACGACATGATCAAGGCCATGCGCGCCGCGCTGGACGCGGGGCGCAATACCTTCGACCCGGTGTTGACCAACTTCAAGAGCAAGTTTGCCGTTGACTGGACGCCGTTCCTGAACCAGAAATGGACCGATGCCGGCGATACGGCGATCCCGTTGGCCGAATGGAAACGACTGGCCGAGAGGCTCACCACCATTCCCGAGAGCGTGACCCCGCACCAGTTGGTGAAGAAGGTCTACGCGGATCGCGCCGCCATGGGTCGTGGCGACACACTGGTGGACTGGGGCATGGGCGAGCACATGGCCTTCGCTTCCCTCGTCGCCAGCGGCTATCCGGTGCGCCTCTCCGGCGAAGACTGTGGGCGCGGCACCTTCACGCACCGCCATGCCGTGGTCCACGACCAGAACCGCGAGAAGTGGGATGTGGGTACCTATACGCCACTGCAAAACGTGGCCGAGGGCCAGGCGCCCTTCACGGTGATCGACTCGATCCTGTCGGAAGAAGCGGTGTTGGCGTTCGAATACGGCTACGCGTCCAATGACCCAAACACGCTGGTGATCTGGGAAGCCCAGTTCGGCGACTTCGTCAACGGAGCCCAAGTGGTGATCGACCAGTTCATAGCGTCCGGCGAAGTGAAGTGGGGTCGCGTCAACGGCATCACCATGATGCTGCCGCACGGTTATGAGGGCCAAGGCCCGGAGCACAGTTCGGCGCGTCTGGAACGTTTCATGCAACTCAGCGCCGACGCCAACATGCAGGTGGTGCAGCCGACGACGGCTAGCCAGATCTTCCACGTGCTGCGCCGCCAAATGGTGCGCAAGCTGCGCAAGCCGCTGGTCATCATGACGCCCAAGTCGCTGCTGCGCAACAAGGACGCGGCGTCACCGCTGACCGAGTTCACGCGCGGCAGTTTCCAGACCATCATCCCCGAGCAAAAGGACGAGGTCAACAAGAAGGCTGCCAAGGTCAAGCGCATTGTTGCCTGTTCCGGCAAGGTCTATTACGACCTGGTGAAACACCGCGAAGAGAAGGGCGCTGATGACACCGTGCTGATCCGCGTTGAGCAGCTGTACCCATTCCCGCACAAGGCCTTTGCCGCCGAAATCAAGAAGTACCCGAACGCGACGGAAGTCGTGTGGTGCCAGGACGAGCCGCAAAACCAGGGTGCCTGGTTCTTCGTGCAGCACTACATGCACGAGAACATGAACGATGGCCAGAAGCTGGGCTACTCGGGTCGAGCCGCATCGGCTTCCCCTGCCGTGGGCTATTCGCACCTGCATCAGGAGCAGCAAAAGGCGCTGGTCGATGGCGCTTTCACCAAGCTCAAGGGCTTTGTGCTGACCAAGTAAGAAAGCGTGCAGGAGGGCCGTTGTCATCGCACCTTGTCCGGTTGCGTGTCCGCCCCCTGTACTCAGTGTTGAAAAAATTGGAGAAGAATTCATGGCAATCGTAGAAGTCAAAGTCCCGCAGCTGTCCGAGTCCGTGGCCGAAGCCACCCTGCTGCAGTGGAAGAAAAAAGTGGGCGACGCCGTCGCCATCGATGAAATCCTGATTGACGTGGAGACCGACAAGGTCGTGCTCGAAGTCCCGGCCCCGGCCGCCGGCGTGATCGTTGAACTGCTCGTGGCCGACGGTGGCACGGTGGCAGCGGAGCAACTCATCGCCCGCATCGACACCGAAGCCAAGGCCGGTGCGGCTGCACCGGTGGCGCCGTCGGTGGCTGCTGCAGCGGCCGTGTCGGTACCGCGCGCCAGCACGTCCATGGCCGGAGTCGCCATGCCGGCTGCAGCCAAACTGATGGCGGACAACCAGCTGGCTGCGGGCTCTGTGGCCGGCAGCGGCAAGGACGGCCGCGTCACCAAGGGCGACGTGCTTGGCGCTGTGGCCTCGGCCGCGGTGAAGTCTGTGGCGGCGGCGGTCATCCCGACCGGTGCGCCCACCAAGTCCCTGCCACAGGTCGCTGCCCCCAAGCTGGACCTGGGCAACCGCCCCGAGCAGCGGGTTCCCATGAGCCGCTTGCGGGCCCGCGTGGCCGAGCGTTTGCTGCAGTCGCAATCGACCAATGCCATCCTGACCACCTTCAACGAGGTGAACATGGCGCCGGTGATGGAAATGCGCAAGCGCTTCCAGGACAAGTTCGAAAAAGAGCATGGCGTAAAGATCGGCTTCATGAGCTTCTTCGTCAAGGCGGCAGTGCACGCGCTGAAGAAATTCCCGATGCTCAACGCTTCGGTCGACGGCACGGACATCGTTTACCACGGCTACTTTGACATCGGCATTGCCGTGGGTTCGCCACGCGGCCTGGTCGTGCCCATTCTGCGCAACGCAGATCAGATGAGCTTTGCCGAAATCGAGAAGAAGATTGCCGAGTACGGCGCCAAGGCGCGGGACGGCAAGCTGGGCATGGAAGAAATGACCGGCGGCACCTTCTCCATCAGCAATGGCGGCACCTTCGGCTCCATGCTGTCCACGCCCATCATCAACCCGCCGCAGTCGGCCATCCTGGGCGTGCATGCGACCAAGGACCGCGCGGTGGTGGAGAACGGGCAAGTGGTGGTGCGACCCATCAACTACCTGGCCATGAGCTACGACCACCGCATCATCGACGGGCGCGAAGCCGTGCTGGGACTGGTGGCGATGAAAGAAGCGCTGGAAGACCCAGCCCGCCTGTTGTTCGATATTTAACACCCCCAGGCTGCGCGCACCTTGTGCGCTTCGCCACCCCCCTTGCAGGGGGCAACACCAGCGGCCCGGCAAAGCCGGTTCCGCGGTGTTTC
>CAIKVZ010000112.1 GCA_903830985.1 uncultured beta proteobacterium
AACAAAAGCGCGCCCTCGAATTGATCGATCAAATCAAAATGTAGACAGAACGCGGAACCTGAAATACGGACCGCTTCAGAGGGGAAACTCGCTTTTTTTACGGAAGAACTTCAGACTAAAGGAAGCCCCGCGCCAGGCCCGGCGGCGACGGATGCGGTGCAAAGGCTGATGGCTGCTGGCAAACCCACCGTGGTGGAATTCGGTGCCAACAATTGCGTGAGCTGCCGCGAGATGAAACTCATCCTGCACGCCTTGGCGCAGGATCCGCGCATCAGCGTCGGTGACGTTGATATCCTGAAAGAGCGCGATTACATCCGTCGTTACCAGATCAGCCTGATGCCGACCCAAGTTTTCTATGACGCGCAGGGCCGCGAAACCAGTCGCCACATGGGCAAGATCAGCGCTGACGAAATTCGGGTCCGCCTCGGTCTGCCACCCGCTGCGGGGCTGCCCAAGGTCCTGCTATGACCGGTGCTGAAAGTCTGCTCGCAGCTTTGGCCGGTGGCATCCTGACCTCGGCCTCGCCCTGTGTGCTGGCGGCCGTGCCGGTTGCCATCGGGTTCGTCGGAGGTCAAGCCAGCAGTCCGCGTCGGGCCTGGACCCTGTCCCTGGCCTTCGTTGCCGGAATGAACCTGGCCTTGCTCGTCATGGGCCTGTTGGCGGCACGACTGGGCCTGCTGCTCGGCTCGCTCCCCGGCCCCTGGCTGGTGGCGGTGGGTGTCTTCGTCATGGGAACGGCGGTCTGGTTGTGGCGCGCCAGCACTTCGGCCTGCGGTGTCGCGCTGCCCGCTGTCATGCAACGGCGCCTGGCGCAGTCCGGCTTGGGTGGCGCAATGTTGTTGGGCGCCTTGATCGGTACGGTGATGAGTCCCTGTGCCACACCGGCCCTGGCTGCCGCGTTGACTATGGCCGGTTCGGGCGCGGCCTTTGGGGCGTCCATGGCATGGGGCGCCGCGCTGTTGCTGGCCTACGGCCTGGGCCACAGCCTGCTGTTGTTGCTGGCGGGCGCCATGCCGTCGACTGCAAGAGCACTCATTCAGCGATTTGCGCGCTGGGACTCCTGGCTGCCAGGGCGGCGCGTGTTTGCTATGGTTTTGTTCCTGTCGGGTGCATGGTGGGTGGACCAGGGCCTGGATTTTTGGGGATTTTCCTGATGACGCGTTGCCAATGGCATGCAGCGAAAGTGCCGATTTGGCTTTTTTGCTGGCTGATGTCGGCGCCCGCCTGGTCGCGCGAGTTCGACACCGTGCTGATGGTTTCCATCGACGCCCTGCACCCGGCCGCGCTGAGCGCGAAGAACTCGCCCGCACTGCAGCAACTGATGGTCCCGGGCCGCCACACCCTGCAGGGCCAGAGTGTCAGCCCGCCGCAGACCCTGATCGCGCACACCGCCATGCTCACCGGGCTGACGCCCGCCCAAAGTGGCCAGCATGGCAACGAATGGAAGCCGGGCATGGCGCAGGTGGCGCAGGAAACCTGGTTTGACCTTGCCCGACAACGTGGCTACCGGACGGCCTTTTTCTATGCAAAGCAAAAACTCGGCTACCTGCTCAGCGCGGCCGTGGATGAGCACGCCCTGGCCAGGGACGACGGGGTGGAACGGGCGCGGACTTTTTTCGAGCAGCCGGGCCGGCGTTTTGTCTTTCTGCACCTCAGCGGCCTGGAAGACGCAGGTGCCGACTCGGGATGGTTGTCGCCGGGCTATCTGGACGAGTTGACGCATATCGACGCCACGCTGGCCCCGCTGCTGGACGCTGTGCGCCGCCGCGGCCGCTATCTGCTGGTCGTGACCAGTGACCACGCCGGTCACGAGCGCCAGCATGGGACCCTGCATCCCGAGGACTTACGGTTGCCGGTGATCATGGCCTCGGATCAGCCGCTGGCTGCGCTGCACCCGGGGGTGCTGCGCATCACCGAGTTGAAGGCACTGTTGCAGGGCGCGCTTGACGCTGCCGTTCGCTGAGCTTTGAAAAAGACCTGGAGGCCTGGGGTGCGAAGCGGGGTACTGCTGAGTCGCTGCTGACGCTGTCAGCGGCTCAGCTTTGGGTCCAGGGCAGGCCGTCGAAGCGCCAGCCACTTTCGGTGCCTCGATGCTGGTCTTCGTCGAGATCGCCTTCAAAACCTTCGAGCACATTCACCACCTGGGTATAGCCCGCCGTTTCCAGCGCGATGCCGGCGTCCACGGTTCGTTCGCCGCTGCGGCAGATCAGCACCAGGGTCTGGTCCTTGGCGCGCGCCAGCCGGTCGACGGCCGCGACAAAGCCGGCGGCGTCGGGCTTCAGTACCGGGTACTCGACCCAGGGGATGTTGACGACGCCCGGGGGCCGGCCCACATACTTCGATTCGATTTCCATTCGCACGTCGATGAACAAGGCATCGTCCTGCTGCTGCACGAGCGCCCAGGCTTCTTGGGGTAGGAGGTGTTTCATGCCTCCATTGTCCCGGTTTTTTCCCCTTGCACGCCCGGCGCTCTCAGCGCATCAAACGCACGATGCCAAGCGCCTTGAGCACGTATTTTTCGTAGATCGGCTCGGAGGTTCCGGTCTTGAGCTTGCGCATGAAGTACTTCTCGAACGCGATCTTCGCCAGGTGCACCCATTTGCCCTTTTTGAACCAGTTCACATTGCGCGGCGGGATCTGCGGCAGCGCCACAAAGGCCGCACCGGTGTCGCCAAAATCGGCCAGACAGATGGCGTTCCAGGTGCCCTTGGTCTCTACCGGTTTGCCGGCGAGCTCGTCGGCGATGTTGTGCACGATGGCACTGATCATGGTCTCGATCATGTAGCCTGTTTTCGGCGCACCGGTGGGGACGACAGTGACTTCCACCGGTGGTATCGCCACGCATACGCCTGCCGAGAAGATGTTCTTGTAGGCCTTGCTGCGCTGGAACTCGTCGATCAGCACAAAGCCGCGCGGGTTGCACAGATTGGGCACCGCAGCCACCGCGTCCACGCCCTTGAAGGCCGGCAGCATCATGGCCATCTTGAACGGCACTTCGTGCTCCTTGTAGAGCGCGCCGTGGTCGTCGAGCTGGGTGACGAACATCTTGCCCTGTTCCACCTTGGTGGTCTTGGCATTGGTGATCCACTTCATGTCGTGGCTGCGCAACTCGGACTCGAGCATGGACTTGGAGTCGCCCACGCCGCCCAGGCCCAGGTGGCCGATGTAGGGCTCGCTGGTGACAAAGGTGATCGGCACCTTGTGGCGCAGCTTGCGCCGGCGCAGATCCGTGTCCAGGATGAAGGCGAACTCGTAGGCCGGGCCGAAGCAGCTGGCAAACGGCATGGCGCCAATCACCAGCGGTCCCGGGTTTTTCAGAAACTCCTGATAGTCCTTGTACCAGCCTTCCGCGTGGCCCACGGTGCACACCGAATGCGTGTGCCCGCCGTGCGGCCCGGAGCCGGGCACTTCGTCGAAGAACAGCTTGGGGCCGGTCGTGATGACCAGGTAGTCGTAATCCACCGTGTCGCCGCCTTCCAGTACCAGACGGTTCTCCGTGGCCGCAATCGTCACCACCGGCTTGGCGATGAAGGCAATGTCCTTTTTTGCCAGCAGCGGCGCGATCTTCAGCGTGATCGCCTCGCGGTCGCGCCAGCCCACCGCCACCCAGGGGTTGGACGGTGTGAACTGGAAGTAGTCGACCGCGCTCACGACGGTGATGCGGTGTTCCTTGGGAAGCATTGCGCGCATTTCGTAGGCGGCGGGCATGCCGCCCACGCCTGCGCCCATGATGACGATGTGTGCCATGACGAATCCTTTTTATTGGTTTAGAACTTGCGGGCGTAGGCCAGACCGAAGGACGACTGGCGCATGCCGATGGTTTCATTGCCTGCTGCACCGCCCATGAAGCCATTGAACAGTGAGGGACCGGTCACGCTGACGCGTGGCGCCACCATAAAGGCGCCTGTGACTTCACTGTCCTTGGCCATGGCATAGGTGAAGCCGGCCGTGTAGTGCTGCGTCATCACACCCGGCGCCAGGATGTTGAAGGTGACGTTGGCCGGTGTGATCGGGTTGTCGCCCTTGTTGTAGCCGGCACGCAGCGTCAGCTGCGGGTTCATGGCCCAGGAGACCCCCAGCTTTAGCACGTTGATGTCCTTCCAGCCGAAGCCGGGTCCGTTGGGCGAGCCCAAGGGCGCCACCGGCAGGCTCTGATTGCCCACCGAGGTCACGCCGTGGTACAGGATGCGGCCATAGTCAAGGGCCAGCGTCCAGTTGGCGCTGGGCGTGTAAGCCAGACCGACGGCGTAATTGCCGGGGACGTCGAAGCTGCCGCCGCCGGCAAACAGGCCCTTGTATTTTTCGAAATTCGCCATGTGAATTTCGCTCGAATAAGACGCGCCCAACGTGACGGCGTCGTTCAGCCGACCCATATAGCCAAGTCGCATGCCGGCGCCGGTGGCGCTGTCGTTGCCGCGGTTCGTCACGCTGCCCGGGGCGCCGGTGAAAGGCGGGAAGCCGGGGGCGTTGTCAAACGACTGCAGGCCCTGGGCCTTGAACTGCTGGTAGGCCAGCAGCACGCTGGCGCCGATCGAGTGCTGCGGACTCACTTTGTAGGCCACGGTGGGCGCGACCATGAGCTGGATCACGTTCACGCCCAGGGTGCCGCTGCCGCACAAGATGTTGGCCGGGCCGCCGCCGCAATTGAAGTTGCCCTGCGGGTAGGTTGTGTTCATGCCGCCATTGCCGTACACCGAAAGGCCCAGCGACAGGTCGCTGTTAAGCATCTGGTTGTAGCCAAATTCGGGTACCAGAAAGTCCTCGCGGTCGCTCGTGACCTTGCCATTGAGTGAGGGCATCATGGCGCCGCTGCGCTCGGCGTCGCGCACCGGCTTGAACCAGGTACCGCCCAGGTCCAGACGGGAACCGGCCCACACCATGCTCGCCGGGTTGTTGGCGCCGCCATAGCTGTCCTGCGCCAACGCCATGGATGCGCCACCCATGCCCTGGGATTTCATGCCGTAGCCGGCAGGAAAATAGCCGTTGGTGGCGTGCGCGCTGCCAAGGGCCAGCAGGGCGCAGCTCAGTGGAATCAGTTTCTTGGATAGGTTCATGGTTGTCTCCGATAGTTTTAATGACAGGAAGCGCGGGATTTCACGTGGGACGGTGATCAGTGGATGCATTTCAGGAAGGCACAGCAGGCTTACCAGAAGGCCAGCAGCCGGCCCTTGACGACTTTCGAATCGAGGCGTTTGAGCGGGCTGTTGCCCTTCTTGATACAGTCGCCGCTCTTGGCGTTGAATTCCCATTGATGCTTGGGGCAGGTCAGGGTGCCGCCCTTGAGCGCCAGTTCCGGAATGTCGGTGTTCTGGTGCGGGCAGCGGCTGTCATACACCAAGTAGGCCTTCTTCTCGCGGTACACGAACAGGCCACGGCCGTCGCATTCGGTGCGCGTGACTTCGCCGTCTTTTACGGCTGCGTTGGCCATCACGTCATGCCATTGGCCTGGGCTCGTCAGGGCCTCGGGCGCAAAGCCAGGGATGTTCATGTCCAGAATGATGTCCACGGCCCAGATGATTTTGGCCAGACCTAGCGCCGGAAAGGCCATGAGCAGCGCGTCGAGCACCTCCATGGACGAACAACCCTCGCGCAGGGCGCGACCCAGGTACTGGCGAAACCCGCGCTCGGTCTGCGCATGCACCTTGGTGATGACGGAGATCAGGTTGCGCGTCTTGGGGTCGAGGTGGCTGCCCGCATCTTTGAGGAAGGCAAAGTAGTGGCCCAAAGCGTCAGGCCGTGCCTTGAGAAGGTAGTTCAGTGCGTCACTCATGATTTGATTCCCTTGCTGCTCAGAAGTGCAGTACCAGCACCGGATGTTCGGACAGGCCCATGACCTTTTGCGCCACGCCGCCGACCATGGCGCGCCCGATATGGCTGTCGCCCCGGCTGCCGATGACGCACAGGTCGGCGCCGGTGTCGTTGGCGCAGGACAGGATTTCCTGGAACGGCTTGCCGAGCCGGACCTCGCCTTGCGCAGCCACGCCTTCGCTGCGGGCCCGCGCCAGCATCTCGCTGACAAAGGCCTCGGCGCCAGCGCGCTGTCCGGCGCTGGCGACCACGCTCAGCACCTGCAGCGGCAGGGCGCATTGGGCCGCGATGGCCGCAGCGGGGGAAAGTATCTGGCGGCCCAGCGCGCCGGGCTCTACGGCGGCCAGAATGCGCTGCTTCCACATCTGCGCCTGGCGCGGCACGATCAGCACATGGCAGGGGGCGTGGGCCACGACCTTGCTCACCATTTCCCCCACCAGCAGGTTGGCCAGAAAGCTGCGCTTGCCGCGCCGGCGGATGATGATCAGGTCGCTGCTCAGCGCCTTGGCTTCGTCGACGATCTCCCGGTAGGCTTCTTCACCTCGGCGCAGCCGCAGCTCCAGGCTGATACCCGCGGTCGTCGCGTGGGCACGCAACTCGGCCATCTTGCCGGCGGCGTCCTGTTCGGCGCGCGCCGCGATCTGTGGCGCCAGCGCCTCGTACTCCGGATTGCTGATCAAGGGCAAGACGGCCGTCAGCGGCAATTGGCAGCGTCCCACCATGGCCATTGCCACGGACTCGGCGCCGGCGTCAAAACCCGTGTGTTCGGTGGCCAGCAGCAGGCGCTGGAACAGTTCAGCCATGTTCAGTGCCCTCCCGTCAGAAGGCCTGATGCGGCCAGCACCAGCACGGCCAGCGCGGCGCTGCAAATTGAGGCATAGGCATAGTCGCGGCGTTGCAGGTACAGCGGGATCAGGCCCAGTAGGGGCGACAGTGACGCAGCGATCAGCAGAGAAATGCCCGCCAGATTGAGCACGTCGCCCGACCCAGCCAGGGCCAACCAGTTCCAGCCCTTGGGCGTGTGCGTGTGCTCCAGGTAACTGGCCAATGGCAGATTCCAGACCTCGGGCAACTGCTGCACCGGGATATGCGGAGGGAGAACGCCGAACAGATAGGCGCTAAAGCTCAGCAGCAAGGCCAGAACGCCCAGGCGCGTGCCCCAGTCCAGCAGCCAGGCATAACGCGCGGCCTCGGCCTGCTGTTGCTGTGTGTTGTCGGTCGTCATACCCACAGCCCCAGGCCCTTGAGCAGAGCGCGCACGCCGGCAAAAAGCAGCAATGTGATGACCATCTTGCGGATCACCGAACCCTTGAGAACATGCAGCAACCGCGCGCCAATGCGCGCGCCCAGCATCATGCCGACGACGGAGGGCACGGCGATCATTGGAAGCACAGCGCCCTCGTTGATGTAGTACCAGCTTGCCGATGAACTGGCCAGCGAAAGTATCAGCCCCGAACTGCCGGCGGAGACCTTGAGCGGCACGCCCATCAGCAGGTTGAGCACCGGCACGTTGGCCCAACCCGCGCCGATGCCGAACAGCCCGCCGAGCAAACCGATGAACAGAAACAGCAGCAACCCCAGCGGCGTGTGATGGACTTTCCAATCAACCGTCTGCCCGGACGCCCCATCGATAAATACGCCGTGGATTCCCAACGCACTGGACAGACGGTCGGCCTGCGCGATCTGTGGAAATTCGGATTTTTTTGACACCAGCATCAGCGCCACGATGGCCAGTACGATCACGCCCAGTGCCGTCTGGACGGTGGCCGCCGGAAGCGCCAAGCCCAGCATCGCGCCGGCGATGGAACTGATCGAGGCGAGCAAGGCCAGGGGCAGCGCCAGGCGCAGATTCGCCAGTCCACCGCGTAGCAACATGGGCCCGGCAGCCAGCGCGCTGGCCAGCGCCACGAGCAGTCCGGCACCGCGTACGAAGTCCAAGTGGAAGGGAAAGAAGCCACCGATCAGCGGCACGAACAGTGTGCCGCCGCCGATGCCTGCCGGCACGGCCACGATGCCGATGAAGAAGCAGGTGACGAACAGCGCCAACGGCCAGAACCACCAGGGCAGGGTGCTTGCCGGGACGATGCCGGCGCTGGCAAAGGCGGGGACGACCAACGTCAAAAAAATACCCGCACCCATCCCGGCACGGCGCAGGGTCGCCCAGGGGTGAAGGTGCACGGCGGGCATGGGCATGGCTCAGGAAATGGTCTGGTAGTACAGGTTTTGCGGGTGGTTGGCCTGCGCAAAAAAGAACCAGCGCTCCGCCAGCAATCCCAGGTACTGCAGCGCAAAGGCGCTGGCCAGCAAGGCGGTGCTGGCGCCCGTCACGCCCAGGACCAGGCAGGCCAGCGGCATGGGAAAAGCGAGCAGCAGGAAGGCCCACTTCACCGAGCGCAGTGCGGCCCGGCTGCGCCCATGAAAAAACTCGCGCGTATTGAAGGAGCCGCCCATGAAGCCCTGGGCCTTTTGAGCTATGCGCGGGTGCTTGATGCCGATGGCGCTTTGCAGGTTTGACTTCGGTTTCAGCGCCGCGTTGCGCGCCAGCGAAGCACTGCGCGTGAGCAGTGCCAGCACCGTCAGCAAGCCGGCGATACGCGCGTAAGCCGGCACCATCTCGGACGAGCCCACAGCCGCCAGCAGTGTCGCCAGCGTCGCGCCCGATGCACAGCCCAGCAGCAAATAGTTGACGAGGGTCAGCGGGCTGGCCCATTCCTGCAGGAAGCGAATGCATACGTAGATCATGCCGGTGCAGACGTACAGCGTGAGGCACAGCAAGGCGGCCACGGCGCCGATGGCGCGCGTCTGCGCAAGGCCCAGCCCGTGCGCCAGGCCATAGGCGAAGACGGCCGCCATGAAGGTCGGCAGGGCCAGGCCTTCACGCGCCAGCCAGGAAGTGCGCCACATGGCGACGCCGCGCCAGGCGCGCTGCGGCTGACCCAGGTGGAAGAACGACGCGACCAGACCGCCGAAACTGAAAGCCAGCGCGACCGCGCTGCCGATGGCCAGGAACTGGTGCATGGACGCACCCAGCGCTGCCGGACCGAACCACAGCTCGGTGCCGAACAGCATCAGGAACAGGCCCTGACCTGCGCCAATGAGCGTGGTCAGAAAGATGGCGGAAAAAGGAGGGTGCATGGCGAGGTACTAGGTGGCAAAGTCTTCGCGACCCGGGTCGCGGTGCGCGAGCTCTGGCTGTTTGCCGTCGATCTTCAGCGGGTTGTCCACGCGCTCCAGATCTTCGGGGTGGATGGTCAGTTCGGTCTTGCGCCTGGGCAGGTAATGGTTGGCCGGGCGGGTTCCCCACTCGGGCATGAGCTGGTAGCCGCCGCGTTCGGCAATCGCCTTGGAGACCACCGACTCAGGGTCGTGCACGTCGCCAAACAGCCGCGCATTGGACGGGCAGGCCAGCACGCAGGCCGGCTTGCGCTCTGCCAAGGGTTGGGTCTGGTCGGTGACACGGTCAACACACAGTGTGCACTTAGTCATGACCTTGCGCTTTTCGTCAAATTCGCGCGCGCCGTAGGGGCAGGCCCAGCTGCAGTACTTGCAGCCTATGCACTTGTCGTAATCGACCAGCACGATGCCGTCTTCCTTGCGCTTGTAGCTCGCGCCCGTGGGACACACCGGCACGCAGGGCGGGTCTTCGCAGTGCAGGCAGGACTTGGGGAAGTGCACTGTCTGCGTGTTCGGGAACTCGCCTACCTCGAAGGTCTGCACGCGGTTGAAAAAGGTGCCGCTCGGGTCCGCGCCGTAGGGGTTCAGGTCGGCCAGCGCGCCGGCCGTGCCCGAGGTGTTCCATTGCTTGCAGCTGGTGACGCAGGCGTGGCAACCCACGCAGACATTGAGGTCAATGACCAACGCGAGCTGTGTCATAGCGAGCGCTCCTGGCTTTCTAGCTGTGGCGGGAGCGAGCGCTCCTGATTCACGAGCAGTGTCATTTGCGATCTCCCCGTCCGGCAAACCACGCTTGCCAGCGTGGCAGCACTTGCTGTACCCCGGGGGCTGCCGGCACCGCCGCAAACTGCGGCGAAGTCTGTTCGGGCTCGCCCTCCTGTGCCGGGTAGATGCGCACGCGCACGTCGTACCAGGCGGCCTGGCCGGTGATCGGGTCTGAGTTGGACAGCGTGCCTGACGGTGAGGCCGGCAGCTCTTCGGAGATCAGATGGTTCAGCAGGAAACCGCGCTGCGACTCGTTGGCGTCGGCCGTCAGATTCCAGGCGCCGGCGGACTTGCCGATGGCATTCCAGGTCCAGACCGTGCCGGGCTCCACCGCCTCGGAGTAACGGCACATGCAGCGCACCTTGCCCCACTGCGATTCGACCCACATCCAGCCGCCGTCGGAAATACCCTGTGCCGCGGCCGTCTTGCTGTTCACGAACAGGTAATTGTGCGTATGGATCTGGCGCAGCCAGGCGTTTTGCGAGTCCCAGGAGTGGTACATCGCCATGGGCCGTTGCGTGATGGCGTTGAGCGGGTACTTGGCCGTGTCAGTGGCCTGTTCCTCCAGCGGCACGTAGTAGAAAGGCAGGGGGTCGAAATAGGTCTCGACGCGTTTGCGCAAATGATCCGGCGGCTGCTTGCCCGCACGCTTGCCCTGGGCAGCGCGGCGAAAACCCTGCAGGAATTCGGAGTAGATGTGGATCTGTATCGGGTCCTGGTCGCGCCTTATGCCGACCTTTTGCGCCCACTGCATATAGCCGCGGTTCCAGTTGCGCATGTACTGGTGCTCCGGCGGCATCTCGTAATGAAACACGCAGTTGTTCTTCTCGTACATCTCCCACTGCTTGGGGTTGGGCTCGCCGCGCATGGATTTCTCGCCGCCCTTGCCGCGCCAGCCCGCCAGAAAACCGATGCCCGAGCCCGGTGCGGTTTCGTAGTTGACGATGAAGTCGGGGTAGTTCTTGAACTTGCGCGTGCCGTCGGCGTGCGTGAAGGCCGGCAGCTGCAGCCGCCCCGCCAGTTCCACCAGCACCTCCTGAAACGGGCTGCACTCGCCCTTGGGCGGCAGCACCGGGATGCGAACCGAATCGGCGGGACCGTCGAACTCGGAGATGGGCCGGTCCAGCATGGACATGGCGTCGTGCCGTTCCAGGTAAGTGGTGTCGGGCAGGATCAGGTCGGCAAAGGCCGTCATCTCCGATTGGAAGGCGTCGCACACCACGAGGAAGGGGATCTTGTACTCGCCGGCCTGTTCGCCTTCGACATGCTTGTCGTTGATCATCTTGCGCACCTCGGTGGTGTTCATGGTGGAGTTCCACGCCATGTTCGCCATGAAGATCAACAAGGTGTCGATGCGGTAGGGGTCGCCGCGCCAGGCGTTGGTGATGACGTTGTGCATCAGTCCGTGCGCCGACAGCGGATGCTCCCAGGAGAAACCCTTGTCGATGCGCACCGGCTGGCCCTGCTCGTCGACGAACAGGTCGTCCGGGCTCTCTGGCCAGCCCAGCGGCGCGCCGTCCAGCGGGGTGTTGGGTTTGACCGCCTGGGGCCCCTTGGGTGGGCGCGCATTCGGCGGCACGGCGCGCGGGTAGGGCGCCTTGTGCCTAAAGCCGCCTGGACGGTCGATGGTTCCCAGCAGCGACATCAGGATGGACAGCGAGCGTATGGTCTGAAAGCCGTTGGAGTGCGCCGCCAGGCCGCGCATGGCGTGGAAGGCCACGGGGTTGCCCGTCACAGACGCGTGGCGCTTGCCCCAGCAATCGGTCCAGGCGATGGGCAACTCGATCTTCTGGTCGCGCGCGGTGATACCCATCTCATGCGCCAGGCGCCGTATCGTGGCGGCCGGTATGCCGGTGACGCCTTCGGCCCACTCGGGCGTATAGGCCTTGACGCGCTCTTCGAGCAACTGGAAGGCCGGCACGGCAGCCACGCCGTCGGGCAGTTTGAAATGCCCCAGCAGTGCCGGGTCCGCGCCTTCGGCGTGGTCTGCCACGGGCTGCTCTGTGAGCCGGTCCCACCAGAGAAAATTGGCCGGACGCAGCGGGTTCACCACATCGCCCTCGGCGTTGCGCAGGAACATGCCGAGTTCGTCACTGGCCGCATCCTGGTTCACCAGTTGCCCGGCGTTAGTGTAGCGCGCCAGGAATTCGCGGTCGTACAGGCCCAGCTTGATCAGCTCATGGATCAGCGCCAGCAGCAGTGCGCCGTCGGTGCCGGGCTTGATCGGCACCCACTCGTCGGCAATGGCCGAGTAGCCGGTGCGCACCGGGTTGATGGAAACAAAGCGCCCGCCGCCACGCTTGAACTTGCTCAGCGCGGCCTTCATGGGGTTGGAGTGGTGGTCTTCCGCCGTGCCGATCATGACGAACAGCTTGGCGCGCTCCAGATCCGGGCCACCGAACTCCCAGAAGGATCCGCCGATGGTGTAGATCATCCCGGCGGCCATGTTGACCGAACAGAAGCCGCCGTGCGCGGCGTAGTTGGGCGTGCCGAACTGGCGCGCGAACAGGCCGGTGAGCGCCTGCATCTGGTCGCGTCCGGTGAACAGCGCAAACTGTTTGGGGTCGGTGGCACGGATCTTCTTGAGCCGCGTCTCCAGGGTGGAGAAAGCCTCTTCCCAGCTGATGGGAACGAACTGGCCGTCGCCGCGCTCGCTGCCGGGTTTGCGCATCAGCGGCTGCGTCAGGCGCGCGGGTGAATACTGCTTCATGATGCCCGACGAGCCCTTGGCGCAGATCACACCCTGGTTCAGCGGATGCTCGGGATTACCCTCGATGTAACGCACCTCGCCGTTGCGCAGGTGCACGCGGATGCCGCAACGGCAAGCGCACATGTAGCAGGTGGTGTTTTTCACCTGAGTGCTGGCGTCGGCCAGTGGCGGGCTCATCGGATCGTGAAGCGGTGTGGCAGACATGCGGTGGGCGCTTTTCTCGCTGGCGGGCAACAACAAGGGGCAATACCAGCCCGGGCAAATGGAGCCCGAGCGGGTGTTTCAAAGTGACCCTATTAAAGGCAAGGGCACCCGGATGCGTCTATAGCCGACACGGGTAATCCGGAGTAACCCAAATGGGTAGCCGCAGCGCGCGCGGATGCCATCTACGGGTTTTCACATTAGATTAGTCGTGGGTTATGTATTAGCATCGCGCCGAAATCCTGTTTTCATGACAAACACCCAAAGCACCCTGACCGCCATGCAGCGCAGCACGTCCGAGGACCCGAGCGTGGTGGTTTCCTGCCTGACTTCGGCGCTGGCGGCGGGTGGTGAACTCGAGCCCCTGCTGCAGCGCTTCCTGGTATCGATCGTGGCGCTGGCCGGCGCCCAGGCCGGCGCAGTTCGCGTTTTGACAGACGACGGAAAGTACATGCGGCTGGTGGCACAACAGGGCCTGCCCGAGCAGGTGTTGAGTACCGAGCGTCTGGTGGAGCGCAGCTGCGGCATGTGCGGCATTGCCGCGAGCAGCGACGTACTGGGCTGGGTCGATGACGTTCGCAGCTGCGCGCGCCATGGATCAGAACCCTATTTTGGAACGCGTTGCCAGCGAGTGCTGGCAATCTCTTTGCCACATGGCGACGAGGTGCTGGGAATCTACAACCTGTTTTTCGAGGCGGGTGCGCAGCTGTCGCCCCAGACCGAAACCATTTTGCGTCTCATTGGCCAACTGCTGGGCCTGTCCCTGCACAACGCGCGCATTGAGCGCGAGCGCCTGCGCATGACGGTGATGAAGGAGCGCCAGGACATGGTCAACGAGGTGCATGACGCCATCGCCCAGACCCTGGCCTATGTGAAGATGCGTTTGCCGCTGCTCAACGACGCCATGCTGGCGCACGACGACACGCGCTCGATGAAGTATTTTTCGGATGTCAAGAAAGCGGTGGGAGAAGTGCATGACAACCTGCGCGAGGTCATGACCTACTTTCGCACGCGCATGGACCCCCTGGGCTTGCTGCATGCGCTGCAGGGCATCGCCGACAGTTTTCCGGATCGTACCGGCATTGCACTCGAAATCAGCAATTCGGTTCAAAATCTGAACATGTCCGACGAGCAGGAGGTTCAGGTGTTCTACATTGTGCAGGAGGCCTTGGCCAATATCGCGAAGCACTCGATGGCAACCCATGCCATGGTGGCGATTGAGATGACGGCGCAAGGATGGGAGTTTGTGGTCGAGGACGATGGTCTGGGTCTGGCCCCACGTCCGACGGCGGGAAGCCCGGACAAGGCTGCACACCTGGGTTTGGAAATCATGCAGGGACGCGCGCAGCGCCTGGGAGGAACCGTCGAGGTGGGGCGCAGCGAGGGTGGCGGCACGCGCGTGCGGCTGAGGGTGCCGCGGCCGGTTCAGGAGTTGCTGTCGTGAACGCGCTGACCCGTGTCATGCTGGTTGACGATCATTCGCTGTGCCGTAGCGGCTTGACCGAATTACTGGAACACCGCGGCGGTCTGAAGGTGGTGGGTGCGACCGGCGACCCTACGCAGGTGGTGGCCATGCTGCGCGAGCACCAGCCTGACCTTCTGGTGCTGGACCTGCGCCTGGCGGCGACCGACGGTCTGAGCGTGTTACGCCAGATCCGCGCCGATGGCTGTGAAACGCCGACCGTCATCCTGACCATGAGCGACTCCGAGGACGATATGGCGGCCGCCTTGCGGGCCGGTGTACGCGGCTACCTGCTCAAGGACATGGAGCCCGAGGAGGTGATCGACGCCATCAGTCGCGCCGCACGCGGTGAGATGGTGGTGGCGTCCGCCATGACGCTCAAACTCGCACAGATATTGCAGTCCGGCCCCAAGGGTTCGGTCAAGGGCGATCTGGTGGCCTCTCTGACCGAGCGCGAACGCCAAGTGCTGGAGCACGTGGCGCGCGGCCAGAGCAACAAGGTCATCGCCCAGGCGCTGGACATCAGCCACAACACGGTCAAGCTGCACGTGCGCCACATCATGGACAAGCTCAACCTGCGCTCGCGCGTGGAAGCTGCGGTGTTTGCCTTCGAATACCGCAGTTCGCCCGACGGCGTCAAGGCGGCAAGCGGCGCGGCACAAAAAAACAAAGCCTGACTACTCACGGACAATGAATTCAGCGTCGCTCTCATGGTGTCATCTGCGGCTGCCACGTCGCTACAGTGGCCCGATCAAGGAGACGGTCGGGGTCTCAAGTGGCAGCAAAGTGAAAATTGCAAGTGCTGGTTTCGCTTTTTGATTCGAAAGGCGGTTAGGTCAGCAACTTGCTCCATGTGCCAATGTTGTATACCTTCAGGTATCCCTTTTTCCTCAGCAACAGTTTCGCCATTCCACTTCGGGTCCCGCTCGCACAGCAGAGAACCACCGGGGAAGAGTTGGAGATCTCACCGAGTCTGCTCCCCAGTTCCGGAAGGGGGATGTTGATGGTTCCGGGGGCGTTTCCATTTGCAAACTCCGCAGCTGACCTGACGTCGATAAATTGTGCACCGTTCCTTTTGAGGTCTGGCAACAAGGTAACGATCCTTTTTGAATTCCACCATTTGTACGCAAACCAAAAACCCAAGGCCATGAATGGCCAGTACTTTTCAAAAATATCCTTGAAACTCATTTAGCTCTTTCGTCGATTGAAGGATGAAGTATCGGTGCGATCGATCGCTAAATTGCGCAGCATCACCGAGAGGCTTCCTTTTGGGCGCCTCGCAACGACGCCCTTGCAGGTTTTTCATTGCTTGTCGTGTTGGCGAGTTGCGCAGAGTGGTGGGCAAAACGTTGTCCGTTGACGCCGGGGTGCTCTTGCTGGGTGCGCGGCTTCCAGCGTTTGAGCAGCAGTGCGTTGCTCATCACGCTGACCGAACTCATGGCCATGGCGGCGCCTGCCAGCACCGGATTGAGAAATCCCAGTGCCGCCAACGGAATTCCAGCGACGTTGTAGGCGAAAGCCCAGAACAGGTTTTGCCGGATCTTGGCGACGGTGCGGTCCGAGATATCCAGCGCCGCGGCCACCAGCATCGGGTCGCCGCGCATCAGCGTGATACCCGCCGCGTGCATTGCCACATCTGTGCCGTTGCCCATGGCCATTCCTACGTCGGCTGCGGCCAACGCGGGCGCGTCGTTCACGCCGTCGCCAACCATGGCGACGATGTGACCACCTTGCTTCAGTTCCAGCACACGTGCCATCTTGTCGCCGGGTAGCACCTCAGCCATGACCTCGCCAGCTTCCGCGCGCAGGCCCAGTTGGCGCGCCATGGCCTCGGCCGCGCCGCAGCTGTCGCCCGAGATCATCACTGTGCGGATGCCCCGCCTTCTCAGCGCGGCCAGCGCCTCTTTCGCGCCGGGTTTGGCTGCATCGCCAAAAGCCATTATTGCGCGTAACTGCAGGCCTTCGCTGGTGCGCTCGGCCACAGCCGATACCGTGGCGCCCTGTGCCTGAAGTTGCCCGGCTGTCGTCGCCATGGCGCCCATGTCGATCTGCAGTTCGTTCATCCAGCGCAGGCTGCCAATCAGCAGGCCGCGCCCACCGACCACGCCTTCGGTGCCGCGTCCGGGGACAGAGCGCACATTCTCGGGCGCCACGAGCGGCAAGTGCCGCGCTTTTGCCGCTCCTACGACTGCGTGTGCCAGCGGGTGGTCGCTGCCGCTTTGCAGGCTCGCCGCCAACGCCAGCAACTCATCTTCCTCCATATCGGCAACCATACTTAACCCGGTCATTTGCGGTCGGCCCACCGTCAGCGTGCCGGTCTTGTCAAACGCCACCACATCGACCTTGTGCGCCAACTCCAGCGCCAAGGCATCCTTGATCAGGATCCCATGTATTGCGGCCACGCCGGTTCCGGTCATGATCGCAGCCGGTGTTGCCAGGCCTAGAGCGCAGGGACAGGCGATGACCAGAACGGCCACCGCTCGGATCAACGCCAGCTCGAGCGGTAGTCCGCTCCACCACCAGGCCAAAAGCGTGACGAGCGCGATCAGCAACACCGACGGGACGAAGACTGCGCTCACCCGGTCAACCATGCGCTGTATCGGAGCCTTGGCCGCCTGCGCGTCCTCCACGAGACGGATGATGTGGGCGAGCACGGTATCGCCGCCAACGGCAAGCACCCGCATCACGACTCGGCCCTCGCCGTTGATCGAACCGCCTGTGAGCGCCGCATCCGCTTCCTTGCCCACTGGCAGCGGTTCGCCCGTCAACATGGACTCGTCCACCTGGGTCTGGCCTTCGAGCAGCACGCCATCGACGGGGAAGCGCTCGCCCGGCTTGACCACCAGCGAGTCTCCGATCAGCACCTCGGCCAGCGGCACGTCAACCTCGCCGTCGACACCGATCAGATGCGCCACGTCGGGACGTAGCGTGTGCAGGGCGCGGATCGCCGACGTGGTCTGGCGCTTGGCGCGGCCTTCCAGCCATTTGCCCAGCAGTACCAGACTCACCACAATCGCCGAACTCTCGAAATACAGATGCACCACGGCGCCCGGCTCGGCACTCAGCCACAGCCACACCGACAAGCCCCAACTCGCGCTGGTGCCGATCGCAACCAGCAGATCCATGTTGCCGCTGAGATTTTTCAGCGCATTCCAGCCAGCCTTGTAAAAGCGCGCGCCCAGCACAAACTGCACTGGCGTGGCCAGCAGGAACTGCCACAGCGCGGGGAGCATCCAGTGCGCGCCAAAGAAGTCGCCGAGCATCGGCAGCACCAATGGTGTAGACAGCGTAAGTCCCAGCGCCACTGGCGGGAAGCCGGCCCACGGTGACGCTTCATCGGCCGTGACGGCAGCGTCTGCTGCGCGCGGCTCATAGCCGGCATCACGCACGGCGCGGCGCAGTCTCGCCTCTATCTGATCCGACGGCACATAGGCAATGCGCGCCGATTCGGTGGCCAGATTGACACTGGCGTCCTGCACGCCGGGCACCTTTTTCAGGGCTCTCTCGGCTCGTGCCACGCAGGACGCGCAAGTCATGCCGCCGATGCCGATGTCCATGGATGAGGTTGGAAGGGGAGGCGTGGAACCGATATTCATGCTCGAAAGCGTAAACCTTCCCATGATGGCAAGGTCAAGGCCATAATATTCACTTGACCTTGCCATCATGGGAAGGTTCAGCATACGCAGTTCCTACCCATCCAGTTCATCAAGGAGTCATTCCATGAATCAAAGTTTTATCGTCACGGGCATGACCTGTGGTCATTGCGAAAAGGCTGTCACGCGCGCGCTGAAACAGATCGACCCGCAGGCCGAGGTTCAGATTGACCGCAGTAGCGGCACGGTGGACGTGCAGTCCGAAAAGCCGCGCGAGATTCTGGCCAAGGCCATTGCCGAGGAAGGCTACGTGGTCGCCGCATGAACGCTGACATGAATCCGTCGGCACCGGTGCAACTGTCCTTGCCGGTTCCCATCGGCCAGGCGGCGCGACTGTCGCAGGTGTCGGCCAAGATGATCCGCCACTACGAGTCGCTGGGTTTGCTGTCGCGGGTGGCGCGCACAGACAACGGCTACCGCCAGTACAGCGACGCCGATGTGCGCACCCTGCCGTTCATCAAGCGCGCTCGCAATCTGGGCTTTTCCATGGCCGAAATCGGCGAACTGGTGGATCTGTGGAATAACCGCAGGCGCGCCAGCGCCAGCGTAAAGCGCATCGCGCAAAAGCACGTGGACGAACTGACGCAGCGCATTGAATCCATGCAGGCCATGCAACGCACGCTGGCCAGCCTGCTGTCGCACTGCCAGGGTGATGAGCGTCCCGACTGCCCAATCCTGGATGACCTCGCGGGTATTTGTTGTGGCTAGAGTCACGTCCGTATTGGTGGGGGCGATATAGCCCAGGTCAAACGCCAGTGCACGCACGGCAAATTTTCGAAATGTTGTGTCGGTGACTGTCAACAGCAACACAGCTATTTATCCCAGTGCATGCGGGAATTTGAGTCTGGCCCCAATAGCGCCTGATCTGCGAAGATGAAATTGAACTCACCCAGCTCGAGTTCGACGTAGTCCAGCAAGGTGGCGTCAAGCAGTGCCCGATGCTCTTCGGCAATGACGATGGCCACGTTGGCGACGTTCGGCTTCAGTCTTCGCCGGGCGGTTCGTCAAAACCCTGGCAGCTTTGCAGGCTTCCGTCGACGCCAAGGCGGCAAGTGATTCGGCGCCAAAAAGTCAAAAGCTGAAAGTGCGCTCGTCGCGATGTATCGCGTCAAGGGGGCGATGCAAGACCTTGAAAATGAACCACGTCACGGCCGGCGTCCTTGGCGCGGTACATCGCTGCGTCGGCGACCTTGAGCACATCGTCTGCATTTGATTCGTCCTGTGGGAACAAGCAAAGCCCGATGCTCGCTGTGCAATTGTGGCGCACATGAACGGCGCTTCCATCGGCTTGCTGCACGATGAGCTCGTAGGGCTGAGCCAAAGAAAGTCGAATTTTTTCCGCAACAGCGCACGCCTGCAGGCGGGCCGCGCTCGGATCGGTATCGAGCTTGCCCAGTATGACGACAAACTCGTCACCACCATAGCGCGCAACCGTGTCCATTTCGCGCACAGCTAGGTTCAGGCGGC
>CAIKVZ010000113.1 GCA_903830985.1 uncultured beta proteobacterium
AACACGCCCAAGGCCAAACTCAATGTGCTGCACTGCTACCGCTCGATGAACTACATCAGCCGGCACATGGAAGAGAAGTACGGCGTGCCATGGGTGGAATACAACTTCTTCGGCCCGACCATGATCGAGAAGAGCCTGCGCGAAATCGCCGGTCACTTTGACGACAGCATCAAGGCCAAGGCGGAGGAAGTGATTGCCAAGTACAAGCCGCTGATGCAGGCCGTGGTCGACAAGTTCAAGCCGCGCCTGGAGGGCAAGACCGTGATGCTGTACATCGGCGGCCTGCGCCCGCGCCACGTGATCGGCGCCTACGAAGACCTGGGCATGATCGTGGTGGGCACCGGCTACGAGTTCGGCCACAACGACGACTACCAGCGCACCACCCACTACATCAAGGACGCGACGCTGATCTATGACGACGTGACGGGCTTCGAGTTCGAGCACTTCGTCGACAAGATCAAGCCCGATCTGGTGGGCTCGGGCATCAAGGAAAAGTACGTGTTCCAGAAGATGGGCGTGCCCTTCCGCCAGATGCACAGCTGGGACTACTCCGGCCCCTACCACGGCTACGACGGCTTCGCCATCTTTGCCCGCGACATGGACATGGCCATCTCCAGCCCGATCTGGGGACTGACCAAGGCTCCATGGAAAGCTTGAACACCCCGTTGCTTGCTCGCTTCGCGTAGCCGCCTCCCCCTCAAGGGGCGCACCCAGCAGCCCGGCAAAGCCGGTTCTGCGGGTGCACTGGCAAAGGCACCGTAGCCACCTGAGCCTCTCACACTTAACCTCAATTATTGGAGCCAGCCATGTCTCAATCCGCCGATAAAGTCATAGACCACGAACTGCTGTTTCGCGAGCCCGAGTATCAGACCATGCTCGCCAACAAGAAGGCGTTCGAGTTCAACCATGCCGACGACAAGATCAAGTCCATCGTCGAGTGGACCAAGACCGAGGACTACAAGCAAAAGAACTTTGCCCGTGACTCGCTCACCGTGAATCCGGCCAAGGCCTGCCAGCCGCTGGGCGCGGTGTATGTGGCCAATGGCTTTGCCAGGACCCTGAGCTTCGTGCACGGCAGCCAGGGCTGCGTGGCCTACTACCGCTCGCACTTCTCGCGCCATTTCAAGGAACCCACCTCCTGCGTGAGCTCGTCCATGACGGAAGACGCGGCCGTGTTCGGCGGTCTGAACAACATGGTCGACGGGCTGGCCAATGCCTACAGCCTGTACAAGCCGGACATGATTGCCGTCTCCACGACCTGCATGGCCGAGGTGATTGGCGATGACGTGGATGCCTTCATCAAGACGAGCAAGCAAAAGGGCAGCATCCCGGAAGACTTCGACGTGCCCTTCGCGCACACGCCGGCCTTCGTCGGCAGCCACATCACCGGCTACGACAATGCGCTCATGGGTGTGTTGCGCCACTTCTGGGATGGCAAGGCCAAGACCACCGAACCGCTGGTGCGCGTGCCCGATGACAGCATCAACTTCATCGGCGGCTTTGACGGCTTTGTGGTCGGCAACATGAAGGAAATCCGCCGCATCTTCGACCTGTTCGGCGTCAAGGTGAACGTGCTCTGTGACCCCTCGGGCAACTGGAACACGCCGACCGATGGCGAGTTCCGCATGTACGCCGGCGGCACCACCAAGGAAGAAGTCGTTGCCGCCCTGCACGCCAAGGCCACGATCGTGTTCCAGGAGTACTGCTGCGAGAAGACCAGCAAGTTCATCGCCGAGCACGGCCAGGAAGTCGTCGTGCTCAACGCCCCCATGGGCGTGGCCGGCACCGACAAGTTCCTGATGGAAATCTCGCGCCTCACCGGCAAGCCGATTCCCGCCCAGCTGGAAAAGGAACGTGGCGAACTGGTCGATGCCATGGCCGACAGCCAGGCCCATCTGCACGGCAAACGCTATGCCCTGTACGGCGACCCGGACCAGATGCTGGGCTACAGCGCCTTCCTGCTGGAGCTGGGTGCAGAACCTTCACACGTCCTGTCCACCAACGGCGGCAAGGAGTGGGAGATCAAGATGAAGGCGCTGTTCGCGTCCACACCCTACGGTGCGGGCTGCAAGGCCTATCCCAAGCGCGACCTGTGGCATCTGCGCTCGCTGCTGTTCACCGAGCCGGTGGACTTCATGATCGGCAACACCTACGGCAAGTTCCTGGAGCGCGACACCAAGACCCCGCTGGTGCGCCTGGTGTTCCCGATCTTCGATCGCCACCACTACCACCGCTACGCCACCTGGGGCTACGACGGCGCCATGCGCGTGCTGGTGATGCTGCTGGACGAGTTCTTCGAAGCGCTCGACGGCAACACCATGGAAATCGCCAAGACGGATTACTCCTACGACATCATCCGCTGAGGCACTGCATCCGCCTACTGCGCGGACCGATCTTGCGCTTGCAGTCCTCGCCGTACGCGTGTACGGCTCCGGGCTTCAACGCAACCTCGACCCGCTCGCTACGGCGGCTGCAGCACCTCAGAGGGGTCTTTTTAATTTTATTGAGAGAACCATGGCCAACGTAACTTTTAGCTCCCCCCGAATGAAGAAGGATGTCACGGTGTACGCCGTGGCCGGTGACACCAAGACGCTTCTGGCCACGGCCAAGGCGAACAACATCCCGCTGGAGTCCGAATGCGAGAACGGCGAATGCGGCTCCTGCCAGGTGCGCGTCTCCGTGCTGTCGGGCAAGACGCCGATAGGGGTGGCGCTCACGGAGAAGGAGAAGACCGTGCTGCGCCTGGCCGGCAAGATCACGGCGCAACAGATCATCGACGCCGAGACCCGTGACCTGCCGCCGCCCTGGCGCCTGGCCTGCCAGATGGTGGTGCGCGACGAAGACATTCTGGTGAACTTCTGAGCATGGGCGCCACCTACATCAAGACTACGCTCGATGGGCGCCGGGTCGCGGTGATCGACGGCTGGATCTGTCTGGGTGGTGCACGTGAGGCCGACGCACTTATCCCCATGGATGAGCACCCGAACCGCCAGGCCATCCTCAAGGCCGTGCCCGGCGCCAGCCATGCCGGTGGACGCCTGCCTTTCACGCTGGCCGAAGCCGCAGCGGTGCAGGGTGCGATGTCGCAGGCGCAGCGCGTGTTTGACGCCAGCCCATCTGGCATCACGCAGCGCCTGCGCCACGCCATGTGGGCCAAGGCCACGGCCGATGGCGTGGACTGATCGAAGGCGCCAGGGAACCAACCTTGATCTACGTTCTGGATAATCCCGGACCCCGCACAGCACGCGCCTGGTTCGCCTACGACGCCGAAGATCTTGTGCAAAAAATCCTGGTCTCGCAGACGCTGCAGGCCGGCAAGTTTTCCATCTACTGGAGTGACTCCGAGGCCCTGGCCGCCTTTGAGGGCGCAGATCCGCAACTCGTGGGAGAGGCCGGATGGTGGGCCAGGCGAGCCCTGCATGAACAACTGGTGGCGCTGGAAGTGCTGGCCGACGATTGCTGAAGAACTCGCCATGTTGCATCGCATGCAGTGGGACATCGTGCAGCGCAGCGGCCTGGCTGTGCAGGCGCTGCTGCAAGAGCTGCAGGTCGAGCAGGAACTGTTTGCCAGCGCCAACACCTTGCAGGCGGTGGAGGCGCTACTGCTGGTGATGGCGCAGACCCTGGTCCATCTGTCGCCCTTATTGCGTGTGCGTCTCGTGCAACTCGACTGGCACGGATGGCAGGCCTTGCAGCAGGCGCTGGAACAGGACCTGCTGCCGCGCCGCGACGAGGTCTGGTACGGCATCCACGCGCTGGTGCCGGCCACGCTGGAACTGATGACGCAATTGCGCCGGCGCCAGCCCAACTGGTTCGAGATCGAATATTGAGAGAAAGCTAAGCTGAAGTTCCTCCCCGTTTTCCCGTAAAAACGCCCCAGTTTTCACGGATTCTCCCAATGAAGGCCGCTTATAACCGGTCTTTTTTTAGATTCCATTTGTAGTCACTAAAATGTATTTACAAATTTCTATTTGTTG
>CAIKVZ010000114.1 GCA_903830985.1 uncultured beta proteobacterium
CAACAAATAGAAATTTGTAAATACATTTTAGTGACTACAAATGGAATCTAAAAAAAGACCGGTTATAAGCGGCCTTCATTGGGAGAATCCGTGAAAACTGGGGCGTTTTTACGGGAAAACGGGGAGGAACTTCAGCTTAGCCGTGAGGCTCTTGGGCTGTTCTCGATTCATAACCAATTCAGAGAGTGCCACTAGGTACAAGTACTTAGCCCGTGGCGATTCAAGAGACCCGTTTGGCGCGAACCTTGAAGGGAGCCAAGTGGCGCAAAAACTCTGGGGTCAATATGAACAAGTCACAACGCAAACAAGCCATCGAACAAATGGGTGGCAAGTTGCTTCAGGAACTGGCCGAATTACGCGATGTGACAACCCACCTGTCACTCCTGCTGCATGACTTGAAGTTTGAAATGGACGGCCCACCGGGCGAGCTTGCCGCTGCGCTGGCCGCCGACTGCATTGCGCGCAGTCAGTCGCGCGGACATTGAGGGACGACATGTTCAATCCAGCCCCCGCCGTGCGAAAAATTGACCACAAAAAGATGCGCCGGGTGCTGATCGTGGACGCGATTGCGGTTCACCGTGTCGTCATGAGCAGCCTGGTGAGCGGGATCAATCCGTTCATCACGTTCGAGCAGGCCTCGTCGGTGGCCGAGGCGATTTCGACCCTGGGCCGTGGGCATTTTGACGCTGTGGTGGCTGACTGGAATCTGCCCGGCCAGGGTGGCGACGTGTTGCTCAAATGGATACGCGCTCGCGCCCACTTCAATCGCTTGCCGTTCATCATGGTGTCAAGCAGCGCTGACAACCAGGACATCATCCACGCCTTCATGACCCTGGGGGTGGACGCCTACGTCATCAAGCCGTTCAAGGCTCAGGATTTGTACCAGAAACTGGTCACGACATTTGACAACCGAAGCCCTGAAGGAGGCGCGCCATGAACTTCAACCAATGGAAGATTTCCACCCGACTGGTCATTCTGATCGGCTTTCTATCGGCCCAGTTGATCAGTATCGGCGCACTGGGTCTGTACGGTAATGCCAAATCCAACGATGCGTTGCGGTCGGTCTACGGTGACCGGGTCGTGGCACTGGGTCAGCTCAGTGAGATCTCTTATCTGGTGCAGCGCAACCGCGTACTGGTGATGGACATGCTGCTGCAGCCTGAGGCACTCAATGTAGCAAAGCGCAACCGTGAACTGCGCGCCAATGTGGAGAAGATAGCCAAAACAGATGCTGGTTTTCTGGCCACCGAACGCACCCCCGAGGAGGCGAAATTGGCAGACGACTTCGGGCGGGTGCGCAATTCCTACGAGCAGGAGGGCCTGCTGCCGCTGGCAGACGCCATGCTGTCCGCAAGGATGGAGGCGGCGCGCGCGATTTTGGTTTCGCAGTGACCTCTATTGGTGCCGGGATAGGGTCAGACTGCCATCACTCGGACTTTGACGCAATCGGGCGCTTCAAGAAAGCGTCTCGCCCGACGCCAGTATTCTCTCCAGCCAGAGTTCGATGTCGCGAAAGATCTTTTCGCGATTGCGTTCGTTGAAGTTCTCATGGTAATTTTCTTCATACCAGTGCAACTCCAACAGTCGTTTCGGAATGGTCTCCAGCATGGCGCGAGCGGCATGGGCGTCGGCCAGCTTGTCGTCACCGGCGAGAACGGCAAACAGGGGATGGCGCCATGCCGAGAGATCATTCCCGAGGGCAGCCTGCGCCTAAAGCAGCGCTGCGGCAAAGCGAAATGACACTTCGCCGGCACGAATGTTGGCCTGCTCGTCCGCGTGGTGACGCGCCTGTATTTGTGCGTCATGGGTCAGGGAATCCGTCAGCGACTCCATCGGCACCTTGGCCGTTGGCATGAGCCTGGCCAGCACCGACGAAAGCGCGATCAGGATTTTCGGCACCTTCACGGCGTTCACAAAATACGGCGACGATAGGATGACGCCCTTGATTTTCGGGTTTGTCGCAAAGAGGCCCAACTCGAGATGGGCCGCAATCAGCGCGCCCATGGAGTGTCCCATCAGAAAAATCGGCCGATCCGGATAGTGGGCCGTGGTCCACTGCAGGAACAGTTCGGTGTCTTTCAGGAAGACGTCAAAGCCGGGAATGTCGACGCGCGCCAGCTTGCCGTGGCCGCACAGGTCATAGCTGACGGTGGCGATGCCTTTGTCACGGAAGTAACGGGCCACAGTGACATAGTCCCCCGCGTGGGCCATGCCGCCATGCAAGGCCAGAATCACCGCGCGGGGTTCTTCAGGGCTCCAGATGTGCACGCTGCGCTGCGCTTCATCACTGGCCTTGAAAGTCGTCAGACGGTCTTCACCGAATCTCATTGATTGGACTCCCTCGTTTTGCATCACGCGCTTCAAGCTGATCGTCAAGGCGCAGGACTTTGGCTGGCTTTCAGGATGCCGCGCAGGCTATTGCGACTGTGTGCGCCAAAATTTCCCAATAGCTCGGCAATAGCTGCTTCCAGGTGCTGTCTTGACTCTGACGACGCCGTCTTTTCAACTTCATCGTTCAAGGCAATCGTGCTCGATTGAGGGCCAAAGTCAAACTGCGGGTCACTGACATAGGTCTTGGGCATGCTGTCCAACAGGGTCTGCACCAGACTTGCACCCTTGGCTGCAGCTTGCGCGCTGACCACGTCGCGCACGTAATGGTCGCTCCACGCGGGATAAGTGCCATCCTTGTCCATGGCCCTCAATGAGACTTCGAGCGACGAATCGCGCTGCAATACGGCATTGCGACGCATCGAGGTGGCCTGATAGGACTCCAGCGCCAAATGCCGGTTGGACAGCAGAATCACCAGTTCGTCCTTCCACTTGGGCAGTCCCGCCATGGCCAGCACATTGATGCCGATCATCTTCACAACCCCATCTCCGGGAGAAAGACTGGCGTGGAATGGCTGGCTGAGGTCCTGCAGGTAATGCATCGCAATGCCCGCGAAGCGCCATCCCCAATACGGGTGACCGGTGCGGAACGCCAATGCGGACAGCGTTGCAAACTGGTGCTGGCGCAGCAAGGGAAAGGTGCGTTTGACAAACCCGGCGGCCTTATAGACCACCGGACTCTCGTGATAAAAGCCCATATGAAACGGGGCCTGCGTCGAATAGGGAAGCGACGGGTTCCCGAACGGCTGGGCACCGAAGCCCATCAATTTCCCCCACTCGGACGGACTGTCGGCCCAGAGGTTGATGTCCATGCCGTTGTCCGGCTCTTCCGATGCCGTGGCCAAAACTGACAGGGCATCGATCGACTGGTTGGGCTGGAGCGGGAAGTAGCTGAAGGCCACCCCCGCGCTCATCGGCAAGGTATTCACGCTGCCGTGTGCAAGCGGTGTGCCAGCGGGTCGAGGCTGGCGCGGATCGGGCTGGAAATACAGCGCAAAAGGGTAGTTTGGCGCCACGCGCAAAGCCATGGAAAACGCCTTCTTGCGAGCTTCATCGTCCAGCGCTGGGTTTGCCTTGAATGCCAGCGCGGCAGGAAGTGCCGGGTAGAAATCCAGATTGGCTGCAGCCCAGACTTCCTGCTGCGCCAGCAGCTTTTCGATGGCCGTCGCTTGCGCACGCAAGAACTCCGGCAATGACTCCACTTTTGCAGGGGCGGACTGCGCCAACTCCGGCATGCGCTCAAGGGCGCGGTAGCTTGGCAATCGATGATCGCCCCATGCCATGGCGTTTGTTGCGACCAAGCCGGCCAGGAGTAGCAAAACGGAAGCGTGTATTTTCATAAGAGCCCAAGTAGGAAAGCTCGCACAAAAGCCTGGTCTTGCACAGCAAGATTGCCCATCTGGATGGACTCAAGTTGCGCACAGCTGCGATCTCTCGATTGTGGCTGCTTTCGGGCTCCACTCGGCGGCAGTCGGCAATGTCGCGCAGGCGCGTCACGCCCCGTCCATCGATCCCGTCTTGGTGTGCACCCAATGGTCCAGCGAAACCGGCCCGGGGCCATTGGCCACGAGATACAGCAGCACGGCAGCCCAGGTGCCGTGGGTGGGCCAGGCGCCGGGGTAGACAAAGAGTTGTATCACCGCCGTCATGCCCAGCAGCGCCAGCGCCGAAAAGCGCGTCGCCAGGCCGACCAGCAGCAGTGCGGCAAACACATGCTCGCCCATTGCCGCCAGCGGGGCCGCGAGTTCAGGCGACAGCAGCGGCACACGGTACTCGTCGCGAAACAGCGCCAGCGCGGAATCCGACAGGCGCGGCACACCGAACTGGAACTGTCCGTCCAGCAGGTCGATGGCGAAGCCTTCCACCTTGGTCTGCCCTGATTTCCAGAACACGGCAGCGATCGAGACGCGGCCCAGCAAGGCGATGAATCCCGATGGAATGCGCGAGCACAGGGCTGTGGCACGCGTCAACAGGCGCGGTCCGAGGGACATCGTGGACACAGCGGGGACGATGGCAGATGGGTTCATGCAGTTTCTCCAGGGGTTCATGCCAACGCGGTGATGGCGCCGAGCCGCAGCAGCAAGGCCAGGCTGGCACTCAAGTCAAAACCGGGATGCTGTTGTGTGGCACGGTCTGCGGCCTGGCCCAGCGGCAAGCCCTGCTGCAGTGCCAGCACAAAGTCCGCAACACCGGGCGCCAGCAGCAGCACCTGAACTTCCAGGCCGCTGCGCAGCACCAGCATGTCCTCAGGCGCACGGAGGTTCAGCCGATCAATGGCCGGCCCGCCCTGATGCTCCGCCCACAGCGACAGCACGGCCCAGTCACTGCGCAGCACGGCTGCCGAAGAATGCAGCTCCACGCTCAGCTGCGCCATACGTTCTGGCGCAGACATGGCGCGGGACAGCGCTGGCTGCGACACGGGTTCGGCGTCCCCCGCGTGATAAGCCTGCACGCGGGCGTATTCCAATGCGGCCATACCGGCCAGATAAGGCAGCGACTGCGCCGGCGCGAAGCCGGCAACGAAGTCGGCAAGACCTGCGCCGTAATGCGCCAGGATGGGCGAGTCGGGTGGCGCGGTCTGGACGAACACATGGGCCATGGCGCGGAAAAACTCCTCGCCCAGCAACGCCTGCAGCACCGGATAGGTGTCGGCCAGGGCGTCGATGAGTGAACTGGCGACGTTGTTGCGGTACACGGCAAAACGGCGTGCCGGGTCCGAGCCGTTCCAGGTCTTCAACCCCTCGGGGCAGGGCAGCAAGGGGTCCAGCAGGGCCGCGGCGAAATTTTCTTGATTGCTCATTGCAGCAAGTCCAGCAGCGACTGGGCATGCTGCGCTTCCTGCAGCAGCACGTCCAGGCCGGGGATGTTGTTGTCGCGCTCGAGCAGCGTGGCCACCGGCCCCGTGGCTTGCAGCGTGTGTGCATACAGCGCCCAGACCTGCTCGTGCACGGGAGCACCGTGGGTGTCGATGAGCAGCGGCGCACCGGCCGCATCCGTGTCGACGGCGAAACCCGCCAGATGGATTTCACCCACTGCGGCCAGCGGCAGCGCGGCGATCAGCGCATACGGGTCGCGGTCGTGGTTCACGCACGACAGCCAGGCGTTGTTCACGTCCAGCAGCAGGCCGCAGCCGGTACGCCGCACAACCTCGCTCAGAAACTCGGCCTCGCCCAGGGTGGACGAGACGAATTCAACATAAGTGGACGGGTTCTCCAGCAGCATGCTGCGCTGCAGGCGCGACTGCACTTGGTCCACGTGGTTGCACACGCGGTCCAGCGTCTGCGCGTTGTAGGGCACGGGCAGCAGGTCGTTGAAAAACGCGCCGCCGTGACCAGACCATGCCAGGTGTTCGGAAAAGGATGCAGGCTGGTAGCGCGCCAGCAGTTCGGCCAGACGCGTCAGATGGGCCGGGTCCAGCCCCTGCTCGGAGCCGATGGACAGGCCCACGCCGTGCAGCGACAGCGCATAGTGCTCGCGGATACGCCCCAGGTAATGGTGGAACGGGCCGCCCGCGACCATGTAGTTTTCGGCGTGCACTTCGAAGAAGCCGATGTCCGGACGCGTGGCCAGAATTTCCTCGAAGTGCTGCGGCTTCAGACCCAGACCAGCCCGGGCGGGCAGGGCTGGAGCCCATTGGGGGGCATGGATTGCCACGTCCCGCCACGGCCCATCGGGCCTCGCGGCTAAAGGCACGCGGCCGTTAGACATGGCGGGAATCAGGCCTTCTTCGCCGCAAAGGCTGCCAGCTGGCCCTTGCCGGTGGGCGAGGTGCTGGAGGCGGTCTTTTCGCAAGTGCCGTGGGGCACGAGCACCCAGGCATTGCTCTGGTGGTCCACCTTGGAGGTGCCAGCGCAGGTCGTTCCAGGGCCGGCAGCGCAGTCGTTCTTGCCCTTGAGCGCAACGCCATAGCACTTCTCCTTGTCCATGGCGGGCTTACCCATGTCCTGCGCCGCCACTGGCAGGGCGGCAAGCGTGATGGCGCTGCCCAAGGCCAGTGCGATGGCCAGGGCGGAGAGGGAAGAATGGTTGGCAGTGGTGTTCATGAAATGCTCCAGAAAAAAGTTGCTGCAAAAAATTGACCGCACAACGAAGGCCGCTGCGCGTGCCGCGTCGAAATCCCGGGAACCCGGCCTGCCCCTTGGCAGCGCTGGCTGTTGTCCCCACCGTTAGACGGGGGAGCCGGGATTTTCTTACACCTTGCGAAAAAAATATTTCCTGCCTCGCATAACATCGCCCGGCATGCAGTCTCAGCCGCCACCCACGAACCAGCGCCTTCCCGGCACGGGGCTGTGCATCGTCGTGCCGGTGCTGGACGAGGCCGCCACGTTGGCGCCGCGCCTGCTGGCCCTGCAGGCGCTGCGTCAACGCGGTGCCAGGCTTGTGGTGGTGGACGGCGGCAGCGCCGACGCCACGCAGGCCATCGCGCGCGCTCACGCCGACCGCGTGCTGCAGGCGCCGCGTGGCCGTGGCGCGCAAATGAACGCTGGCGCTGCAACCTGCACCCCCGGGGTCTATCTGTTCCTGCACGCCGACACCGCCCTGCCCGAAGGCGCCGACCAGCGGGTGCTGGACGCCGTGCACGCCGGCGCCCTCTGGGGCCGCTTTGACGTGCGCATCGCCAGCGCCTGGCCGGCGCTGCGCATGGTGGGCACGCTGATCAACCTGCGCTCACGGCTGAGCGGCATCGCCACCGGCGACCAGGCGATGTTTGTGCGTGGCGACGTCTTCCGGGCTCTGGGCGGGTTTGCCGACATCGCGCTCATGGAAGACATTGAACTGTCCACAAGGCTCAAAGCCTTGGCGCGCCCGGCCTGCCTGAAGCCGCAGGTGCTGACCTCGGGGCGGCGCTGGGAGCGCCACGGCGTCTGGCGCACCGTGCTGCTGATGTGGCGCCTGCGTGCTGCCTATTTCCTGGGCGCGGACCCGAATCAACTGGCGCTGCGCTATGGCTACCGACCTCGTGCATCCTGAGGCTGTGCACATTGCCGTGCTGGCCAAGGCGCCGCTTCCCGGTCTCGCCAAGACGCGTCTCATCCCGGCGCTGGGTGCGCGCGGCGCGGCGCGGCTGCAACGCCGCTTCACGCTGCAGACCCTGCACACGGCGCAGCAGGCCGGCCTGGGTGAGGTCACGCTGTGGTGCGCGCCGGACCGTGGCCAGCGTTTCTTTCGCGCCCTGCGGCGCCATTGCGGCATTCACTGCCGCAACCAGCCAGACGCCGACCTGGGCCAGCGCATGCTGCAGGCGCTCACCGCGCAGGAGCTGGTCCAGCCCTGCATCGTCATCGGAACGGATTGCCCGGCACTCACGCCGGCGCACCTGCAACAGGCCGCGCATGCGCTACGCTCGGGGCAGGACGCGGTGTTCATTGCAGCCGAAGACGGTGGCTATGTGCTGGTCGGCTTGCGCCGCACCATCCCTGGCTTGTTCGAAGGCATAGACTGGAGCACTGCGCGCGTCATGGCGCAAACCCGGGAACGCCTGCGCCAGGCCGGCGCCAGCTGGCAGGAAACCGCCCTGCTGTGGGATGTGGATGTTCCCGCCGATCTGGCCCGGCTCCCTGAACTGCACGCATGGCGGGCTGACCGGCACCACCCTTACTGAAAACGAGAAGATCAAGATGTTGAAATTTACCTGCTGCGACACCATTGCACAGTTCTCCAGCGCGCAGCACGCGCAGCTGTTGCGCGGCATCACCCGCGGCTTCGAGAAGGAATGCCTGCGCGTTGAACCCCAGGGCACGCTGGCGCGCACCCTGCATCCGCGCGCGCTGGGCTCCAAGCTGACGCACCCCTGGATCACCACCGACTATTCTGAAGCGCTGCTCGAATTCATCACCCCGCCGTCACAGGACCCGGACTTTCCGCTGGCGCACCTGCGCGACATCCACCGCTTCACCGTGCGCCATCTGGGCAACGAGGCGCTGTGGGCGGGCTCCATGCCGTGCCAGATGGGCGCCGACAAGGACATCCCGCTGGCCGACTACGGCAGCTCCAACGCCGCCAAATTCAAATATGTGTACCGCGAAGGCCTGGGGCTGCGCTATGGCCGCCAGATGCAGACCATTGCCGGTGTGCACTACAACTGGTCGCTGCCGATGCCGTTCTGGCAAGCGCTGGACGAATCGGGCTGCTGCGGCAAAACGCTGAACCTGCAGGACTTTGTCAGCGAACGCTACTTCGGCCTGATCCGCAATTTCCTGCGCTACAGCTGGCTCATCCCCTACCTGTTTGGCGCTTCGCCGGCGATCTGCCGCTCCTTTTTGCAGGGCCGCCATTCGGATCTGCCCGAGCTCTTCCCCGGCACGCTGTACGGCCCTTATGCCACCAGCCTGCGCATGAGCGACCTGGGGTATCAGAACCGCGCCCAGGACCAGTTGCACGTGAGCTTCAATTCCCTGGGCGAATACACCAGCGCGCTGGAAGCCGCGATCCGCACGCCCGATCCCTACTACCAGGAAATCGGCGTCAAGGACGGCGAGCACTGGAAGCAGCTCAACGCCAACCTGCTGCAGATCGAAAACGAGTTCTATGCCGGCATCAGGCCCAAGCGCATCGGCCTGCAGGGCGAGCGCCCGGCGCTGGCCTTGCAGCGCTACGGCGTCGAATACGTGGAGGTGCGTCTGTTCGATCTGAACCCGATGGTCGACATCGGCATCACCCCTGAGCAGAGCAGCTTTGCCGACGCGTTCCTGTTGATGTGCCTGTTTCGCGACAGTCCGCCGATCACGGCGCGCGAGCAGGCCGAGAACGACGAGAACAAGCGCCGCGTGGTGAATCAGGGGCGCGCCCCCGGCCTGCAACTGTTGATGCACAACCGCGAGCAGCCGTTTCGCGCATTGGCGCATGAACTGTTCGACGACATGGCGCCCTTTGCCGCCATGCTCGACAGCGCCTGGAGCAGTACGCGCTACAGCGGCGCCCTGCAGGCCCTGCGTCTGCGCATCGACGAGCCGGAACTCACGCCTTCAGCGCAGGTGCTGGCGCGCTGTCGCGAGCAGGGCGGCTTCTTTCCCAGCGCCATGCAGTGGTCGCAACAGCACAAGCAGGCGCTGCTGGGGCAGCCGCTGGACGCCGCCACGCAAGCGCGCTTCGAGGCCAGCGTGCAGGATTCGCTGCGCGAACAGGAACGCATCGAGGCCCAGGATCAGGGCAGTTTCGAGGACTATGTAGCGGGTTACTTCGCATAGCCGAAAGCCGAAGTTCTGACAGAATCAAGCGGCGCCCTGTGGCGCCGTGAGATTCCCCCCATGCCCACAGCTGATTTCCTGACACATTGCCTGCGCCGCGCGGCCCACTGGACGGCCGCGGCGCTGCTGCTGTTCGCCTGCGGCGCGCAGGCGCAGACGGCAGCGCCGCGGCCAGCCTACAAACTGCACATCGTCGGCGGTCTGGTCGACCTGCACCAGTACACGCGGCACGAAGAGCCTTTCTGGACGCGTGAACTGTCGCGCTTGAGCGGCGGCAAGTTCGACGCCGACATCGTGCCCTTTGACCGCGCCGGCATTCCCGCCACGGAAATGCTGCGCCTGATCCAACTCGGCGTCGTGCCTTTTGGCACCATTCAGCTGAGCTCCGTGGCCACCCAGTTCCCCGAGTATGGCGCCGCCGATCTGGCGGGGATGAACCCGGACTTGGCCAGCCTGAAACAGTCGATCGCGGCCTTTCGCCCCTACCTGGAAAAGCAGCTGCGCGATCGCCATGGCGTGGAATTGCTGGCGCTCTACGTCTATCCGGCGCAGGTGGTCTTTTGCAAGAAACCGCTGAGCAGCCTGGGCGATCTGGCCCGCCGACGCATCCGGGTTTCGGGGGCGACGCAGGCCGACTTCGTCAGCGCGCTGGGCGCTGTGCCGGTGCTGGCCGGCTTTGCCGAAATCATGACGCACTGGAAATCGGGCAACATCGAATGCGCCATCACCGGCAGCATGTCGGGCAATACGCTGGGGCTTTCCGAAGTGGCTTCGTACGTGCACACGCTGCCGGTCACCTGGGGTCTGTCGGTCTTTGGCGCCAACCGGTCCGCCTGGGATGCGCTGCCGCCTGAGCTGAAGTCGCTGCTGCGCCGTGAGCTGCCGCGCCTGGAGGCGTCCATCTGGTCCGAATCGGAGGGTGAAACCGCCGAGGGCCTGGCCTGCAACCAGGGGGCGGCCGCCTGCACTGCCGGGCGCAAGGCCAAGATGGTGGTGGTCCCCGTCTCGAGCCAGGATGAGCGCCGGCGCCAGGAAATTTTTGCCGGCACGGTGCTGGCACGCTGGCTGCAGCGTTGCCCCACGCGCTGCGCCGAAGTCTGGAACCAGACGATAGGACCGGCTCGCGGCATCGTCGCGCCCGTCGCGCAATGAAACTGGGCAAACCCACGCGCATCGAACTTGCCGTGTTGGGACTGGCAGGCACCTTTTTGCTGGCGGTGCTGCTGGCGGGGCTGAGCCTGATCTGGAGCACACGTTCGACGGTGGTCGCCGACAGCGAAGCCCAGGCGACACGCTTCGTGGCGGGTGCTGAGGCTGCGCTGAACCGATCGCTGCTGGGCGTGGACGTGGTGCTGGCCAGCATGGACGAGCTGCTCTCACTGTCGAACGCCATGGCGGAATGGATAGAACCCAAGGCCGCCAGTCGATTGATGTTTGGCGCAGCGCGCCAGAACTTCATGTTGCGCTACGTGGCACTGCTCGACCCTCAGGGTCGCGTGCTGGCCTCGTCCGACCCCGCCGGCAATCAGTTGTCGGTGCAATTACCTGCGGGTTTCCGGGAGGAGGTATTGGCGCAGGAACTGTCGACCCTCATGGTCAGTGCGCCGGTGATGAGCCCCAGCAGCTACGAGCCGGTGCTGTACTTCGCGCGCCACATCAAGCTGGCGGACAGCTCCAAGGTGCTGGTCGTGGCCGAGATGCAGGTGGCCCTGCTCAACGCCATCCTGATTCAGGGCGTCGACATCAGCGGACTGGAAGTCACGCTGGAACGTGGCAACGGTTTGCTGCTGACCAGCGTGCCGGCGCGGGAAATGGGCGCCGGCCAGACCCTGAGCCCTGCGCTGGGCGAGCAACGCAGCAACGCCGCCGTACTGTCCCTGCCGGCACGGCTCAGCGGTGCGCCGGCGCTGGTCGTGGTGCGCCCCATCCTGTATCAGGACGTGCTGATCGCCGCCAGCATCCCGCTGGACTCGGTGCTGGCGCAGTGGCGCACGCAGCGCGGCTTCATTCTGGGCGCCATGACGGTCTTCATCCTGATGATTCTGGCGGCTGCGGGCTTCGCCCTGAACTACCTGCAGCGCATGGCGCAAGCACGCCTGGCGATTGCCCAGTCACGCACCACGCTGGACCAGGCACTGGAATCGATGGTGAGCGGTTTCATGCTGCTCGATGCCGAGCGCCGGGTGGTGCGCTGGAACGGCCGCTTTGAAGAGATCTTCCCCTGGTTGGCGGTGGTTCTGCGGCCCGGCATTGCCTTTCGGCTGGTGCTCGAGGCCACGGCCAAGCACCATCTGCCAGGGGCCAACGCGGCGCAGCAGCAGGCCTGGGTCGAGCAACGCCTGGCGCTTCAATGGGAGCCCAAGGACCCGCACGAACAGACTCTGCCCAGCGGTCGACATATCCAGATCACTGAGCGCCGTACCCCCGACGGGGGCCTGGTGATCATCTACCACGACGTCACCGATTTGCGACTGGCCAGCGCGGAGATCGAGAGTCTGGCTTTCTACGATCCCTTGACCCATTTGCCCAATCGACGTCTGCTGGTGGACCGTCTCGAGCAGGCCATGGCCGCCAGCGCGCGCCACGGCCGCGAAGGCGCGCTGCTGTTCATCGACCTGGACCATTTCAAGACGCTCAACGACACCCTGGGGCACGACATTGGCGATCTCTTGCTGCAACAGGTGGCGCGGCGTTTGTCGTCCTGCGTGCGCGAGGGCGACACCGTGGCGCGACTCGGTGGTGACGAATTCGTGGTGATGCTGGCCGACCTGAGCGAGCAGGCCGTGGACGCGGCAACGCAGGCCGAAGCCGTCGCCCGCAAGATCCTGGTCTCCCTGAATCTGCCCTACCAGCTGGCCGGCCACGACTACCGCAGCACGCCCAGCATTGGCGTGGCGCTGTTCAGCGGACACCAGGTGGCGCTGGAAGAAGTTCTCAAGCAGGCCGACATCGCCATGTACCAGGCCAAGCGCGCCGGGCGCAATACGCTGCGCCTGTTTGACCCCGCCATGCAGCAGGCCATTACGGCACGCGCCGCGATGGAACTGGACCTGCGCCAGGCACTGGTGGAGAGTGAATTTCTTTTGCACTACCAGGCGCAGGTGGATCACAAGGGGCAGGTGATCGGCGCCGAGGCACTGGTGCGCTGGCGCCATCCGGAACGAGGGCTGGTGGCGCCCGCCGAGTTCATCCCGATGGCGGAAGAGACCGGCTTGATCTTGCCCCTGGGCCACTGGGTGCTGGCAACCGCCTGCCGCGAACTTGCCGGCTGGAGCCTGTCGCCACAGATGGCACCCCTGAGCCTGGCGGTGAACGTCAGCGCCAGACAATTCAGTCAACCGGATTTCGTGCCGGAAGTCCTGGCGCTGGTGCAGCAAACCGGCATCACGCCGGCCCGGCTCAAGCTGGAATTGACGGAAAGCCTGCTGCTGGACAACGCCGAGGACATCATCGCCAAGATGCTGGCGCTCAAGGCGCACGGCGTGAGCTTCTCGCTGGACGACTTTGGCACCGGCTACTCGTCACTGTCCTACCTGAAGCGCCTGCCACTGGACCAGCTCAAGATCGACCGCTCCTTTGTGCGCGACGTGCTGATCGATCCCAACGACGCGGCCATTGCGCGCACCGTCGTGGCGCTGGGCCAGAGCCTGGGGCTGTCTGTCATCGCCGAGGGGGTGGAGACCGAGGCGCAGCGCGACTTTCTGGCCGCCAACGGCTGCCTGGCCTACCAGGGCTACCTGTTCGGGCGTCCGCTGCCGATGGACGAGTTCAAGGCCTTTGTGCTGTCTTGTTCGGCTCCGGTCTGACACGATGCCGCCGCCCCAACCCAGCATGCCAATTTTTCGCCTCCTGCCCGACCACGCCAGCGCCTACCGTGCGCTCATGCTGCGCGCCTACACCGACCATCCCGACGCATTCACCTCGAGTGCGGCAGAACGCTCGGCGCTGCCGCTGTCGTGGTGGGAGCAGCGCTTGCAGTGCGACCCGCTGTCGCCGGAACTGGTGCTCGGTGCCTTTCTCGACGGGGAACTGGCGGGCGCCGTCGGCGTTTCGTTCGAGCCGCGCGAGAAGGCGCGCCACAAGGCCACGCTGTTCGGCATGGTGGTATCGGACCGGCACCGGCAGCAGGGGCTGGGACAGGCCCTGCTGCTGGCGGCATTGGAGGCGGCGCGGCAGCGCCCGGGCGTGCGCCAGATCCAGCTCACCGTGACCGAGGGCAACCGCACGGCGCTCAATCTTTACCAGCGCTGTGGCTTCGTGCCCTTCGGGCTGGAGCCCGACGCGGTGGCGGTGGGCGAGCACTTCGTGTCCAAGGTCCATATGACGTGCCCTCTCGTTGCATGACACAGCGATGACAAAGTCCGACAGGCTGCTAGGGATTTCCCTGCTTTCCCCGGCCGCACTTTCTTGCACCAGGGGGCCAAATTGACCGATTCTTTTGGCATGATGCAGACATGAGCCATCGCCCGACCCTGAACCCGTCCATTTCCTGCGTCATGCCCGCCTATAACGAGGCGCGCAATCTGGATAGTTTTGTGCCGCAGGTGCTCCGTGCGTTGCACGCTTTGTCGGACCAGGTGGAACTGATCGTGGTGGACGACGGCAGCCGCGACGCCACGGTGCAAGTGGCGAAAGGCCTGAGCGCCACCCACCCCGAAGTGGTGCTGCTTCGGCTGTCGCGCAACTTCGGCAAGGAGGCCGCGCTCACGGCCGGACTCGCCGCAGCGCGCGGCGATGTCGTGCTGCTGATGGACGCCGACGGCCAGCACCCGACAGCCCTGCTGCCGGACATGCTGGAGAAATGGCGCGCCGGCGCCGACGTGGTGTATGCCGTGCGCAAGACGCGGCACGACCAGTCGAGTCTGCAGGCCGGCCTCACCGACCTGTTCTACAAGCTGGTGAACTGGGGCACGCGCGTGCAGATTCCGGCGCACGCCGGCGACTTCCGGCTCATGGACCGCAAGGTGGTGGCGGCGCTCAATGCCCTGCCCGAGCGCAACCGCTTCATGAAGGGCTTGTACGCCTGGGTCGGCTTTGACTGCACGGCCATCGACTATGAACCCCTGCCACGCACCCAGGGCGAGAGCAGCTTCGGCTTGACCGGCTCCTTTGCGCTGGCCTTCACCGGCATCCTGGCTTTTTCGATTGCGCCACTGCGCCTGCTCACGCTCGTGGGCCTGCTGCTGGCGCTGGGCGCCATCGGCTATGGCGCCTGGGTGGTGATCGAGCACTTCGCCTGGGGCATTGCCGTGCCGGGCTACGCCACCATCGTCGCGGGCATGATGTTTCTCAGCGGCATACAGCTGCTGTCCATCGGCGTGCTGGCCGAGTATGTGGGCCGCATCTACGAGGAGGTCAAACAGCGCCCGCTGTTCCTGGTGAACGAGCGCTGCGGACAGGGTCTTGCCCCCGGGAAGAATGGCGACGCGCTCTCGGCCGCAGCGCAGCAAAAAACCACGTGAACCATGTCACGCTCGGGCCTGTGGTTTTTGCTCGTGGGCGGCTCGGCCGCCCTCACGCACATGGCGGTGTTCGCGCTGGCGCAGGACCTGATGTGGCCGGAAGCGGCCAACGCCCTGGGGTTTGTCGTGGCCTTCGGCGTGAGTTTTTTCGGCCACAGGCGCTTGAGCTTTCAGGACGCCGGCACCACCGTGGCGCAGAGCCTGGGGCGTTTTGCCGTGACGGCGCTGGCCGGTTTCGCGGCCAACGAACTCGTGTTCATCGCTCTGCTGCGCGGCCTGCACTGGCCCAGCCTGCTGGCCTTATTTGCCGCCCTGGTGGCTGCAGCCGGGCAGACCTTTGTGCTCAGCCGCTACTGGGCTTTCCGGCGCTGA
>CAIKVZ010000115.1 GCA_903830985.1 uncultured beta proteobacterium
AAAGTCCAGCGCGCGGGCAACTGGTCCACAGCGGCTGCTCGGTCGCGGCGCAGGCCTGCAATACATCGTCCACTGTTGCGTAGTCGAGCAGCCTTTGCAGCGTGCGGATGGTGGGAAAGATGATGAAGAACTGCCCGTCCTGGTGGCGCGCCAGCGCATCGCAGGGCCGCACCCACACCGGCTCGAATTGTTCGGACTCGTCGGCCACCGGCGTTTGCCCCTGGGGCATGCGCGCCACCAGAAAAGGCACGTCAAAGCGGCGCGGCAGATCGCGGTCGGTGATCCAGTGCGCCAGCACAAACACCTCATCGGCAGACAGCGTCAGACCCAGGCTGGCGCATTGCACGGTGAATGGCGCGGCGCGCTCCAGCTGCGCAATGTCGCGACCGTCGGCATGCGAGCCGTCGGCGCGGCGTGCCAACAGCACGCCCAGTTCCTCAAAACTCTCGCGGATGGCGGCGATGGCCTGGGTCAGGTGCAGGTCGCTCTGGCCGGCGCGGCGGCGCGCCTGGCCGTGGCTGGACGCGTCGCTGGCGTCGACCCCGCCGCCGGGAAAGACATAAGCCCCGGGCGCAAAGCTGGCGCTCATGGAACGCCTGGTCATCAGCACCTCGATGCCACTGGGCGAGTCGCGCAGCAGCAGCACGGTGGCCGCAGGACGGGTGGACGCGGGCTCGCGCTGGGGATGCAGGAGTTGGGTGGGTCTTGGCATCCGCTGATTTTGCAACGAATCAGGCCGTGCCGGCTTCACCCATGCGCGGCTCAGCGCTCAATGCAGATGGCGGGGACGGCGGCCACCGCCGCCGCCGTGTCCGCTGCCACTGCCGCTGCCACCTGAACCCCGCGGTGTGCGGCCCACGTCGAGCGAGTTCACCAGCGCGTCAAAGCGCTGGCTGAACAGCTTGTCGATTTCTGCCACGACGCCGCCCAGCTCGGCGCCGTCGAAGTGGCGCTCCATCATGTTCACCACGTCCTGCACCAGCAGGTCGCGCTGCACCTGCATGATGGCAGCCGGGTCGGGCCCGACAAAGAGCATGACGAAGTCGTCGCGCGACTCGTTCTCGCCATCTTCCTCTTCGTCGAATTCCACGTCGTAGAAGGTCACCTCGATGGCGGCGCCGGTCTTGGCCAACTCATTCAGGTTCATGCACATGTCGTCGGCGGCCTGGCGAAAATCGTCCTCGCCGGCGACGGTCCAGCACAGTTGCAGCTTGTGTTCCTTGGGGTCAAAAAGAATACCCGGCTCTTCCTCGTAGGCGCTGGTGGCGCCATCGGCCAGCGAGCGCGCGCCGGCGTATTTCCAAAGGGGTTTGAGCGCTTCCTGGATCTGCTCGAACCCGACTTCGGGGAGCAGCGCAATCTCACCATGAACATGAATTTCGAAAGCGGCGTTGTAGCGTGGCATGGTAATAATCTCGCAAAAGCCCTTAGGCAGGGCATTATCGCATCGACGTTCAAGAATTGGCAGGGTGCTGGCCGCGCCAGACGCGCCAGGCACACCCGGTGGCCAACACGCTCATCGCCAGGCAGACCCAGTACACCGCGCTCAGGCCGTAGTGCACGCTGATGGCCCCCCCCGCCAGCCCGCCCAGCACGCCGGGGAAGCCATAGCCAATGACCGTATACAAGGCCTGGCCACGGCCCCGCAAACGGCCTGGAAAGTGGTGTGACAGCAGGGCGATGCACACCGTGTGGTGCGCGGCGAAGGTCAGTGCGTGCAAGGCTTGCGCCAGCAACAACAAACCCAGCACCGAAGCGCTGCTGGCGGTCAGCCCCAGGCGCAGCACCATGGCCAGCGCGCAGACCACCAGCCAGGCCGTCAGGCTCAGACGCGGCAGCCAGCGGCTCTGGGTGTAGAACCAGCCGATTTCCAGACCCACGGAGACGGCCCAGAGCAGGCCGATCATGGTCTTGCTGTAACCGACGGAATCCAGGTAGAGCGAGAAGAAGACGTAGATGCCCATGTGCGACAGCACATGGAAAAACAGCGCAGCAAAGAACCATTGCACCTGGCGCTGACGCAACACCGGCAGCACCGAGACCTTTTCGTGCGGCAGCGCCACGGCCTCCTTCAGGTCGGGCAGGGCCCAGGTGCTGGCCGTGACGCAGAGCAGCGTGAGCACGGTCCAGGCCGGAAAGTGCTGCATGCCAAAGTGTTCAAACCAGACGCCTGCGGCCATCACCGTGACCAGAAAGCCCAAGGAGCCCCAGACCCGCACACGGCCATAGCGGCGCGCATCGAAGGCGCCGCCCTGGCTCACCAGATGCGCCATGGCGGCCTCGCTGAGCGACATCATGGAGCTGGTGTGGGTGAACATCAGCAGCAGCACGGCAGCGAGCCACCACAGGCCAAAGTCGAACCACAGGCCGACGGAGCACAGCAGTGCACCGGTCGCGCCATAACGCAGCAGCTTCACGCGCTCGCCCGTGTGGTCGCTCAAGGCACCCCAGCCGTAGGGGGCAAACAGCCGTGTCGCGGCCTGCACCGAGGTCAGCAGGCTGATGGCAAAAAGCCCCAGCCCCATGTCCTTGAGCCACAGCGGCAGGTAGGGATTGAAAAAGCCGATGTGCGCGAAATAACTCGCCGACAGCGCAGCAAAGGGCAGCAGCTGGCGGCGCTGCGTCACAAACCGGCCGCGGCAATGTCGGGTGTGCTGACCTGAACGTCGGCGCACTGGGCGCGATGGCGCAGCGCATGGTCCATCACCACCAGCGCCAGCATGGCCTCGGCGATCGGCGTGGCGCGGATGCCCACGCAGGGGTCGTGGCGACCCTTGGTCACGACCTCGGTGGACTGCCCTGCCAGATCGATGGACTCGCGCGGCGTGAGGATGGAACTGGTCGGTTTGATGGCAATGGACACTTCCAGGTCCTGACCGGTGCTGATGCCGCCGAGCACGCCGCCGGCATTGTTCGAGCGAAAACCCTGGGGCGACAACGCGTCCCCGTGCTGGCTGCCGCGCTGGCTCACGCTGGCAAAGCCGGCGCCGATTTCCACGCCCTTGACGGCGTTGATGCCCATCATGGCATAGGCGATGTCCGCGTCCATCTTGTCGAACAGCGGCTCACCCAGGCCGACTGGCACACCGCTGGCCACGACGCGCAGACGCGCGCCGCAGGAGTCGCCCGACTTGCGCAGCACGTCCATGTAGGCTTCCAGCGCCGACACGTCGGCCATGGGCGCAAAGAAAGCATTGCCCGGCACATGCTCCCAGGATTCAAAGGGGATGATCAGGTCGCCGATCTGCGTCATGCAGCCGCGAAATTGGGTGCCGAATTTTTCCGCCAGCCACTTCTTTGCAACCGCGCCGGCCGCCACCATGGGTGCCGTGAGACGCGCCGAGGAGCGCCCGCCGCCACGCGGGTCGCGCACACCGTACTTGTGCCAGTAGCTGTAGTCGGCGTGCCCGGGCCGGAACGTCTGCACGATGTTGCCGTAGTCCTTGCTGCGCTGATCGGTGTTGCGAATCAGCAGGCAGATCGGTGTTCCCGTGGTCTGTCCTTGATAGACACCGCTCAGGATTTCCACCGCGTCGGCCTCGTTGCGCTGCGTCACAAATCGGCTCGTGCCGGGGCGACGCCGATCCAGGTCGGGTTGGATGTCGGCCTCGCTCAGGGCCAGCCCCGGGGGGCAACCGTCGATCACACAGCCAATGGCAGGTCCGTGGGATTCGCCGAAATTGGTGACGGTAAAGAGCTTGCCAAAAGTGTTGCCGGACATAGGAATGGAGGGTTCGAATAGGAGGACGACGGCCATGCCGCGATGACGCGGCCCTTGCGCAGGGCCTCGTCACCCGTCCGAGCATAAGCGATGCCCGCCCTTCCCGGCCCGCTGCGCCCGCCCGTGCAAGCTACTGTGCTGCTTTGGGCGCGCCTTCCTCTTCGGGCCAGTCGCGGATATAGGCCTTGAGCATCTTGTTCTCGAAGTTCTGGCCGTCCACCACGGTGCGCGCCACATCGTAGAAGCTGATCACACCCATGAGCGTGCGGTCCTCCACCACCGGCATGTAGCGTGCATGGCGGTCCAGCATCATGCGGCGCACATCGTCCAGATTGGTCTCGGAGGTGCAGGTCAGGGGATGCTCCTCCATGGCACTGCGCACCGTACTCGCACCCAGCGCGCCGCCGTTCTTCACCAGGGTCTGGATCACCTCGCGAAAGGTCAGCATGCCGACCAGATCGCCGTGCTCCATTACCACCAGCGAGCCGATGTCGCGCTCGGCCATCAGGTTCACGGCGCTGACCAGGGACTCATCCGGCTGGGCGGTGTAAAGCGTGCTGCCCTTGACGCGCAGGATATCGTGGACTTTCATGGGTACTTCTCCTAAAGGTTTGAGAGGCCGGCAAGCGACTTCGCCTGATCGCGTCTTGGCTGCCAGGCTTGCGCGATGGTGCAGGGCGCCAATATAGCCCACAATGGCAGGCATGCACCCGCCGGTCCCTGGTGGGTAAACCCTGAATCCTCAACTTTTATCCGTCTGCGAAAGCAACCATGCCAGGTTATTCA
>CAIKVZ010000116.1 GCA_903830985.1 uncultured beta proteobacterium
TCCAGATCACCACCACGCAAAACGAAAAACAAAAGCGCGCCCTCGAATTGATCGATCAAATCAAAATGTAGACAGAACGCGGAACCTGAAATACGGACCGCTTCAGAGGGGAAACTCGCTTTTTTTACGGAAGAACTTCAGTTTAGCTTTGCCTTTGCCGCGCGACGCGTCAGACCGACTTTGATCCATTTGCGCGGATTGCTGCCACCCCGTGTGGAAATCTGGGTAGGTGGTGCCGGTTCGGCCGTCGTGAGGCACCCGCCGAAAGGCGTGCGCATATTCTCACAGTTCCAGGAATCGGTTGACGCCCTGCATGATCTTTCCAGGCAGAAGCACCGTTGACCGCCACATCGCGAAGGGGAATTGTCTGCCATTCATCAAAAGCGCTGCCGTCGAGCGAACGACTGGTGCCGAGATCCAGGGACCGTCGATTGCCCAAACTGAACCGGTGGCGGCCATGATCGCTTTAGAGGGTTCGACCGAAGTGTCTGGCTCAGCCCGAAGGACGGGTTACGGCTTCCCTCTGGTCTCATACCGTACCGCAATCGCGGGAACCATCAACCGATGCGCACGCTTCCTGGACAGCCCAGATGAAACAATGAAGCCAACCAATACACCGAGTGTTTCACCGCCAAGTAACTGATCTTTGGTGATTAACTCACCAAACAATCGGCGACCATAGCGCAACATTTTGATTGGAGTCCGCCATGCGCCTGCCTACCGCCTACCGTCCCGAAGCCGAAACCGTCTCGCAACTGCTGGGCTCGCTGGGCCGCGCCCTGGATTGGGCGGCTGCCGCCAAGGTGGCCGCCCCCTGGGCACAAGCCGTACGTCTCAATCCGCCGCCGTTCTGGGCCATGGAGAGTCTGCTCAAGGAATACCCCATCTCCAGCGCCGAGGGGCTGGCGCTGATGCGCCTGGCCGAAGCGCTGCTGCGCGTGCCCGACGCCGAGACCGCGATCGCCCTCACCGCCGATCAACTGGGACGCGCCGACTTTCACAGCGCGGGCGACAAGACGCTGGCGCGCCTGTCCAGCACGGCCATCGCCATGAGCAAGAAGTTTCTGCCCGACAGCGAGGCGCCCACCGGCCTCTTCGCCAAGCTGGGCGCGCGCTCGGTCGTCGCGGCAACGCTGCGCGCCGTGCAGTTGCTCGGGCGTCAGTTCGTGTTGGGACAGACCATCGCCGAGGCCATGGGCGAGGCCGCGTCGGCGCAGCGCAAGCAGAAGAATCTCAGATACAGCTACGACATGTTGGGCGAAGGCGCGCGCACTGACGCTGACGCGCTGGACTACCTGGCGAGCTACCAGCAGGCGATTGAAGCCATCGCGGCCGTGGCGAGCAGCAGCGGCGCCTGCGAGGTGAACGACGGCATTTCCATCAAGCTCAGCGCCCTGCATCCACGCTTCGAGGACGCCCACCGCGGACGGGTGCTGGCCGAGCTGGTGCCGCGCGTCTGGGGCCTGTGCCAGCAGGCGGCGCGCGCCAACATCAACCTCACCATCGACTCCGAGGAGGTGGACCGACTTGAACTCTCGCTGGAAGTGTTCGAAGCTCTGGCGTCGCAGGTGGCACAGCAGTTCCCGCAATGGGGCGGCTTTGGCGTGGCCATGCAGACCTACCAGACACGCTCCCTGGAGCTGATCGAGCACATGATCTCGCTGGCGCGCCAATACAAGATCCGGTTCATGTGCCGGCTCGTCAAGGGTGCCTACTGGGACGCGGAGATCAAGCGCGCGCAGGAGCTTGGCCTTCCCGCCTACCCGGTGTTCACGCACAAGCACCACACCGACATTTCCTACCTGGCGTGCGCACGCGCGCTGCTGGCCGCGCCCGACGCGGTCTATCCGCAGTTCGCCACACACAACGCGGCCACCATCGCCGCCATCCTGCAGATGGGCGCGAAGAGCGCATCCCCGTTTGAGCTGCAGCGCCTGCACGGCATGGCCGAGGGCGTGTACCGTGAAGTGCTGAAGAACCCGCTCATCGCCTGCCGCGTCTACGCCCCCGTGGGCGCGCACAAGGACCTGCTGGCCTATCTGGTGCGACGCCTGCTGGAGAACGGCGCCAACTCGTCCTTCGTGCACCAGCTGGCCGACGAGTCGGTCCCCTTGAACGAACTGCTGATCTCGCCGCTGCGCCTCGAGCCCGAGTCGTCCCTGCCCCTGCCGCTGGCGCTGTTCGGCACGAACCGCAAGAACAGCGCGGGCCTGGACCTGACGGACGAAGCCATGCGGGCACCACTGCTCGCGGCGTACCAGGTGGTACTGGTTCCCGTGGTGCCGGTGTTCGACACTGCCTTGGTTTCGCTGGCCATGGACACGGCAATGGACAGCTATAAAAAATGGAGCAAGACCGACATTGGAGAGCGCGCCGCCGTGCTGCGCCGTGCCGCCGATGGGATGGAAGCCGATCTGCCGCGCTTCTGTGCGCTGCTGGTCAAGGAAGCCTTCAAGACCTGGGGCGACGCCGTGTCCGAAGTCCGCGAGGCCGTGGACTTTTTGCGCTACTACGCGAATGAGGCCGAGCGCATCATGGCACCCATCGCCATGCCGGGGCCGACGGGAGAATCGAACGAACTGAGGCTGATTGCGCGCGGCCCCTGGGTCTGCATCAGCCCCTGGAATTTCCCGCTGGCGATATTCATGGGACAAGTCGCCGCGGCGCTGGTCACAGGCAACACCGTGCTCGCCAAACCGGCCGAGCAGACGCCTGGGGTGGCGCTGCAGGCGGTGAGACTGCTGCACGCTGCCGGTGTGCCCGAGGGCGCGCTGCAACTGCTGCACGGCCCGGGCGAGACCGTCGGTGCGGCGCTGGTGGCGGCACCGGGCGTGGCCGGCGTGGTGTTCACCGGCTCCACCCAGGTGGCCAAGATCATCCACCGCGCGCTGGCCGCCAAGGACGGCGCCATCGTGCCGCTGATCGCCGAGACCGGCGGCATCAATGCGATGGTGGTGGACAGCACGGCCCTGCCCGAGCAGGTGAGCGACGCCGTCATGCAGTCGGCCTTTCGCAGCGCCGGACAGCGCTGTTCGGCGCTGCGCCTGCTGTGCCTGCACGCGGAAATTGCCGACCACGTGATCGAAATGATCCAGGGTGCAGCCAAGGAGTTGGTGACGGGCGACCCGGCGCTGCTCACGACCGACGTGGGGCCGGTGATCGACCGTGAAGCTTTCGACGGCATTCAGTTGCAGCTCGCGCGGTTGAAGCGCGAGGCCCGGCCTCTATTGAATTTGGACCCGTCATTGCGAGCAAAGCGAAGCAATCCAGGTAATTTGTCTTCCACAATGGATTGCCACGCCGCTGACGCGGCTCGCAATGACGGCCGAGTTGCCAACCTGCTCCCTCCGCAAGCCTTTGAAGTGAAGCAAATCGCCGACATGCGCCAGGAGATCTTCGGCCCGGTGCTGCACATCGTGCGCTGGAGCGGCGACCCCATGGCCGTGATCGAGGAGATCAACGCCCTGGGCTACGGACTGACCATCGGCATACAGACGCGCATCGACAGCCGCGCGCAGGCGCTGGCGCGGGCTTCGCATGTAGGGAATGTCTACATCAACCGCAACCAGATCGGCGCGGTAGTGGGTGTGCAGCCCTTCGGCGGCGAAGGACTGAGCGGCACCGGCCCCAAGGCCGGTGGGCCGCATTACCTGTACCGCTTCTGCGCCGAGCAGACCATCACGGTGAACACCACGGCAGCGGGCGGAAACGCCGCGCTGCTGGCCGGCTGACGGGCCTTTACGCCATGTCGATGACGAACTGCTCGCGCGGGCGGCGCACCTTCTTCAGGTTCACCAGCCAGTCGCCGCTTTCGTCGCGATAGCCCAGCGGCAGGATCGCGACGCTGCGCAGGCCACGCGCGGCCAGTCCCAGGATCTCGTCCAGCGCCTTGGGATCAAAACCTTCCATGGGCGTGCTGTCCACTTCCTCGAAGGCGGCGGCGATCAGCGCCGCACCCAGACCGATATAGGCCTGGCGCGCGGCGTGCTCGAAGTTGACCTGCGGATCGCGGCCCGGGTAATTGCCCAGCAGCATCTTGCGGTAGTTCTCCCACCCTTCATTGGTGCCGCCGCGTTGCGCATTGGTCATGTCGAACATGGCGTTGATGCGCTCGGCCGTGTAGTTGTCCCAGGCCGCGAACACCAGCAGATGCGAGCCGTCGGTGATCTGACCCTGGTTCCAGGCGATGGGCTGGATCTTTTCGCGCAAGGCCTTGTTCGTGACCACGATGATCTCGTAGGGCTGCAGCCCGCTGGACGTGGGCGCCAGGCGCGCGGCTTCCAGAATGCGCTCGACTTTTTCCGGGGCCACCGCTTTGGCGGGGTTCATTTTTTTGGTGGCGTAACGCCATTGGAGCTTTTGCAGCAGATCGGACATGAAAACTTTCAGAGGTAAAAATACAGGTAACTGACTTGGGGGAGCGTACCCGGTTTGCAAGCCCATCGCCCGGACAGGGCCGCATCAACGTGATTCTCAGTGCCTGGTTCTTCGCTCAGGCGAGTAAGGCCGTGCCTTGCAAGGTCAGCCAGCCTTCAGGGTCTTGCGCCCACAGGCGCACGCTCCGGGCGTCGCTTGATGGCTGGGCGTTGAGGCGCAACGGCCGCAGGTCGAAGCTGGGGCGCAGCAGTTTGAAGTCGAAGGACTCAACAACGGCGTCGGGCCGTTGGCGGCGCAACAGGTCGAGCAGCAGGGTGGCGATGAGGGGGCCGTGCACGATCAGGCCCGGATAGCCCTCGACCTCGGTCACGTAGCGGCGGTCGTAATGGATGCGGTGCCCGTTGAAGGTGAGCGCCGAATAGCGAAACAGCAGCACATCGTCGGGCGTGATCTCTCGCTGCCAGGCTGCACCGGTCTCGGCGGCAATCGGCGCATGCGCCGGATCGCCAGGGACTGCAGCCGATCGGTAAACAATGTCATGCTCCTCGATGACTGCAGGTCCCCTGGCGTTGTGCACTTCGTGCTTCACAGTGACGAAAAGCAGATCGCCGCTGCGCCCCAGCTTGTGCGCCACGGAGGCGATGGTCGAGACACGCTGCACCGCATCGCCCACGCGCAGCGGATTCGCAGGCAGCCAACGCAGGCGCCCGCCGGCCCACATACGCCTCGGCAGCGGCACCGGCGGCAGGAAGCCGCCGCGACGCGGATGGCCGTCGGGGCCGAGTTCGCTTTGCCGCGCCTGCGGCAAAAAATACAGCCAGTGCCACAACGCGGGCAGGGCTGTGCCGACCATGGGCGCAGGATCGTCACGGTCCAGCGTGGCGCTCAAGCCCCGCACGGGGGCCGCACCGATGTCATCGTGCAAGGTCTCGGTCTTGCCGACCCAGCCCTGCAGCTGCGCCAGGGTGGCGGCGTCCAGTATTCGCGAAACGTTTTCCGTACCCGGGGCTTGCATCTTTTGGTCTCCTTGACAGGGCCTATTTTCGGCTCTTGAGTACCCCATCAGGAAACTGTCTCGCGCTCAGCCGGTGATGCGCCCGTCGACCACCTGGATGGTCTTGTCGCAGCGGCTGGCCAATGCGCCGTTGTGCGTCACGAACAGCACCGTCGTGCCGTGCTCGCGGTTGAAGCGGCGCAGCAATTCGAACACCGCGTCGGCGCTCTTGGTGTCGAGGTTGCCCGTGGGCTCGTCGGCCAGCAGCAGCGCCGGGGTCATGGCCAGGGCACGGGCCACGGCCACACGCTGCTGCTGGCCCCCGCTCATGTTGCCGGCGAGCCGGTCCTGCCAGGCGCTCAATCCCACGCTGTCGATCAGCTGCTCGGCACGGGTACGCATTTCCTGGGTCGCAAGTCCGGCGGCCAGCATCGGAATCATCACGTTCTCCAGTGCGGTGAAGGCCGTGAGCAAATGGTGGTATTGAAAAACAAAGCCGATGCTGTGGCCGCGCAGACGGGTGAGCGAGCGGTCGTCCAGCGCTGTGGTTTCCGCGCCGCAGACCTGCAGCGTTCCGGACGTCGGGCGGTCCAGCAGGCCGACGATGTTGAGCAGCGTGCTTTTGCCCGAACCCGAGGGGCCCATCACCGCGCAGAACTCACCCTGGAGCAGCGTCAGATCGATGCCGTGCAGCACCTCGGTCTCGATGGCGGTCCCGACGTTGAAGGACTTGCACACGCCGCGCAGCTGCACCACCACCACCCGGCTGGAGCCCGGCTCCTGCGGATCGTGCGCGTCAACCACGGATCGCCACCACGGGGTCCAGGCGCGCTGCGCGCAGCGCCGGGGCAAAGGCCGCAAGCAGACCGGTGAGCGAGGCCAGCAGCAATGCCAGGGAGAACAGCAGCGGGTCAAACACCAACGGAAACAACACCGTGCCATCGGCATTGCGCGCGAAGCGCTGCCACAGCACAAGCGCGCTGGCGCCGATGCCGCAACCGGCCACGGAGCCGCCGAGACCGAGCAGCCCGCCCTGCAACAGGAAGACGCGCAGGATCTGGCCCTGCGAGACGCCCATGGCGCGCAGGATGCCGATTTCCCGCGATTTCTGCACCACCACCACGACCAGCACGCTGGCGATGCCGAAAGCCACCGACAGCCCGACGAAGAAGCGGATCGCCGTGTTGGCCGTGGTCTGCGCGCTCACCGCAGCGAAGAACTGGGCACTGGTCTTGATCCAGCTGTCGGCCTCCACCCCCGTGGCCGCGGTGATGCGCTGTGCTACGCCCTCGGCGGCGTAGACGTCGCGCACCGTCACCTCCAGGCTGGTGACGCCGCCGGGCAAGCCGAGCAGGCTTTGCGCCGTGTGCAGCGCCACAAAGGTATTGCGCTGGTTCGCCCCCTTGTTGCCCAGGTCGAAGATGCCGGCAATCGTCAGCGCGCTGGCGGCGCCGTTGGCCGCCGTGACCCGCAGCTTGTCGCCAACGTCCACACCCAGATCACTGGCCAGTTCGGTACCGATGAGGATGTCGGTGGCGCTCAGGCGGGGTTCGCCACGCACCAGCTTCTCATCGAGATTGACGATGCGGAAATAGAGCTCCGGCTCTATGCCCACGACCGTGATGGAGCGGCTGGCACTGCCGCGCACCACCAACGCCGAGCCGCCCGCCACCGGCGAGACCACCAGCACCTCGGGCAGGGCGCGGATTTGCGCTGCCACCGCCTGCCACTGGTCGATGCCCTTGAGGCGCTGCAGTGGCGGCTGCACGATCGCGCCCTCCACCTCGGCGCCGGCGCCACCCTCGCCCCTGAGGGGCCGCGTCACCTCCTTGGGTGGCAGCAGCTGGATGTGGGATTGAGCCGACAGCACACGCCGGATGAAGTTGCCCTGCATACCGGCCAGCAGCGCCGACATGAAGACGATCACGCCGACGCCGATGGCCACGCCGGCAATGATGAACAGGGTTTGCAGCCGGCCCTCGCGCAGGAAGCGGATGGCGACGATCCACTCGAACGGCAGCCTGGGCTTGAACATGGGATCAGTCGGTGGCAGCGTCAGTGCGCACCCGGGCTCCAGGCTCGATGCCCGCGGCAACCGGGATCAGCGGGTCACCCTCGCGCAGGCCCTCGAGCACTTCGACAAAACCCCCGCTGCGCAAGCCCAGGCGGACAGCGCGACGCACCGCTTGACCGGCCTCGAGCCGCAGCACCCAGGGCGCGGCAGCCTCTGCCCCGTGCACCGTGCTGGCGGCCACCAGCAGGGCCTGCGGCCTTCTTGCCACCTCAATGTCCACCGACACCGTCATGTCCTGGCGCAGGAAGGGCGGCGCCGCGGCCACGTCGAGTTTGACTTCGACCGCACCGGTCTGCGCGTTCACGCCCGGATTGATGTAGACCAGCTCGGCGGCAAAGACTTGCTGCGGGTAAGCGTCGGCCGAGGCCCGTGCCTTCTGGCCCAGGGCCAACAGCCGCAGGTTCTTCTCGTCAATCGCCACCACGAGCTGGGTGCGACCCGCGGGCGACAGCGTCATCAGGATCTTGCCAGCCTGCACCACCTCGCCGACCTCGACGTTGCGCCCGATCAGCACCCCGTCCAAGGGTGCGCGCAATTGGGTGTAGCCGGCACGCGCGCGCGCCGCGGCGCGGCTGGCCTGCGCCTCGGCCACGGCCGCCTGGGCCAGCGCATCATCGCTGCCGGCTGGACCGGCGCTGTCGACCTGCTTCTGCGCCGAGCGCACCTGGGCGTCGGCCAACTCCACGGCTTTGCGCAGATCTTCCAGCACCGCTTCACCGACAAAGCCCTGGGCGAACAGATCCTGGTTGCGGCGCAGCGCCGCCTGTGCGTTCTCCAGGTTCACGCGCGCCTGCCGCAGGCCTTGCACGGCCACGGGAAGTTGCACTTCGCGCAATTGCCGCAGCCTGGCCAGCGCCTGCGCGACGGCCACCTCAGCCTGGCGTTCGGCGGCGCGCAGTTCGGTCGACTCCAGCTCCACCAGAAGATCGCCGGCCTTCACGCTTTGCCCCTGCGCCACCGGAACGCGCACGACGGTGCCGGTCATTTGGGATCCGATATCCGCGCGGTGCGGTGTCTCGACATGACCGCTGGCCACGACCGTCTGCACAAAGTCGCGCCGCACCACGGCCTCGGTGAGCACCTGTGGTCCCTGCCACCAGCGCAATACAAGGCCCGCGCCCACCGCGGCCGCAAGCAGCGCGCCCAGGATCTTCCAGCGGTTCTTGAGGAGCGAGGAAGGGACAATCATTTCACCTCATTATGACAACAAAACAGATAACCCAACCTACAATCAGCTGGCGACAAGGACACGCAACAAAGACCCACCGGAGGCAATATGCAAACACATCGATTCCCTGGACGCGGCATCGTTCACGCGGCGCTGTTCGCGCTGTGCGCCGGCAACGTGCTGGCCGCCGATAAAAGCGGGCAGGAGGTGGTGGAGCAGGTCTGCGTGGCCTGCCACGGCCCTGGCAAGGACGGAGCGCCACGGATCGGCGACGTCGGCGAATGGACGCAGCATGCAAAAAACGGCCTTGGCAGACTGGCCGAGCACGCTATCTCAGGCCTGGGCAAGATGCCGGCCCACGGTGGACAGGCGAGCCTGAGCGATCTGGAATTGAGCCGCGCCATCGCCTACATGGTCAGCTCGGGGAACGCCGCTGAACCGACGAAACCCTATGCCTCGCCGCGCACCATCAACCCGGAGCAACTGGTGCAGGAACACTGCGTGAAATGCCACGGACCCGGCCTGGACGGGGCGCCGCGCATGGACGACTTCAGCGCCTGGAAGCCGCGCCTTCAGACCGGCGTTGACGCGCTCGTGCGGTCTTCCATCGCGGGTCACAAGGCCATGCCCAGCCGCGCCGGCCTGAGCGCCCTGAGCGATGTCGACATGCGCGATGCGGTCACGTACCTGCTGGTGCAAAGCGCCGTCATCAGCGCCCGATAGCTGCCGACGCCCGTCAGAAGTGCAGGCTGCGAGCGGCCAGCCCCCAGGCAATCGAGCCCATCATCGCGGCCACCAGCAGGTCCAGCACGCGCCAGGCCGCAGGGCGCGCAAACAGCGGCGTCAGCAGCCGTGCGCCATAGCCCAGTGCCACAAACCAGACGCCGCTGGCCAGGCACGAGCCGGCCAGGAAGGCCAGCTGCAGCCCCGCAGGCTGCTTGGCGCCGACGGTGCCCACCAGCAGCACGGTGTCCAGGTAGACATGCGGATTCAGCAGGCTGATGGTCAGCACCTGTGCCACCACACGCGCTCTGGGCACTGGCTCACCGCCCGTGCCAGCGTGCAGGGTGTGCGCCGACATGGCGCGGCGCAGTGCCAGCACCCCGTAGACGCTCAGCACCAGCGCGCCCAGCAGACCCAGGCCGTCGAGCACGCGCGGTGCATCGCCGATGGACGCCGCCAGACCGCTGACGCCGAGCACCATCAGCGCCATGTCGAGCAGGGCGCAGACGGCGACCACGGCGCCGACATGCTCTCGCCGCAGACCCTGGCGCAACACAAAGGTGTTTTGCGCGCCGATCGCGACGATGAGGGACAGGCCGAGCGACAGGCCGGTGACGAAAGCAGAGAGGGTCAGGGAGGCAAACATGCACGAAGTATGGTCCCGCTAGGGTGCACTGCCGCACGAAAAATGCTAATCTCGCTGAAGCAAATTTCATGAGAACACAAGATGCTGGAAACCAAGCTGCTGGCGACCGTGGCCGCTGTGGCGCACGAAGGCAGCTTCGAGCGGGCGGCGCAGACCCTGCACATCACCGCGTCTGCAGTGTCGCAGCGTATCCGGCTGTTGGAGGAACGCATGGGGACCGTACTGATCGTGCGCGGCCAGCCCTGTACTGCGACCCAGGCCGGAGCACGCTTGTGCCGCCACGCCGGCATCGTTGCTCTGCTCGAAGCCGATTTGCGCCGCGACATGCCGGCACCGTTTCAGTCCCATTCACCGCTGGGTCAGGCCTCGATCCGTATCGCCGTCAATGCCGACAGCCTGAGCACCTGGTTCATCGCCGCCATGACGGATTTCTGCCGCTCGGGCGGACCCCTCATAGAGCTGTCGGTAGATGATCAGGACCAGACCAGCGAGTGGCTCAAACAGGGACATGTGCTGGCCGCCGTCACGTCGCTGGCGGCTCCCGTGCAGGGCTGCAGCAGCCGAAAGCTCGGGACGCTGCGTTATTGCGCCACCGCATCGCCGGGTTTCGTCCGTCAGTGGTTTCCTGCGGGCGTCACGGCCGAGGCGATTGCTCTTGCCCCCAGCCTGGTGTTCGACCGCAATGACCGGCTGCAGGAGCACTGGGTGAAGCGCTGGCTGCGCAGGCATATCCCGCTGCCAGCGCATCGACTGCCTTCCACGCAGGCATTTGTGGAGGCTTCCCTGGCAGGCATCGGCTGGGGCATGAACCCGCTGCAGCTGGTGCATGAGCACCTGAAGTCGGGCCGACTGGTGGAACTCGTTGCCGCGCGCCCGCTTGACGTGCCGCTCTACTGGCAGGTGGCAAAGCTTGCACTGCCGGAACTGGAACGCCTCAGCCAAAGCGTTCTGCGGGCCTCCCGACAAGCCCTGGCGCGCTGAACAGCGACGCGGGTGGGCAGGCTATTCCGGCCGTTCCAGCTTGGTCGACAGCAGGATCGTGGAGAAGGTGTCGACCACGCCCTTGACCGCGCAGATCTTGTTGATCACCACGTCGAGTTCGTGCGTTGATTCGGTGGACAGCATGGCGCACAGGTCGTAGCGGCCGCTGATCGAAGAGAGCTTGGTGATTTCGTGCCGTTTGGACAGGGCGCGCACCACCTCGGCCTCGTTCTTGGACTCGGTCGAGATCAGCACCATGGCGCGGATGCTGGCGGCTGCCCGGGTCAACGCCACGCCCACGGTGTAGCCGGTGATGACGCCGCCATCCTCCAGCGCTTTCAGGCGCAACTGCACCGTACTGCGCGCGCAGCCCAGCGCCTTGGCCAGCCTGACCATGGGCAGGCGCGCGTTGACCTTGAGCAGCTCGATCAGCTGGCGGTCCAGGGTATCCAAAGAGGCAGACATGGGCGTTTCAGTCAATGTGTATCAAAGGCTTGCATTGTGACTGAAATATCACCATCCATTCAGCCACTTTGCCTGTTTTCACCGGCACCCGCTGTCCCTAAACTGCTTGCAAGCCGCCACCTGTGCGCATCCCCCGAACGAATACCTTGCCGGAGACCTCCCATGCTGAAAAAAGTCGACTTTCAAACGCTGCCGCGCAAACTGCTGACCCGCGCCGAACTCGACGCCTACGATCCTGCCGCCGAATCCTGGCAAAAGCAGTTCGCCAGGCGCTACACGCACCACGGCGAACTCGAGGGACTGCTGAACAACCTGGAAAACGTGAATGAAACGGTGTACGAAAAGTTCGCCATCGCGGTCACGCCCTACATGGTCAAGCTGATGGACCGCGACGATCCGAACTGCCCGATCCGCAAGCAGTACCTGCCCTCACACCACGAGGAAACCAAGCCCGGCTTCAAGACCTCGCTGGACCAACTGGGCGAGGAAGGCGACACCATCCCGGGTACCAGCGTCGTGCACCGCTATCCCCGGCGCGTGCTGTTCCTGGTGAGCAATACCTGCGCCACGCTGTGCCGATTCTGCACGCGCAAGCGCATGGTGTCGCAGCCCACGGGAACGGTGGCCAAGGACCAGATCGAGGCTTCCATCGATTACATCGCGGGCAACGCCGAGATCGATGACGTGCTGCTTTCCGGCGGCGACCCCTTCACCTTCACCGACGAGCGCCTGGACTACATCCTGGGCGAGATCCGCCGGCGCGCGCCGCACGTGCGCTTCCTGCGCATCGGCTCGCGCATGGTGGTGCAGCTGCCGACACGCGTCACGCCCGAGCTGTGTGCCGTGCTGGAGAAGCACCGCGTGCAGATGGTCAACATCCACATCGACCACCCCAAGGAGATCACGCCGCTGCTGCGCGAGCGCGTGAAGATGATCCAGAAGGCAGGCGTCATGATGGGACTGCAGACCGTCTGCCTCAAGGGCGTGAACGACGATGTGCAAATCATGCGCGAGCTCTTCATGCAGACCATCGAGATGGGCGTGCGTCCCTACTACGTGTACTCCACCGACATGGTCGAGGGCGCGCACCACTTCATCGTGCCGCACCGGCGCATGCTGGAGCTGTACGAAGGACTGCGCGGCTGGATCAGCGGGCCGGCCGTGCCGACCTTCATCGTCGACGGCATGGGCGGACTGGGCAAGCTGCCGATCATCCCGAGCTATGTGCGCGAAGAAGCGCTGTTGGACGGCAGCGGCACGACCATCAAGTGCCGCAACTACAAGGGCATGACGGTCGAGATGCCGGGCCTGGGCCAGGACTACGCGCTGCCCACGCAAAGCAACTAACATCGAATCATGAAACACGGCTCACCCTATGGCACGCACCGCGTGCTGGAGCCCCTGGGCGTGCTGCCCCAGGGCGCCTGGAAAATCGACAACCGCATGGAGATCTGCGACAACGAAATCCTGATCGACGTGTCGGCCCTGAACATCGACGCGGCCAGCTTCACCCAGATCAAGCGAGACGCCGGCGGCGACTCGGCGAAGGTGGGTCAAGCCGTGCTGGACATCGTGGCGCAGCGCGGCAAGATGCACAACCCGGTGACGGGCTCCGGCGGCATGCTGATCGGCACGGTGCGCGACATCGGCGCGGCACTGGCCGGCAAGATCGACCTCAAGGTTGGTGACAAGATCGCCACCCTGGTGTCGCTGTCGCTCACGCCACTGCACATAGCCGCGATTAAGAAGATTCACTTGCAGCAGGACCAGATCGAGATCGCAGGTCAGGCCATATTGTTCGAGACCGGCCTGTACGCCAAACTGCCGCCAGACATCCCCGAGAAGCTCGCGCTGGCGATACTGGACGTGGCCGGTGCGCCGGCCCAGACGGCACGCCTGGTGAAAACGGGCGACACCGTGGTGGTGATAGGCGGCGGCGGCAAGTCGGGAACGCTGTGCGTGTATGAGGCGAAGAAGCGCGCAGGCCCCACCGGTTGCGTCATCGGCATCTCGCCTTTCGAAAAGGACTGCCAGCGCATGCTGGATCTGGGCTGGGCCGACCACGCCCTGCAGGTCGACGCGACGAACGCACTGGCGCTGATGCAGGCCGTGGCTGACGTGACCGACGGCCGCCTGGCCGACGTGGTGATCAACTGCGTGAACATCCAGAACACCGAGATGGGCAGCATCCTGAGCGCACGCCAGAACGGCAAGATCTACTTCTTTTCCATGGCCACCAGCTTCACCGCAGCGGCCCTGGGCGCGGAAGGCGTGGGACGGGACGTGGAGATGATCGTCGGCAATGGCTACGCCACCGGCCACGCGCAGCACGCGCTGGACCTGCTGCGCGAGAGCCCGCGGCTGCGCCAGCTGTTCGAAGAACTCTACGTCTGAGACGCTGCGTGGTGGCGACGAACATCAGCGCGCTGTGGCGCGGCCTGCAGCACGCGAATGCCAGCACGGTTGCCGTCATGGGCATGAGCAAGAACACGGGCAAGACCGTGGCGCTGAACCATCTGCTGGCCCAGGCGGCCACAGCGCAGGTGTCGCTGGGCGTGACCTCGATCGGGCGCGACGGCGAAGACCGCGATCAGGTGTTCCTGGTTCCCAAACCGCCGGTTCTGGTCTGGCCAGGAAATCTGGTCGCCACAGCGCGCGCTTGCCTGCAGCGCGCCAAGGTCCGCATCAAGCCGATCGCCAGCACGGGCGTGCACAGCCCCATGGGCGAGATCGTCATCGTCAAGGCGCTGGAATACGGCGAAATGGAAATCGCCGGCGCTTCCCGCAGCCACGACCAGCAGCGCGTGATCGGACAACTGCAGCAATGTGGCGCAACGCTGGTGCTGCTCGACGGCGCGCTGGGGCGCAGCGCCCATGCCTCGCCGGCCATCGCCGACAGCGTGATCCTGGCCACGGGCGCGGCCCTCGGCGGCGGCGTGCTGGATGTGCTGCGCAAGACGCGCGACCGGCTCTCTATCCTGGGCATTGCACAGGCCGATGCAGCCGTGCGTCACCAGTGCGCAGCGGTGTTCGAAGACGGCGGCGTGGGCCTGTGGAACGCGCAGGGCGAGTCGCTGTTTCAGGCCCAGGTGGCCACACTGAACGCTGGCGCCACGCTGTTGCAGTATTTAGGCGCCAATGTTGCCACCATTGCCCTGAGCGGTGCTGTCGGACGCCGCGTCTGGCAGGCGCTGGTAGCACTGGCACACGCCCACCCGGGACTCACCGTGGTCGTGGCCGATGGCGCCAAGCTGTTCGTGGAGAACGCCGACCTGATCGCGTTCCACCAACTCGGCGCCCGTGTGCAGGCCAATCAAGCGATCCGCATCGCCGGCATCACGCTCAACCCTTTTTCGCCCATGGGTGGCAGCTTTGATGCGCAAGAATTTTTGGCCGCGGCGCGCGCCGCGTTTTCCGGCTATGCCGTGAGCGACGTGGTGTGGGAACAATGACGCCCGCGCAAACAATGAACTGAAGGACTATTCATGCCCCATTTGAATCTCGATAAAGCCCGGATCGCCCGCGCCCGCGGCGCGGCGCAGCGCATTGCACGGCGCGTCTTTGACGACATGAGCGTCTTCAGCACGACGACGGTGGAGCGCGCCACGCTGCGCCTGCTCGGCATCGACGGCGTGGACGAAAACCAGGTGCCGCTGCCGAACCGCGTGGTCGAGCATTTGCTGCAGCAGCAGTTGCTGCAGCACGGCGCCACGACGGCCGTGGTGGCCGCCATGCTGGAGCGCGGCTGGAGTGCACAGCAGGTGGCGCAGGCCGTGGCTGAAGGATGGCTCACCTTGCAACGCCCGAAGGACGAGGCCGCCGCGCGCACCGCCGCCGGGCAGCTGGCACAAGCGCGCTGTGCGCAGATCGCCGGCCAGCGCGCGCACCGCGCCGCGCAGATCAAGGCCGTGGGCGAAGCCAGGACACCCTGGCTGTACCTGATCGTCGCCACCGGCAACATCCATGAGGACGTGGTGCAGGCGCGCGCTGCGGCAGAACAGGGGGCAGACATCATCGCCGTGATCCGCTCCACGGGACAGAGCCTGCTGGACTACGTGCCCTATGGTGCCACCACCGAAGGCTTTGGCGGCACTTACGCGACGCAGGAGAACTTCCGCCTGATGCGCGCTGCCCTGGACGAGGTCGGCAAGAAAGTGGGGCGCTACATCCGCCTGACCAACTACTGCTCGGGCCTGTGCATGCCCGAGATCGCCGCCATGGGCGCGATGGAGCGCCTGGACATGATGCTCAACGACTCGATGTACGGCATCATCTTTCGCGACATCAACATGCAGCGCACCTTCATCGACCAGTTCTTCTCGCGCATGGTCAACGCCTACGCCGGCATCATCATCAACACCGGCGAAGACAACTACCTGACCACGGCCGACGCCTATGAAGCCGCGCACACGGTGCTGGCCTCGCAGCTGATCAACGAACAGTTCGCCGTGCTTTCGGGACTGAAGCCTGAACAGATGGGACTGGGCCACGCCTTCGAAATCGATCCGCAGATGGAGAACGGTTTTCTCTGGGAACTGGCGCACGCGCAACTGGCGCGCCAGGTGTTCCCCGATGCGCCGCTCAAGTACATGCCGCCGACCAAGCACATGACGGGCAACATCTTCAAGGGCCATGTGCAGGACGCGCTGTTCAACGTGGTGAGCACCGTGACGCAGCAGGACATCCACCTGCTGGGCATGATGACCGAGGCCATCCACACGCCCTTCATCCAGGACCGCTTCCTCGCCGTGCAGAACGCCCAGTACGTGTTCCATACGATGAAGGACCTGCACAGCGAGATCGAGTTCAAGGCGGGTGGTCAGATCGAGCAGCGCGCGCAAAGCGTGCTGGCGCAGGCCGAGGCCATGCTGAACGAGATCGAGGGCATGGGGCTTCCCGGCGCGATCGGTAAGGCAATGTTTGCCGAGATCGCGCGCACCCCCACGGGCGGCAAGGGGCTGGACGGCGTGATCGAAAAATCGGCCGAATACTACAACCCGTTCCCAATGTTGATGCTGCCAAATGGAGTGGAAAATGTCTGAATTCAAACAGCCCGAACAGTGGGTCAAGCCTTATGGCGACACGCTGAACGACGGCCGCGTCCAGCTCTCCTTCACCCTGCCGGTGCCGCTGGACGAGACCTCGAAAGAAGGCGCGAAGCGCCTGGCGGCGATGATGGGTCTGGACGAACCGGCGGTGGCGCACGCCGAGGACATGGGCCAGGGCTTCAGCTTCTACGTGGTCTACGGCCAGTGCAAGCACCAGGTCGATCTGGCGGCGCTGCAGGTCGCCAAGCCCGAGTACGAGGTGCTGGACAAGGACGGCATCAACGCCCGCATCGCCGAGAAGATGGGCCGGCGCATGGTGGTGATCGGTGCCTGCATCGAGACCGACGCGCACACCGTGGGCATAGACGCCATCATGAACATGAAGGGCTTCAACGGCCACAAGGGGCTGGAGAGCTACCACGGCATACGCGCCATCAATCTGGGCGCGCAGGTCGACTCGGAAGACCTGATCAGCCGCGCCATCGAGGAGCAGGCCGACGTGATCCTGGTGTCGCAGGTGGTGACGCAAAAGAATATCCACCTGGACAACCTCACCAAGCTGGTCGATCTGCTGGAGGCGGAAGGCCTGCGCGACAAGGTGATCCTGGTCGTCGGAGGTCCGCGCATCAGCCACGAACTGGCCAAGGAGCTGGGCTACGACGCCGGCTTTGGCACCAAGAGCTACGCCGAAGACGTGGCCTCCTTTGCCATCCACGAATGGGCGCAACGCCGGGCCGCCTAGATGCAACATGTGTCATTGCGAGTCGCGTGCCTTTAGCCGCGAGGCCCTTGGGCCGTGGCGGGGCGTGGCAATCCAGGAATTCACGGATTGCCACGGCCTTCTGCCTCGAAATGACGTGGCGATTTGACATGTCCAACAATTAACCAAGACGAACTTCCATGCAAAACTTCACTTCCCTCATCCGCCTGCGCATGAGCGCGCACGACGCCCACTACGCCGGCAACCTGGTCGACGGCGCCAAGCTGTTGCACCTGTTTGGCGACGTGGCCACCGAGTTGCTGATCCGCAGCGACGGTGACGAAGGCCTGTTCGTCGCCTACGACAACATCGAGTTCCTGGCACCGGTGTTTGCCGGCGACTACATCGAGGCCACGGGTCGCATCGTCTCGATGGGAAAGACTTCTCGCAAGATGGAGTTCAGCGCGCACAAGGTCATCTCCTCAGCCGGCATTGCGGGCCAAGCTTCGGCCACCGACCTGCTGGCGCAACCCGTGCTGGTGTGCAAGGCCTCGGGCACCTGCGTCGTTCCCGCGGCCTGCCAACGCATCGCGCGCTAAAAGGTCTGTCATGGAAAAGCTCATCATCACCGCAGCGCTGGATGGCGCAGAGGTCACGCGCGAACAACAGCCGGCGCTGCCCGTCACGCCCGAGGAGATCGCGTTGGCGGCCGAAGAATGCTGGCAGGCCGGCGCATCGATCGTGCACGTGCACGCGCGTCAGAGCGACGGCAGCCCGACGCAGGACGCAGGGATCTACCGCGAGATCATCGAGGCCGTGCGCGCGCGCTGCGACGTGATCGTGCAGGTCTCCACCGGCGGCGCGGTCGGCATGACGACGCTTGAGCGGCTGGCGCCGGTGACGCTGTCGCCCGAGATGGCGACGCTGTCCATGGGCACGGTGAACTTCGGCGACGGCGTCTTCATGAACGCGCCGGCCGACATGGAAACCTTCGGGCGTGCCATGCAGGCACAGGGCGTGAAGATCGAGTTGGAAATCTTCGACTCGGGCATGCTCAGCACGGCGCAGCGCTGGTTGAAGCAGGGCCTGCTCACGGGGCCGCAGCACTTCGACTTCGTGCTCGGCGTGCCGGGCGGCATGGCGGGAACGCCGCAGGCGCTGATGTACCTGGTGTCTCAAGTGCCAGCGGGTTCGACCTGGACCGTGGCCGGCCTGGGCGCAGCGCAATTGCCGCTGGCCACGCTGGCCGTGCTGCTGGGCGGGCACGCGCGCGTCGGCTTCGAAGACAACATCTACTACCGCAAGGGCGAACTGGCGACGAGCAATGCCCAACTGGTGGAGCGCGTGGCGCGCATCAGCCGCGAGCTCGATCGCGCCGTGGCCACTCCCGATGAAGCGCGCGCCATCCTGGGAATGCTCAGGGTCTGAGCTTCAGGTCGGCGCCGACCCCGTTCAGCGTTCGTCGGCACGCTGGGCCGATTCGGTGCGCGCACGATGTGACAGTTCGCGCGCGATGTTTCTCATGATCGTCAGGGCCGTTGCCGGCTGCTCCAGCATCAGTGTGGCCATGGAGTGGTTGTGCAACAGTGCCGCACGCAGCGGCGTGTCGGCTCGAGCCGTTGCCGAGCGGGTCTTGCCGTCGACAAAGCCCATTTCCCCGAAGAACTGTCCAGGACCGAAAGTGGCCAGGCGTATCGGATCCTTACCCGAGCCTGCGAGCACGCTCACCGACCCCTGCTCCAGCAGCCACACCCCATCGGCCTGGCTGTCCTGATAAAACAGCACCGTGCCCTGCGCCACTTCGGATCGCTCTGACAGATTCAGTACCGCGCGTACTTCATCGCTGCTCAGGTCTTGCAGCAGCAGGTTGCCTTCCAGCGCCACCGTCTGCGGCGCGTTCAGGGCCGCATTCAGGCTGGCCAGTACCAGGTCTTCGCAGACTTCAAGTCCCCGATCCAGGTCGACGCAGTAGCACACACCGGGCAGCTTCTTCAGCGTCTGGCGCAACTCGCTGGACCTTGTGCTGGTGAGGCCGCTCAGGACCACCACCAGTTGCCGATCGCGCAAGGTATGGACCAGCCAGACCAGTGCACCCAGACCGCTGGGGTCGACATCGTGCACGCGGCTCACGTCGATCACCACGGCCAGCACCTGCGGATCGAGCTCATCAAACAATTGCGTCAAACGCGCGCTGTTGCCGAAAAAAAGATGGCCGGTTAGCCGCAGCACCGCCGCCCTTTGATACTCGCACTCCAGTTGGCGCCCGGCCTCTACGTCCCTGACGCGGCGCGAGCGATGGTGATCCAGGTAGGCCCACTGCGCCGTCAGATTGATCGACACGCGGCGCAGCACGGCCAGGCAAGACAGGCCAACGCCCAGAAAACAGGCCCACATCAGGCTGCCAAAAAAGCCCACGAGCGAGATCACCAGGGTGATCCAGAATCCCAGATCCACGGCGCCCGCGCCACGCCAGCGACGGCTGCGCAGGATCTCTCCCAGCCTTTGCAAAAAGGGCCGATTCACCAGGATGGGCACCTGCAGCAGAAACAAACCGGCCACCAGGCCCGCCGGCATGGCCAGCAGCCATTTGCCGAAGGCCAGCAGCAGCAGCGTCGTCAGTCCCAGGCACACCAGCGCCGCCCGAGTACCGCGACCGCCCGCATTCCAGTTCGCCAAGCTGCGCAAAGGCGAGGCGGTGCTGGGCACGCCGCCCAGCAAGGCGCTGACGATGTTCGAGCCACCCAGGACAATCAACTCGCGGTTCGCATCAATGCGCAATCCTCCCTTCGTTTCCAGCAAGCCGATGGCCGTAAAGGTCTCCAGGATCATCACCAAGGCCAACGCCAGCGCTCCTGGCACGCCGTGCATCAGCAGCGGCCCGATCTGCTGCAGGCCCACCTCGTTCCAGAGCTGAAGCGAAACCCAGGGCCCGCCCGGACCAAGGTGCAAAGCAGGCCGCGCCAGGGTCGGCTCCAGCAGTGTGGCCAGCGCCAAACCGACCGCAGCTGATACCACGATGTTGGGTAGCCGTGCGGCCGCCGGCCAGCGCACCTTGAGCCGCGACCACAGCATGTAGCTGCCCAACATGGCGGCGGCGGTCAGCGCGGCGAAGGCATTGCCGTGGACGATTTGCTGCGAGGCCAGCCAAATCAACATCAGTGCCGTGCCATTGCCGATGCCGGCGGTGACCGGCGTCGGCATCATCTTAAATACCGTGCCCAGTTTCAGCCAGCCGGACAACAGCACCAGCGCGCTCGCGCCCAGAAACAACAGGCTGCCTGCAGCCAGGCCGGTGCGAAACTGCAGCAACGAGGGCATGCGTGCGCTGGACAAAGGGTCCACCACAGCCCAAGACAGTTGCAACACCAGCGCAGCATAGACCAGCAGGGAAGCGTTTCGGGTGCTCGACAGCAGCGCCGCTTGCCCTCTGAGCAGCATACCCGCCACCTGCACCACCGACGCAGTGATCAGTGTCGCCCACAGCCCTGGCGCCAAGGCCATCGGACCAAACAGCCCCAGAAACAGCAGGACCGGTCCGATCACGGAAACCATGCCCTGCAAGCTGGCTTCGATGCCACCGCGCCATTCTGAACGAGCGGACGCCTGCCTTGTCACAAAGCGATTTTCAATAAGGCTGCAATGTCGGAGGTGAAATGCATGGGCCCGACAATAACACCGATGCCCATGGCGTAGCCTCCACTATTTGACGTGGCATTCGCGGCGCAGCAGCGCCATGGCATCCTTGAGTTCGTAATCGGCGTCGCTTTGCAGCGTACTGCGCGACTCTTCCAGGAAGGCGTCACAGAGCTGCAAGTAGGCGTCCTGGTGCTGCGCCGGCGCATGCTCGCGGATATAGGCCAGCGCGAGTTCCGGCTTCAGACCGGACTTGCGGATCTTGCGGATCAGCGCCGCAGCACCCTTTTCCGTGAGCAGGGTCTTGGCCACACCGCCGGTGGCCACGCACAGGAACAGCGTGAGCAGCGAGCCGTCGTCGTTGTGCCCAGCCGTGGCCCTTTCCCAGGCGGCCGAAGTAGAGCGGTCGTAATGGTCGACTTCGCTCAGAGCGTCTTCCAGCCAGAAGTAGCGGCCCATGAAGGCCGGCGTCTGGTTGAACAGCTTCCTTGCAGTCACGCCACTGTCCAGCATCTTCGGCAGGTCGTCCAGCACCGACTGGCGCACCACTTCCACCACGGCCCGCAGCGAAGGAGGCAGTTTCTTCGGGAGCGGAATTTCCAGCGTCGCAGACTTGCCGGATGCGACTTTCTTGCGCAGCGCGCCGACCATCTTCTCGAACGCCACCCAGTCGGGCAGTTCGGTGCGCCCCAGCGCCAGCGACAACAAGGCGGTGCGAATGACGGCGTCGGCATCGGCACCGGCTTCCTCCAGTTCGTCGGCCTGCAGGCCCATGTCATCGGCCAGCCAGAGTGCGGCGTCGACCACCTGCGCCACCTGGCTGCGTGCGCTCAGTTCGGCCCGGTAGTCGGCCAGGCTGCGCAGCGACCACTTGGCCAGCAGCGGGATCTGATCGTCGCTGAAGTTGCGGCGCTCGTGCATGCCGAAGTGGCTGTTCTGCGGCATGACCAGCAGCTTCTTCAGCATCTCGGAGCCACCCTTGGAACGCGACAGAAAACTGTTCTCGCGCAGCGACTCGGCCGCCAGCGCCAGATCGCCGTCGCAGCTGTCCTCGAGGTAGAGGCTGACCAGATTCACGATGCGCTCGCGCGCCTTTTCCAGATCCGGGCGCAGGAACTCGTTGCCGAAATAGCGCGCGATCTGCACCATGCCCTTGGGTGCTTCGGCACAGATGGCGTCGAGTTTGGCCTGGTCGATGATGCCGTGCTCCAGGCCATGCTGCAGCGCCTTCTCGAAAAAGGGGCGCGCATCGAACAGCGAGACTGACGACTTGGGCTGGGCCATTGGAGTGATGTTCTGCGTCAGATGGCGGACTCTTCGTCCGAGTCACGCGCCTTGGGCGTGACCTTGCCGCGGTCGGTGTCGCCGGTCTCGACCTTGCCGTCGTCCTCCTCGGCTTCTTCTTCCTCGTCCAGACCGAGGTCGTGGGCGCGCGCCTTGGCGCGCAGCACGATCAGCATCTCGATGAACAAATCGGGGCACTGGTAGCGCAGCACCCAGGCCAGCTGCATCCAGTCCTGGTCGGCGACTTCCTCTTCCTCCACGCGGGGCTTGGCGTAAGCCGAGGCCAGCAGGGCGGTCTCGCTCAGCATCTGACCGTCGTCGTCCATCGGGTCGAAGGTGCCGGTGCGGGCGAAAGCCTCAATGCGGCTCCACTTGTCGGAGAAGTAATCGGCCAAGGCGTCACTGGCGCCTTCCATGTCGGCCAGCGCGTGCAGGAAGTCCACGGGTTGCGCGTCTTCGCGGAAAACGATGGAGTTGACCATGCCGCGCAGATGGGTTCGGGTCAGATCCTTGTACTGCTTTTCGATCACCATGGCGCGCGCAAACTGCTCCGGGGTGACCAGCAGGTTCACCACCGACTCCTTGGAGTTGTCGTACTCGCGGATCACCGCCAGGATGTCCTTTGGCGCCAACTGGTCCAGCACCACCATCAGCGCCCTGTCGCCTTCGGTGTCGGCCAGTTCGACCAGCGCCGACTCGGCGCCAACGATGTCGCCGGCGGCAATCAGGCTTTGGGTTTTTTCAATCAGCGCCAGGTAGTTCATGTGCGGTCCAGTTCCATCCATCAGTCTTTGCGGTCAAAGCCCTGCTCGACCATCCAGTCGGCACCGGCTTCGGCGCGTTCCCGGGCTTCCTTTTCTTCCTGCGCGTCTTGCGCGTCCATGGGACCGTCCTCCGGACCGTCTTCTTCGTCGCTGTCGTCTTCGGCCTGCTCCGCCCGAATCGGATCGGGCTTGGCGTGCATGTACTCCAGACCGGCGGCCAGCGTCAGAAACCACTCCCCCAGTGGCTCTTTCAACACCTGCTTTGCCAGCGTCTGCGCCCAGGGCGTGAGTTGCAGCGTGGGCGCCAGCGTGTCCCAGTCCGGGAACTCGTCGGACTCATGACCGAGCAGATGCTCCATCGCGGCCGGCGACTTGAACTGAAAGCCCTCATGAAAGATCACGGCCACCATCTCGGGGCTGAATTCGATCATTTGCAGCAGGAACTTGAGCTCGCCGCGTTTTTGCTTCAGGCGCTGTTGCAGCACGTCCTTGCCTTCGGAGTCAGACGCCAGGTCGTCCAGCTCCGCCTGGTAGGCCGAGCGCAGTTGGTGAAAAAAGGGAGAGATTCTCATGCCGAGGGGGTGATCCGTGAAAAGTAGTTGTGCCAGATGTCGCGCGCCGTGGCGAGCGGGTCATCGAGCAGGTTGCGCCGGCGATTGTCGTCGTAGGCCTGGCGCTTTGCCTCGTCGGCCAGCACCTCGTACGCCTCTTGCACCGCGCGAAAGCGCTGCGCCGCGTCGGGCGCGGAGCTGCGGTCCGGATGGTGCAGCGCCGCCTGCTGGCGAAAGGCTTTTTTTACATCGGCCAGCGAGGCGCTGCTGGCCAGCCCCAGGGCGGCGTAATGGTCTTTCATGCGGGCGTCGGGGTTGGAAGTGCGAGGATGGGCCGATATCGATCCGGCCTGAGCGCTCGCAGTCCGGGTAACCTCTGATTGTCGCTTACTCGTCTCAACGGCGCGCAGGCGCCTGCGCCAAGCCGCTGCGCCGGCCAAAGCTGCGTGCGCGGCTGGCTATTTCTGCGCCGCGCGCCACTGCGCCACGGCCTTCAGGGTGTTGGCCACATGCTGCTCCGGGCTCAAGCTGGAGAACACGTACAGCACCTTGCCTGCGGGGCTGATGACGTAGGAGATGCGGTCCGCCATGCCGGGGACAAAACCCAGACCAGCGTCGTACTGCTTGGTGATGCGCGCGCCGTTGTCGGCGGCGACGGCGAACTTGTCCCGGCAGGCCTCAACCGAGAACTTCTTCAGGGTCTCGATGTTGTCATTGGATATGCCCACCACCGTCGCGCCCAGCGCCTGGAACTTCGGCGTGGCCTCGGCAAATTCATGCGCCTCGATGGTGCAGCCGCTGGTGAAGGCCTTGGGATAGAAATACAGCACGACCGGCCCCTTCTTCAGGGTCTCGGCCAGGGAGAACTTGAAGGCCACGCCGCCCTGCGCGGCCTCTGTCGTGAAGTCGGGCGTGGCCGCGCCAACAGCCAGCGCCGCCTGCGCGCCACCGGAAAACGCCAGGGTGGCGGCGATGCAAAGTGCCAAGGCCCGTTTGCGGATGTTCATCGATGACTCCTGAATGTGGTTGATGCGTGGACGCAGAAGCAGTTTCGCGCGCAATGGAGGACCGCGCTGCGCCGGATGGCAAGTCCCTGCGCCAACGCAGGGATCAGCCGGCCCATGCGGTGCATACTGTGCGCCTCAAACCCGCGACACCCCAGAAAGTTCCCATGACACTTTGCCCCATTGCTCTGGCCATCGGCTGCCAGAAATGCCCCATCTTCAAGGTCTGCCCCGTCAAGAGCGTGATCGGCGATAGCCCGAAGGCCGCGCCGCCCGCCGCCAAGCCGGTGGCCAAACCCGCCGCCCGGTCTGCAGCCAAAACTGCAGCGGCGCGCAAGAAACCCAAGAAGAAATAAACCATGTCCGACTTGCTGCCCCGCATCGAACTCGAATCCGGCCCGAATCCGACTGCCGCGGTGATCTGGCTGCACGGTCTGGGCGCCAGCGGCGACGACTTTGCCGGACTGGTGCCGGAGCTCGACCTCAGCGGCTGCCCGCCGATCCGCTTTGTCTTTCCACACGCGCCGGTCATGCCGGTGACGCTCAATGGCGGCTACGAGATGCCGGCCTGGTACGACATCTTCGGCACGGAGCTCGGCGCCGGTGCAGTGCGCCGCGAGGACGCCGCCGGCATTGCCGCTTCGGCGCTGGCGATCGAGGCGCTGGTCGCGCACGAAGTGGCGCGCGGCATCCCGGCAGCGCGCATCGTGCTGGCCGGTTTTTCCCAAGGCTGCGCGCTGGCCCTGCATACGGGGCTGCGCCACGCCGAGCAGTTGGCGGGCATCATGGCGCTGTCGGGTTATCTGCCGCTGGCCGGCACGCTGGCTCAGGAACGCTGTGCCGCCAACGCGCATACCCCCATCTTCATGGCGCACGGCACACAGGATCCCGTCGTCGTGCTGAGCCGGGGTCAGGCTTCACAGGCGCAGCTCGCGGCGCTGGGCTACACCGTGCAGTGGCACACCTACCCCATGCCGCACAGCGTGCATCCACAGGAAGTGGCCGACATCGGCGCCTTCCTGCGCCAGGTACTGGCCTGAGGCACGCTGCGCTTCAGGCCGGCGGCCGCAGTGCCAGGCGCTGAACGCCATCGGGCCACCAGGACTGAGGCAGCAAGCCCCGCACCCGCGCGCCGGCAAAGCGATCGTCCATCAGGTAAAGCACGCCCTGATCCTGCGGCGTGCGGATCACGCGGCCGGCTGCCTGGACGACCTTTTGCAGCCCCGGGTAGAGGTAGGTGTAGTCGTAACCCTGACCCAGAAGCTCCTGCATGCAGCGGCTGATCTGCTCGTTCACCGCATTGAGCTGAGGCAGTCCGAGCGTGGCAATGAAAGCGCCGCGCAGGCGCGTTCCCGGCAGGTCTATGCCTTCGCCAAAGGCCCCGCCCAGCACGGCGAAGGCGATGCCCTGCCCATCCACCACAAAGCGCGCCAGAAAGGCCCTACGCTGGCCCTCGTCCATGCCCCGTTCCTGTTGCCAGAGAGGAATTCCCGGGGACGTTTCGGCCAGCAGCTCAGCGGCATTGCGCAGGTAGTCGAAGCTGCTGAAAAAAGCCAGGTAGTTGCCCGGTTGCCGGCGGTATTGATCGGCCATGAGCTGCACCAGACCCGGCAACGAAGCCTGGCGGTCGGCGTAACGGGTGGAGAGCTGGCTGGCCACATGCACTTGCAACTGTCCCGGGTCGAAGGGCGAGGGCAGGTCCAGCCAGACCGTGGTCTCGGGCAGACCCAGCAGATCCAGCACATAGTGGGGCGGACTCAGTGTGGCCGAGAACAGCGTGGCCGAATGCGCCGCGGCCCAGCGCTCCTTGAGCAGCGGCGCCGGCACGACGTTGCGCAGGCACAGGCGGGAACTGACCGCCTTGCGGCCTGGCTCACGCGAAACATCGAACAAGGCGTGCGCACCGTGCATTTCGGCGACGCGCAAAAAATGTATGGCGGCAAAATAGCAGCGCTGCAGGTCCGCACCCAGGGGCGTGCGCTGATCGGCCAGTTGAACGCCGACTTTCTGCACCCAGTGGTGCAGCGCGTCGATGAACTTCTGCGGCAAACCCTCCAAAACCTGGTAGGCCTGAAGCTGGTCCTTCAGCAGGGCGTTCCACTGCCGGTGCACGCGGTCCAGGGGCTTCTTCAAACCGGCGGGAACGTCCTGACGCAGCCAGCGCCATGCGTTCTGCTCGAGCTCGGCCGTGTACATCTGGCGGCTGCGCTCGACCAGGTTGTGCGCCTCGTCCAGCAGCAGGCTGACCTTCCAGCCCTCGCTCAGCGTAAGCCGATAGAGCTGGGCATTGAGATCGAAAAAATGGTTGTAGTCGCCCACCACCACGTCGCTCCAGCGCAGCATTTCCTGACCCAGGTAATAGGGGCAGACGGCATGCGCCAGCGCGACTTCACGCAGGTTCTGCCGGTTCAGCATGGGCGACTGCAAGGCAGCTTGTCGCGCGGCTGGCAGGCGATCGTAAAAGCCCTTGGCCAGCGGGCAGGATTCGCCATGGCAGGCCAGTTCCGGGTGCTCACAGGCCTTGTCCCGGGCCACCAGTTCCAGCACCCGCAGGGGCCTTGCAAAGGCCCCCTGGATACGCCGCATGGCGTCCAGCGCCAGCTGGCGCCCCGGTGTCTTGGCCGTCAGGTAGAACAGCTTGTCCAGCCCCTGTCCCGGGCTGGCCTTGAGTGCGGGAAACAGCGTGGCCATGGTCTTGCCAATGCCGGTCGGTGCCTGGGCCAGCAGGCAGCGCCCACCGCTGTTGGCCCGGTACACGGCTTCGGCCAGGGCGCGCTGGCCGGCACGGAAATCCTCATGCGGAAATTGCAGCTGCGTCAGCGCCAGGTCGCGCGCCCTGCGGTGCGCCAGCTCCTGATCGGCCCAGTGCAGGAAGCGCTCGCACAGGCCGGCAAAGAACTGCTGCAGCGCGGCGGCGCTGTGGTGCTCGACGAGTTCGGACTCCTGCTGGCTCACGATGTCGAAATACACCAACACCACGTCGATCTGCGCCAGCCCAAAAAGCTCACAGCTGAGCCAGGCATAGACCTTGGCCTGCGCCCAGTGCAGGAAGCGGTGGTTGGCCGGCTGCAGCGCCAGGTCTCCGCGGTGCGTCTTGATCTCTTCCAGCCGCAGGCGCTGCGGGTCGTAGCCGTCGGCCCGTCCCCGCACCCGCAAATGACGGTAACTGCCGCTCAGCGCGAGCTCTCGCTGGTAGTGCGCCGGGCGCCGTGAAGTGACCGTGGTGTGGCCAGCGATGCCCTCGAGCGCCGAAGGCGAGGGTGTGAAACGCAGGTCCAAGTCGCCCTGCTTGGCCGTGAACTCGCACAGCGCACGCACGGAGACGGTGTAGCTGACCGCAGGCGCAACAGGCGAGGAAGGGGATACGGGCGCGCTGTCCATCTAAGAAAGGGCGATTTGGACTGTGGTCGTCAAAGCAGTCCATGTTACTGTATAAATACGCAGGCCAAATTCTTTGCCTGCTCACCTCGCATCTTCACCCTTGCCCATGATGACCGAATCCGTGCCCGCCATATCAACTACCGATCTGAACCGACGCCACCATCAGCGCCTGCGCGAGATCTACCGATCGGCTGGCTGGCCGTGCCAGGACATGCTGGAAATCGAGTTGCTGGCGGCCGGCCTGCTGCAGCGCATCCACTCCGCCGCGGGGCACGAAACGCTGCGCGTCACCGACAGCGGCGTGGCCCAACTGGCGCAGGCCTTTGCCCGCAACAAGGCCGTGCGCTCGGCGCATGAAGCGCTGGTGGAGCAGGTCGCCACGGAGATGGGGCGTGATGGCCGCGTGGTGTGGCGCGGCTTGAGTCTGCGGGTCCAGGTGCAGCTGGATGGGAGCGAGGTCGACACCGCGCCCCCTTGGCGCATGGCCTGCCCGGATGTGTTCTCGGTCCGCAACACCACGGTGGAGGCCTATCTCGCGCCCGTGGTGCACGAGATTAAAGTCAGCCGGGCCGACCTGCTGGGCGACCTGAAAAAGCCGGAGAAACGCGCCGCCTACCTGGGGCTGGGCGGCGAATGCTGGTACGTGCTGGGCCAAACGGCCAAAGGCCGGCCCATTGCCGAAGCCGAGGAAATCCCGACCGAGTGCGGCGTCCTGCTGTGCCAGGACGGTCGCCTGATCGTGGCACGGCCGGCTCCGCGACGGCCCCTGGACAAGCTGCCATTTCACGTCTGGATGGCGCTGGCCAAGGCCATGCCTGCGGCGCTTGACGAAGAGCGCGCCCAGGCGCCACTGGAAGCCTGGTCCGACCACCCAGATTGAAGCGAACGCCATGACACCCTCACCGAACGATGCCAGGCAGTACAGTGCAGCGGCCGAGCGAAACCGTCAGCCCCTTCTGCAAGCCTTGCAGACACTGCTGCCAGCAAAGGGCCTGGCGTTGGAGATCGCCAGCGGCACGGGGCAGCACGCAGCGTGGTTTGCCGCGGGCTTGCCGGGCTGGATCTGGCAAACCAGCGACGCCGACGACTCCGGCTTTGCCTCGATCCGTGCCTGGTGCGCTGACACCAGCGCGCACAAGGTGCGTGCGCCTGTGCGGCTGGACGTGCTGGCGCCCGTCTGGCCGTCGGATGCCGAGCCGTTCGAGCAGGATTTCGACGCCGTTTTCTGCGCCAATATGCTGCCCATCGCGCCATGGCCCACCTGCGCGGCGCTGATGCGGGGTGCCGCCAGGCACCTGCGGTCCGACGGTCTGCTCCTCACCTACGGGCCCTACCTCGAGGACGATGTGCCCACGGCGCCAGGCAACCTGGCTTTCGACCAGAGTTTGCGCGAGCGCAACCCGGCTTGGGGCATACGCCGTCTGGACGACGTGAAGCTGCAGGCCAGGCTTGCCGGTCTGCAGTGCAGGGAGCGCATTCAACTGCCGTCCAACAACCTGCTGCTGGTGTTCGAACGGTCTGCGCGCAACGGAAATTTCACGCCACCGATGTAGCGTTTGTCCCGGCACTGGGCGCCTGACATGACACCGTCCGTCGCGCCAAAACGCACTTCTTCGCACGCTTGCGTCATTCGTCTCAATCTGCGTGCGGCGCCTGCACAGCGCCTCTACATTCCCTTCAACAGGCCGCATCGGTCTGACTTTCAAGGGGAATGAAAATGTCTTACGGATTGAAAAATTTGCACAAGGTCGTGGCGCTGGTGGGCGCAGTGGTGGTTACCGTCGGCGTGCAATTTGCCCTGCTGAGCGGCTTCGAGCAAATGGCCATCGACGCGCAAACCGCAGCCTCTGTTCCCGATGCTGGCTCGGCCTCATGAGCCTGCCCGACAGGTGCGCGGCCACACCCTCATGCGTCGCGGCGATCCCTCCGACTGGCGCGCGCTGGACCGCCTCGTTGAAGTCAGCTACGCCAGCAAGGCACTGGAAAGCTGGGATTCAACGGTTCCGGGAAAGTGACATCAATTGCGTCGGCGGGCGTCGCGGCGCGGCTGCGGCCGTGCCCGACTGGCGCTTGACAGCACGCAGCATGGTCTTGAATTCGCGATCAAACTGGCGCGTGATGGCCTCCGGGTCCGGGATCAATCGAGCGTCGGCAATCACCGTCAGGGACGCCATACCCCGGTAACTCATGATGCTGATTCCCATGCCAAGTTGCTGGCCCGGGTGCGGCACCCAGTACATCATGCGCTCGATCGGAACCCCGGCCAGATACAGCGGCGTGCGCGGCCCCGCGACGTTGCTCATGACGACACTGGTCTTGCTGCCGAAGATCAGGTTGGCCACATCTTCCAGACCTTTGGGGCCGCGACCGAAGATGTCCAGCAGCAGGCGCATGGCTACCGGTTCGGCGGAGCGTTTGAGCAGGGCCATACGGTCCCGGGTTGTCGACAGGCGCTGCGTCCAGCGCGACTGCGTCACCGCCAGATCGAGTATCACCAGCCCAAACTCGTTGCCCAATTCGCCCAGCCGCTCCGGGGGGCGCAGGTCCATCGGAACCATGGCGCGCACCGTCGTGTGCTTGACGTCGACACCACGGCCCCTCAAGTAATGGCGCAAGGCCCCGGTCGTGGCGGCGACCAGCACGTCGTTGACCTTGGCGCCGTAATGGGCACCGACGGCCTTGACGTCCTTGATCGCCACAGGGTTCGACCAGGCGATGTGCTTGCGCAGACCAAAGTCACCTTTCAAGGGGGATGACGGATCCGGCCATTTCAATAACTCGGCCACCAGCATGCCAGCGCCCGCCACGGCCAGCGTGACCTGGTCGACCAAGGCCTGCGGATGAGCCAGAACCTCCAGGGCCTCGCCAGCTGCTGCGCGCGCCGACTTGACGGTCTCCAACGCACTCACCAGCGCCCCTGTCTTGGTCCTGTGCACAATGTGTGTTCGGCGCGTCGACGCGTTTGGCTCGGTGGCGCTGGCACGGGTATCAAAGAGCCTTTGCATGACCGCCATCATGGCTGTACCGTCACCCAGGCAATGGTGAAAACGCATGATCAAAGCACTGCCACCGTCGACTTGGTCCACCACATGAACTTGCCACAGCGGCTGCTGGTGATCCAAAGGCGCGCTGGCCAGGTCGGTGATCAGTGCGCGCAAGGCCGCTACATCGTGCGGTGCCGGTAACGACACATGGTGCAGGTGCTGATCCATGTCGAACTGGACCACGTCCTCCCAGTACGGTGTCTCCAGCACGAGTCCATGCTCGACCACGCGCTGGTGAAAACGCTCATATCCTGAAAGCCGGTCCCGGTAGACGGCCCGCACTTTGTCGAAATCAAGCGGGCGCTTCGTCAGCAGGATGCCGGTCACCATGGCCAGGTTGCTGGGGCCATCCATGTGATACCAGGCGGCGTCCGTCGGGCTCATGGGATTGCGGGACATGACCTAAGCCTCCACCGATTGGTCGACTCCAGAGGCACGGACCAGGAGCACGGGAACCGGCGCAGTGCGTGCGATCTGCTCGGCGTCGCTACCCAGCAAAAAGCGGCCGACGCCGCGCCGGCCGTGGGTGCCGAGCACGATCAAATCGGCGCCCCAGGCCTTCGCCTGTTCAATCACGGTTTCCGATACGCGGCTCACCAAGTCGTCCAGCAGTTTGCTGTCCACCCTGATGCCCTGCGCCTGAACCAGTTCCCTGGCGCCTTTCAGGACCAACTCGCCGGCCTCCCGAATACGCGGCACCAGATCACCCGCATACACCGCGTAGGGCTCGAAGCCAGTGGCGAAACTCAGGGCATCGGCCACATGGATGAGGCGCATCTCGGCGCCGGTGAGCTTGGCCAGCTTGATGGCCTCGTTCAGCCCCTGGGTGGACGTGGTACTGCCGTCGATGGGGACGAGTATGCGTTGGTACATGACCGAACTCCTTGGCTGAACCTGATGCGATGCAAGACAGTGTCGTCCCGTGCGGCAGTACGCTTTTGACAGTTCTCAACACAAAGGAAATGCCGCGTCCCTCAGGGCATCACCTCGGCCCGTCCGGTGAGCGACCGGCAGTGAGCAGGGGCAGGAGATCGAGCTTGAGAAATTCCGTCAACCCGTCCCGATTCAGGTGGTCGGTATCGAAATAGCGGTCCGATTCGCTGATCCGGTTTGAAAAGTCGTGCAAGGAAACGCCATGGGGCCTGAGCACTTGCGCCAACGCCTGGTCGAACGCGCTCTCATCGACCAATTGGCTGTAGAACAAGGTCGGAAGCGGCATCTTGATCACCGCCACGTCGATGCCTTCCTTTTGAGCCCTGTCGATAAGCATCGACAGCTGATCCAGGTAGCGGGACAAGGCCTGCGGCAAACGCTTGTCCGGATAGAGGTATTCGATGCGTTTCTTCACGGCGCTGGGAGAGGGACGGTAGGCACGTTCAAACTGGGTCTCACCTTCCCACAAATCGGGCTGGAAGCGCTCACGGTTGTTGATCTTGGAGAAGCCGCTGACGTAGTCCAGGAGGGCACGACCATCCACCCCCTCGTATTCAACGTACTCCACCAGGCGCTGGGCGATGGCTGGCTCCAGTGGCGTACGGCGCAGCAGCTTGCCGTCGGAAAAACGCTCTTCGTTCCAGACGCGCGAATAGAACGCGAATGAATCCACCACATAGAGCAGATGGCGCGCACGCCGCGCGCGCAGGAAATGCTCGAACACGAAGCGGTTGTAGAGCGGCCCGGCGCCAGGTGCCGCCAGGTTCAGTACGTGCAACTGCGTCTGCTGTTGCATCTGCGCGTTGAAATCGTCGAAATCCAGCGGCATGGCGTGGGATGCGCCCAGAATCACCCAGTCAAAAGTGTCGACAGGTGCTTTGGCGATCTTGAAGAAGGGATTGCTGTGCGCCGTTTGCTGCACCAGTCGCTCGGCAGCGTAGAAACAACCGGCATAGAGAAGCAGGCCGATGGTGATGAAAAAGAGGGCTGATTTGGCGAGGCGTTGCATGGCTCAGAACTGCATGTAGATGAACTCATGCGTCTGCCACCGCCCAAGGGTCAGCAGGCCAAAGATCGCCAGATAGCACAGAGCCCAGCGCAGCACCACGGGAGCCTGCGCCAGCCGCTGGAAAATCGACTTGCGTTCATCGACGATCTCGACGGCAATCAGCACCGTGATCAAGGCAAATGCGATGCAGTGGTCGGTCGTGAAGGGGAATCGCGAAAGCAGCGCGGGAATCTCAGTGAGGTTCAGGCTGATCTTTTTCAGTATCAGCCAGGCTGAGTCGATCGACTTCGCGCGAAAGAAGACCCAGCTGATGGCAATAAGGTGAAAGGTCAGCAGGATGCGTAGAACGCGCAAAGTCGAACTGCGACTGAGCTTGGGGAAACGGTCTGCAACCATCCGCCACAGCGGATCCGTGGCCAATCCCGCCCACTGGTATGCGCCGTTCAATGCGCCCCATACCAAAAACGTCCAGCCGACCCCGTAGCCCAGTCCGGCGTGCCACAAGCCGCTGGCGATGAACACCAGCATCAGGTTCAGGTACTGACGAAGCACTCCGCAGCGACTGCCGCCCAGCGGGATGTAGAGGTAATTGCGAAACCAGCGGCCCAGCGAGATGTGCCAGCGCTCCCCCCAGAATTCAGCCGTTCTTTGGGCCAGATAAGGGCGGCGAAAGTTTTCCATCAGTTGCAGTCCGAACAGCATCGAGACGCCAATGGCGATGTCGCTGTAGCCGGAAAAATCGCAGTAAATCTGAAAGGAAAAAAAATACACGGCCAACAGCAGGTCCATTGGAGAGGCAAAGGCCGCGATGCCAAAAGTCCGGTCTACCAGGGGCGCCAAGTTGTCGGCCACCACGACCTTCTTGATGAGTCCCCAGCCGATCAACTGACATCCCAACACCAGTCGCTCGGGCGTTGACATCAGGCCGGCCAATAACTGCGGCAAAAAGTTCGTAGCACGCTCGACGGGGCCGGCAAGTATCTTCGGGAACCAGGCGAGATAGAGTGCGGTCTGGCCCAGGCCGCACTGTTGCTGGATACGCCGTGCATAGCTGTCCACCAGAAAGCCCACGGCAGAGAACGCGTAGAACGAATAACCTGCGGGCGCCGTGACGGACAGGCGCGGCAACGATAGGCCCAGGTCAGCAGCATTCGCCTGTGCCGCGATGAAGTCATAGAACTTGAATACAACCAGCGAGCCGATGACCAGCACCAGGCCGGCGGCCAGGAGTTGGCGGCGCGAACGCACTTGCGTTGTGCGCTGCATGGCCTGCGCGCAGCCCCAGACGAGCAACGTCACCGCACCCAGGTACAGGAGATTGACGGGTCGATCTGCGCCGTAGAAGACGTAGCTCGCGATCAGCAAAGCGAGCCACCGTTTCGACGCGGGAAGCAGCGCGAACAGCGCCAACGCGACCGGTAGAAAAATGAAAAATTCGAGCGACGTGAACAGCATGTTTCACTGCCGGAGATCGCTAGTATGTGGCACCGCCTGCGCGCAACTCTTCCGGCACTTGGTCGATGGGAATCCCGGCGTTCAGGATCAGGTAACTCGCCAGGGCCTCCCGCTGCTCCCGGCTCAATTTGATTTGAATATGGCTGGGCTTGTTCATCGTTCCGAGCCAGGCGTCTTTCTTGCGCTTCTGCGTGATCACGACGGTGATGATGTGGCAACCCTGACAGTAATCGAGCACCAGATCCCGTCCATCCAAGGGCAGCAGTTTGGGCCAGTTGGCCTGCGCCAGGTTGGCCGGAATTTTACCGGCCGGCAGCGGCATATTGAACGAAAGGTAGTCGGCGAGCGTGAGCAACTCCTTCGGGCTCAGCGCTTTCAAGCCGGTGATCGCCTTCCCATGTTCCTGCAGGTAGCGCTGCCACTCTTCCGTGTTCTGCCTGGCGCTCAGGAGCGCCTTCACTTCATCTGCCGGTGGGCGGTTGGAGAGTGCCTTGGCCAACAACGTTCTTCCACCTAATGGTATGAAGTCGAACACGTCCTCGGGATACACGGACGGGGTCAGGAAACTCAACAACAGCGGCAAAGGCCAGGCAAAGCGGAGGGAGAATTGCGGCAGTCTCATGACGGTCTCCTGGGTTGACTGATCGCAGCCTAGAAACGCAAGTCCGGCGGCACGTCCTCGACCTTCATCGGCATGTTCAGCGTCGAGTAGTGGGCGAACTCCTCGCGCTGCTTGGCGGTCATCTTCATTTCTCGGTGGAAGGGCGAAAGAAATACATTGAGCCAGCCCTGCAGGGTTCGCTTCTGCGTCAGGTGGCTGGCGAACAGCGAGTGACAGGACTGACATTCGTTCCACGCCAGGTCCCGGCCGTCAGGCGGGAGTGTCGTCACGATGTCCGTTTGCTTCACAACATCCTCTGCCAGTGGAAGATTCACCGCGAGATAGGATGACAGCGTTGCAATTTCGCGCTCGCTCAAGGTCTGGCTGCGTGTGACAACGAATTCCCGCCATTGCGTCTCGGTGCGCTGCGCCCGCAGGAGGTCGCGAAGTTCCGTCACATTGGGCGGGCTGCCCATCCAGGCCAGCAGCAGAACCCTGCCTCCCTTGGGCATGAAGGCAAAGTCCTCTGCCAACGCGTGCACGAATGGAACGGCGGCGAGCGCGAGGCCAAGCAGCCACCGCCGGCCCCCGCTGGCCGCCGCTCTCATGGTTCGACCTTGACGCGTTCCCGATCGCCGAATGAAAACACCGGGACGCTGAGTTCTGCGCGAGCCTTCGCTGAGGGAAAGCCCTCGCCGCGCATCAGGTCCAGTCCGACCACCGTGGTATCAGCGTAGAAATGCTCCGCGCAGGCACCACAAACGAGGGCCGGAATATCCTGCACCACTACGAGCCGGTCGTCCTGCCAGAAGGCTGAGCGCACATGGTGAATGCGCACATCCAGGCTGCCGCAGTTGGCACAGCTTATCGACGACGATTCCAGTTGCGTGTCCATCAACCCACCAACTTCTTCGCGGCGGCGATGATGTGATCGGCGTTGGGCCTCATCCACAAGAACATCTCCGGGGCAGCGGGCGGCGGCGCGTCGGGGAAGGCGATGCGTTTGAAGCGGGCGCCGTCAACATTCTCGGCACAACGTGCGATGACCTCGGCACCAGGACACAGCGTGTAGTACGACTGATCAACTGTCAGCAGACGCTTCGTCTTCTGCACCGACTTGACCAGGGTCTCCGTGTCCATCGGCTTGAGGCAGCGCAGGTCTATGGTTTCGACCTTCATACCCTGCTGCTGCAACATCTCGGTGGCCTTCAACACTTCGGGCATGCCTCCGCCAGAACCGACAATGGTGATGTCGCTGCCGACGCTACGCACAGCCGCCTTGTCCAAAGGAGTTTCGTACTGCTCGTTCGGGACATCCTCCATCATCTCGCGCAATCCCGCAGGGTAGAGATAGCAAACCGGATTCGGGTCCCGGATGGCCGCGGCCATCATGCCCTTGGCGTCGGTTGGCGTGGATGGAACCACGGTCTTAACACCCGGGATGTGGGCGTAATAAGTGTCAATCTCGTAGTCCGAATGCTGACCGGCAAAGCCCGGCGTCTGTCCTGTCATCTCCAGCAGAAAGACCACCGGCATGGACGCCTTGCCTCCGCTCATGGAGCGCAGTTTTCCGGCGTGGTTCTGAATGACCTGGAAGCACATGCAATTCCCCTGGTAGGGGATGTAGGTGACGGCCTTGGAGCCGGCCAGACCTGCACCGAGTACGCAGGACGCCATCCAGTTCTCATCGATGCCGGTATTCACCACACGATGGCGCCCGAATTCCTTTTCGAGATTGATCACAGGCAGTCCCGGCGTGGAGGCGACCGGGGGGGTCAGCTCAAAGATCCAGATCATGTTCTTGTCCTGGCGCATTTCGTGTTGCACCGCTTCCAGAACCGCATACATCCAACTTTTGCGTGCCATGGTCTTCTCCTTAACCAAACTGTCGAGCAGGTACCACACCCTCGACGAATACATGTCGCAGGCCGTCCTCGGGCTTGCAGTAGGGCTGTTGATCAGCCCACGCGAAGGCGTCGATCGCCTCCTGCTTGGCTGCCGCTTCAATTGCCGCGGCACGGGCACCGTCGAGCACGCCCCAACTGATCAGGATGTTGCGACAAATGTCTACCGGATCACGCACCATCCATTCGCGCACCTCGCGTTCCGGACGGAAAGAGGAAATAGCCAGCGGGTCATAACCGAAAGCGCCGAGTTGCCCCGCCTCCGCACCGGGTGCACCCCAGTGGTTGTAATAGCGATAGGTTTTGGCTTCGATCAGCGTGGGGCCTTCGCCAGCGCGGGCACGGTCCACGGCGGTTTTCGCTGCGTTGTAGACCTGGAATACGTCCTGCCCGTCGACCACCACGCCGGGGATGCGGTAGGTTCGGGCGGCGTCTGCGATGTCCTTCATCGGACACGAATAGGAGTAGTGCGCGTATTGGTGATAAAGATTGTTTTCCAATACGTAAATGAACGGGAGTTTGAGTAGCGCCGCGTTATTCAAGGCACTGTGGAAATGTGGCGTCGCGTAAGTTCCATCGCCCGCGAACACCACGGCCACCTGTTTGCTACCGCGCGCCCGAAAGGCAAAGGCCGAGCCTGTCGCGATCACATGTCCCGGGCCAATCATGCCGTCCGCACCTATGAAGCCGCAGGACTTGTCGGAGAGGTGCATCTCGCCGGCGTAGCCACCGTTGATACCGGTTGAACGGAAGTCGTTTTCCGCGGCCATCTTCTTCATGTCAACGCCCTTGGCGATGGCGTGGCCCGTCGGACGGTGGGAGCTGTAAACCAGGTCGAGTTCTTCGAAAGGTCCCTTGTTGCGCAAAGCGGAGCAGACTCCCACGGCCACCGCTTCCTGGCCGGCGTAGAAGTGGTTGTAGCCTCGGTATTTGGGGTCGGTGATCATTTTGTCGGCCATGGTCCGCTCGTGCCAGCGGATGCGCACGATGGTGGTGAACATCTCGGTCAACTTGTCGTTCGGCAGGTCCTTGGCCCAGAAGGCGATGTCACCATCGGCCCAGGCGCGACTGTTCATCAGCGAGATCGCTGCACCCGCCCCGGCAACCCCCTTGAGAAAGCTTCGTCGACTCGCAGACGAAAGCCAAGCACCGCTGTCGGCTTCTTGTGAAGCCTCCTTGTTTTCAAGTTCAGACATAGGGACTCTCCTGTCAATCCGCGTTCAAGCCGCGTTCGATGAGAGTAGAGATCCGTTAGGAATGATAATTGACAATTATCATTTCGATAATATATTCAAACTTACCCTGTCTATTGAATTGGCCTCAAAGGCTCAGAAGATATGCCGGGCCAATAGCTGACTCAGTGCGCCACGCGAAAGCGAATTCCCCTGAAATTGAACACAGAACTCGATGGGTGTATTTCCTCCAGCGTGAGGTCGGCACCAACCAGGCTGCCCTGCTTGAGCACCTGTGCGTTCACCAGCAGCATGCGCTGACCCGGGAACTCCGAGTAGACGGCACCGGTGATGGCCAAGGCAGGAATCTGACGACGGGTGTCTTCAGGGAGCTCGCTGAGCAACGGAATCACGGCCGGGGCCGGGGCGGACACGGCCACCGGTGTCTTGCCTTTTGGGATGGCTGCGGCACTTGTCATGGAATTCGCGCGAACTGGCAGCGCTGGCTCGGTAACTGGTTTCGCTGTGGATTCGGCGGCCATGGTGGGCGCGGCCAAGGGCGCAGGCGCAGCAGCTTGCGGCGAGGCAACGTCAACCTGCGGGGCTGTCGCTACGGTCGTCCGCGGCGTCACGGCTTCGATTGGCTGCGTCCCCAGGGCGGGCTTTGTTGACGCGATGTCGACGATCGCGGCATCGCCCCCAGGTGCACGTGACAACCATACGGCGGCAGCGCCACCCAAGGCGAAAATGCAGAGCACGGCCCAACCTATAAGTCGGCGCGCGCCCTGCCCGCCGGGTTTGGACGGCACCGTGACTTGGCGCGCGTGCAGGCCGGGAACATTGCCGCGCTCGCGTTCGGCTTCGGCGCGTTTCAGCGCATCGAGGATGTAGGACATGGTTTATGGCAATCCGGTTTGCAGGCGCGGTTCGTTCTCACCCGTGGCGCTCTCGATCTGCATAAAGGTCATGGGGCCGGGTTGCCCGTCGGGCTTCAGGCCTTGAGCGCGCTGAAACGCCTGGATACGGGCGCGCAACGACGCGTCAAGCGTGAGGGGTTCATTGCTGGTATCGTCCGGCGCACCGTCCAGGCGGCTCAGTTGACGGCCCAGTTTCTGGATCGCCTCGCCACGGTTGCCATCGGCGAGTTCTGCGCTATAGCCTGGTGGTGGTCGCCAGTAGGTCGCAAAGTCGCCACGCCAGACCCGCCCGAGCGCAACCAGTCTGACGGTATGCAGGTCCTGCCCGACACGCAGGGTGGCGGTCTGCTCGTTCAGCCCGATGATCAGCGCGTACGCTGCGGGTCCATTGCCGACCCGCAGGGTCAGGATTCCGGGTCGGCCCAGTTGACGCAATACCGGCACCGTCAGATTGGCCGCCCGGTAGCACTGCAGTTGCTGCGCCAGCGCGGCAAGGCAGGGCTCCTGCGCGCTGACGTTCAGCTTCCAATTGGGTGCGAGTTCGCGCCACGCTGCGCCCAGTTCGTCGGGCATCTGGGGCAGCAAGGCTTCGATCTCCTCGATCGGACGTGGCGCAGCAGCCACTGCGGGCGCAGATGCTGCAGGCGGCGGGCTGGACACCGCGCTGGCGGGCAAGGCAACAACCGGCGTCGGCACCTTCGATTGGACCGCAGGATAGGGGCGCTGCTCCCGGCTCGACAGCAGATAGCCGCCGAGCACGGTGGCGACCAGCAGGGTCAGGGCGCCAAGCGTGAAGGCAGCTGTGCGCCGGGCCCCTGATGTGCGTTTGGCTTCAGGTCCGAACACTTCCATGGCGGCCTTGTCCACTACGGAACGATCCACGCGGTGCAGGCCATTGGCCCAGGCCCCCAGCAACGACCTGGCACACAGCAGATTGATGCGGCGCGGAATGCCACGCGCCAACTGATGAATGCGTCTGAGCGCCTTGCGGTCAAAGGGCAACTCGGCACTGTGCCCTGCCACCGCCAACCGGTGCTGGATGTACTGCGTACTCTCCGGGCTTGTCAGTGCATCCAGATGAAAGCGCGCGATCACACGTTGCGCCAATTGTTCCAGCTCCGGACGCGCCAGCATGTCGCGCAATTCGGGCTGGCCGATCAGCACGATCTGCAGCAGCTTGCGCTCGTTGGTCTCCAGATTGGTCAGCAGTCGAAGCTGTTCCAGTACATCGGGATGGAGGTTTTGCGCCTCGTCGATGATGAGCACGCTGGTTTGACCCGCCGCGTGGCTGCGCAACAAAAACTCATTCAACGCGTCAATGTAGTCCTTGGCGGTGACCAGACTCGGCACGGCCGGCCGAACCGCAACGTGGAACTCCTCGCAGATGGACTGCAGCAACCCGATGACGGTGAGTTTGGGGTTGAAGATGTAGGCGACGTGACAGCCGGCCGGTATCTGCTCCAGGAAGCAACGGCAGATGGTGGTCTTGCCGGTTCCGATGTCGCCGGTGAGCAGCACAAAGCCTCCGCCTGTGCCGCCGGCCGTGCCATCTCGACCAGCAACCCCGAAGAGAAGATGCGCCAGCGCTTCGCGATGGCGTTCGCTCATGAAGAGGTAACGCGGGTCGGGCGCAATGGAAAAGGGATCCTGTGTCAGGCCGAAATGGTGCGAGTACATAGGCCGCAAGCATAGCGGGCCGCGGCTGCGCCAGAAATAGCAAACGGCGCCCTCGGGCGCCGTCTGGACCTCAACACCCGAAGGCGGTGCTTACTCAGGCAATCTTGGCAGCCTTCTTGGCAGCGTCAACGGCTTGCTTGGTTGCAGCGGTGAAGTTGGATTGGGCCACTTCAACAGCTTTCTTGGCCGAAGTCTGTGCGGACTCGACAGCGTTTTGACCGGCGGCGAAGGCGCTCTTGAAAGCGGCAACGGCGGTTTCGGTGCCGGCAGGAGCGTTCTTAGCCAGGTTTTCCATCACACCGGAGAAGGCTTTTTGTGCTTCAGCGGTCTTGGCTTCGACAGCCTTGGTGAACTCGGCACCCGTGCCAGCGAAAATCGTCTGGACGTGTTGAGCGTAAGCAGCGGACTTTTCGGCCAAAGGCTTGACCAGACCGGATTGCAGGGCCATCAGCGCCTGTGGGTCCTTTGCGGCCAGCACCGACTGTGCGTGGCTGAAGGACTCAGTCAGAACTGCCTTGGAACTGGCGACGTTCAGTTCAGCCAATTTTTCGAAGCTGGCAAAAGCCTGAGTTGCCAGGCCTTCAAGTGCTAGCAGGTTGGCTTTGTTGGTGGCGGCGAATTGTTCGATGGTGTTGTTCATTTCATGTTCCTAAGTTGGATGTGGGGTGAACCAGCTGGTGCCCGGCACCGACCTGATCGCATTTTGCTGCAGTGCAACATTCGACGAATTATAGTCAAGTTTTATGAAATTGCTGCGGCGCAGCATTTATTAGACAGCGAGACCTAAGTTTTGCGGATGGGCAACCCGCAAGCGTCTGGAAATATGCCAACGAGTTGCCTCGAGCGCCTGCGTCTGCGGTTGACTAATCTCAAGTCAGCCGAGGTTCACGGGCCGAAGAATCCGCGCGTTGCCACCGCTTTGAAAGCACGCATGAACCTCCTTACAAAAATGGCACAGGGCTTGATCGGCCAGTACCGTGCCCAACCGGCTTTAGGGGACGCGATCAGCACCCGTCATTTGCCGCCAGCCAACACTGTGGGAGGGCTACCGTTGATGCAGGCGCTGGCGCTGCGCCAATCGGCGCGGGAGTTCGACCCCACGCCACTACCGGAGCAAACCCTATCCGACCTGTTGTGGGCCGTGGCAGGAGTCAACCGCCCGGCGCTGGGTGGACGCACCGCCCCGAGCGCGATGAACTCACAGGAAGTGGATGTCTATGTAGCCCTGCCCTCAGGCTTGTTCCGCTATGCCGCACTCGACCACAGCTTGCGCCTGGTGGGTGCAGTCGACGCGCGCCGGGTCACGGGTTACCAGGACTTTGTAGACACCGCGCCCATGGACCTCGTTTACGTCGTCGACCATGCCCGAATGAAACTGGTTCCAGCGTCGAAGCGGGAGTCGTACGCCTTCGCGGCCGCTGGCGCCATGGCGCAGAACGCGTCACTCTTTTGCGCCAGCGCCGGACTGGCCACCGTGATTCGCGCCTGGCTGGACCGTGCCGCCCTTGCGCAGGCCATAGGGCTGAACAACGAGCAACAGGTGCTGCTGGCACAGACCATTGGACGAACCAAGATCATGGCCATGCCTTGACCGCCATGCCGTTGGACGGCGGGCCCGTAGACGGACAAGCCACCGGCCATGTTTCCCAATGCGCGGGCCCCGCGCGCCATCAACTCACTGAATGGCGATGCGTTTGGAGGGGGCCGTTGCTTTTTTTGGCAACTCCAGTGTCAAGACGCCGTCCTCGTACTTCGCAGAGACCCGGGCTTCATCGACATCCTGTGACACGGAAAAGGTACGCGACACCGAACCCTCCCAACGTTCGCTGCGCAGTACCTTGCCGCCGCTGTCCTTGGTGTCTTTCTCTTTCTTGGCCTCGGCATCAATTTGAATGACGTTGCCATCAATACGCACGTTGATATCGTCCTTCTTGACGCCGGGAATATCGGCGCGAACCTTGTACATTCCGTCCACTTCAGTCACGTCGACTCGCATGTCGAGTGCGCCGTTTTCCAACTCCATTCTCATGGGTGCCATGAAGCGTTTGAACATGGATTCAAAGGGATCACTCAATGCGGGTTCAAACAAACGTGGTTCAAATAAGCGCAGACTGCTCATGATGATTACCTCCGAAAGATTACAGTTAATTGGGATGCCACAGGTCGCTCACTTCCGCATACACACGACCCGATCAAAAGCGTATTCGGAACAGTCGATACCGTTTTGAGAATCATCAACGATGCTATTCGCAATGACCAATGGCACACTCCAACGCCAATCCGTCCAAGCCCATCGAACCGGCAGAGTCATGAAGCTGGGAACGTGCCCAGGTATTGACGGCAGGCAGTCAACCGCTGACGGGCTCAAGGTGAGCCGAGTACAGCCTGCTGCGACTGGCTTGGCGCAGCGGCCTTCTGCTGAATCGCCACGCGGGCAGCCTGCTCGACGTCATCGAGGAAAATAAATTCCATTTGCTGGCGAGCCGACATCGGGACTTCATCCAGGTCCATGCGATTGCGTGCCGGCAACATCACGCACTTGATGCCGACAGCGGCTGCGGCGAGCACTTTCTCCTTGATTCCTCCGACTGGCAAGACCAGTCCGCGCAAGCTGATTTCACCGGTCATGGCTACGTCATTGCGTACTGGCCGATCCAGGAAGAGCGAACTCAGCGCAATGAACATGGCGACGCCTGCGCTCGGGCCATCTTTCGGGATGGCTCCCGCCGGAACGTGCACATGCACGTCCGTCTTCTCGAACACCGCCGGCGCCAGTTGCAACATTTTGGCTCGGGATTTCACCAGCGTCAGCGCGGCTTGCGCCGACTCCTTCATGACGTCGCCGAGTTGCCCTGTCAGGATCAGCCGCCCGCTGCCCGCAGTGCGACTGGCCTCGATAAACAGGATGTCGCCCCCCACCGGCGTCCATGCCAACCCTGTGGCGACCCCGGGCATACCGGCACGCAAGGCCACTTCGCTCTCGAACTTGGGCGGGCCCAGGACCGCGACCAAATCGGACTCGTCAACGTGAAAACTGCTGACTTGGCCTTCTGCGATGCGCACGGCAGCACGACGGCACACGGCGCCAATTTGCCGCTCCAGATGGCGCACACCGGCCTCGCGGGTGTAATCCCGAATGATGCCGGTAAGGGCGGCATTCGTCAGTTCCAACTGCTCGGCATTGAGACCGTTTTCATCCAACTGCCGGGCCACCAGATACTTCCGAGCGATTTGCAGTTTTTCCTCCCGGGTGTAGCCCGCAAGCTGCAACACTTCCATGCGATCGCGCAGCGGGCCTGGGACGGTGTCCAGCACGTTCGCCGTGGCGATGAACAGGACCTGGGACAGGTCGTAAGGCACGGCCAGATAGTTGTCCCTGAAGTTTTGGTTTTGCTCGGGATCCAGCACCTCCAGCATGGCCGATGACGGATCGCCATGAACGCCGGTGCCCAGTTTGTCGATTTCGTCCAGCATCAGCACGCAGCCCCGGGTTCCTGCCTTTTTCAGCGCCTGGATGATGTTGCCTGGCAGCGCGCCGATATAGGTGCGCCGGTGACCACGGATCTCGGCCTCATCGTGCACACCGCCAAGCGACACGCGCACAAATTTTCGCCCCAGCGCCCTCGCGACCGACTGGCCCAGCGAAGTCTTGCCCACGCCGGGTGGGCCCACCAGGCAAAGAATGGGACCATGCCCACCGGGTTTGAGCTTGCGCACGGCCAGAAATTCAAGAATACGCTTTTTCACCTTTTCCAGACCAAAGTGGTCAGCGTCCAAAACAGCCCTGGCCTGCGCCACGTCGATGGCGTCGGGTTCCGGGGTCTTCCACGGCACCTCGATCAGCCAGTCGAGGTAGCTGCGTAGCATTGAATATTCCGAAGAACCGTCTGACAGGCGCGCCAAGCGCTTGAGTTCCTTGTCCGCCTGTTGCGCCACCTCCTGCGGCATTCCTGCCTGAACGATCTGCTGCCCCAGTTCCTCTATTTCCGCCGCGTTGCCGCCCCCTTCGCCAAGCTCCTTTTGTATTGCCTTCATCTGCTCGCGCAGCAGGAATTCACGCTCACGCAGTCCGACACTGGCCTTGGTGCGTCGGTCAATCTCGCGCGACAGTTGCATCACTTCAATGCGATGCAAGATCAGGTCCAGCAAGCGGTCAAGGCGTCGCAGCAGATCTGTTTCCTGAAGCAACTCCTGCTTCTCCTGCGCCTTGATATCCAGGTAGCCGGCCACCAGATCGGCCAAGGCGCCAGGCACCTCCATGCCACGCACCGCATCGACCATCTCCTGCGGTACTTGGGGCAACAGTTGAAGAACCTCGATGGCACGCTCCTTGAGCCGCATGAAGCGCGCTTCAATCTCCTTGTCATCCTGGTCTGAAGCCTCTTTGACCAACTCGACCCTGGCCACGATGAAGGGAAAACCGTCCAGGTAGTCGAGCACCCGAAAGCGCTGCTGCCCCTGACAAATGAGGTGATGGCTGCCGTCCGGCGTGGTGACGTAGCGCAGGACGGCAGCCACCGTTCCCACGGTGGCCAAATCGTCCGGCCCCGGCGCTTCCGCATCGGGCCGATTTTGCAGCAGGACGCCGATCGGACGCTCATCCTTGATCGCGTATTGAGCCGCAGCAATGGAAGCCTTGCGGCCAATGGCAATGGGCACAACCATGCCGGGAAACAGCACCAGATTGCGTACCGGAACGATGACCAGAGCATCGTCCGGAACAACGCCAGTCAGCTCAGGCGCGCTCGCGCGCTCGGTGCGATCGACCTGGGTCGAAGCGCCCTTTTCACCCTTGTCGTCGAGCAGGAGTTGGACTTGGTTCATATGACTTGCTCAATGCTCAGCCGCAGGCAGCCGTTCTCCAGTTGCACTTCGGCCAAGCGATAGTCGCCATGTGGCAATGCCACCCTGCGTTCAAAGCGGCCGTGGGGAATTTCCAGACGGAGAATTTCGCCGGCTGGCAAACCAGCGCCGAAGCTGCGCTCACCGCGGACAACGACAGCGCCATCCTCCAGCGCAACCTCGAGGCGATCCGGCGCCACACCCGGCAAGGCCAGCACCAGACACAGGCCGTTACGGTTCGCGACCATGTCCAGCGGCGGTTCCCAGCAGAACAGCGGTCGGCTATGCACCATTCTGAAAAACTGGCGCTGCAACCGTTCTGCCGTCTGAAGTTGCTCGACCGCCTCAGCCAGCATCCACGCCGTCGCGTCTTGGCGTCGCATAATTTTCCCTTCTGCATCGTGTACTCTGGGGGAACCGTGCTGCGAAAAGCTCCCGGCGCGACAACCTGAAAATTCGGGATCACGCCCACACCGCAGCAGGCAAAGGGTAGGTTCAACGCCTGCCTGCAGACTTGACAAAGCGCAACGGCTCGGCGAGCTCAGCGGGCCCGGCGCCTGTCATCGCGTAAGCTAGTCTCGAGTCCCGTCAATCCGTCGCCCATTCCGGAAAAATATCCAGTGCTGCAAGAAATCCCCATCCGCTATATCAACCCGGTGTTTCGCCCACCCAGTGAAGCGCAGTCACTGATCCTGCCGCTCACCAACGGCTGCTCGTGGAACAAGTGCACGTACTGCGAGATGTACACCGCGCCGCAAAAGAAATTCGCGATTCGAGATGAACAGGAGACCCTGGACTCGATACGCCAACTGGGCGAGCAGTTTCCCGGGCAGATTCAACGCATCTTCATTGGCGACGGCGACGCCATGGTGCTGTCGACACGCCGCCTGATGACCTTGCTGGCAGCGTTCAGGGAGCATCTGCCCCAAGTGCGGCGCATCTCCAGCTACTGCCTGCCGCGCAACGTGCGCAACAAGTCGGTGCAGGAGCTGACGGAACTGCGCGAGGCCGGCCTGACACTCGCCTACGTGGGCGCGGAGTCGGGCGACGACGAAGTGCTGCAAAAGGTCAGCAAGGGCGAAAGTTTGGAGTCCACGCGCGATGCGCTGGTCAAGCTGGGCGAGGCCGGCATCACCCGCTCGGTGATGCTGCTCAACGGTCTTGGTGGCAAGGCACTCTCGAGTCAGCACGCCCAGAACTCGGCCCGCTTGGCGAACCTGACCCAACCGGAATTCCTGGCAACGCTGGTGGTCAGCTTCCCCCAAGGCGAGGCGCGGTTCCGTCAAGGTTTCCCGCAATGGGAAGCGCTCGACCAGCACGGCCTGTTTCTCGAAATAGAGCAGTTGCTGCAAGGCCTGAACCTCCAGAGAACCGTGTTTCGCAGCGACCATGCGTCCAACTGGCTGGTGCTCAAGGGAACGCTGGGTGCGGAGAAGCAGCGCCTGCTCGCGCAAGTGAAACAGGCCATCGACAGTCCGCAATCAGCGCGTCTGCGTCAGGGTTGGCAGCGCGGACTGTAGGCGAGCGGTCAGCGCCCCAGTGTCCGGCGGGGTCCACCTGACGCTGTAGCCTTATCCGTCGCTGGCCTCAGGCAACCACAGCGTGACGGTCGTTCCCTGACCCAACTGGCTGACGATGTCCACCGTGCCACCATGGAGTTCGATGATTTCCTTGACGATGCTCATGCCCAGCCCGGTGCCTGGAACATTGCCCGACGCATCCGCGCGGTAAAAACGCTCGAACACCCGCGCCAGCTGTTCCTGCGTCATGCCCATACCCTCGTCCCTGACACGTATCCCGACACGCCCAGGCGCACCAGACGGATCAGGCGCCAAGTCCAAAAGGCTGATCGTCACCGAGCCACCAGCAAACGAGTACTTGTAGGCGTTGGAGAGGATATTGCGCACCACCTGCCTGAGCTTCTGAGGATCTGCACGTACCCTGCAGCACGCCACCGAAATCTCCAACAGGGCAGCCTCACGGTTCGCCGGCACACCGAAGTCGGCGCTGACCGAGCGCAGCAATTCGACCGCATCAACGCTGACAAAGTGGAAGTCCTTGCCGCGCCTGTCGTCAATGCGCACCAGATCGAGCAACTCGTTGATGATGGAAATCATCTGTTCACATTGTCTATGGATGATGGCCATGAACTCACTTCGTTCTTGCTCGGCAAACTCCTGGGTCATCATCAGTTCCGAGTACCCGTAGATGCTGGCCATGGGCGTGCGCAATTCGTGAGCCGCGTGGGACAGGAATTCACTCTTCATCCGATCGACTTCGGTTTCGCGTGTGACGTCGCGGAAATAAAGGATCTGCGAAACGGTCTCGGTATCGGACAGGCGCAAGCCAATTTCGAGCACTTGTCTGCCGGAACCGGCCATTTCGATCAGTTGGCGCCCACCACCCTTTGCACCCGTGTGCTGCCCCTGTTCTGTGGCCATGCCGGCTTTCAGCGCGGCAATGCCAGGGACCCGCGCGGGGTCGATGCATGCGTGTGCCAGGCAGGCAGAAAAATCTGCTTCCACCATCCCGGCAATTTCCTCTGAGACCAGACCCGTCATGCGGAAAAACGCCGGGCTCGCGTACTTGACGCGTCGCTGGGCATCGAAGGAGACGAAGCCATCCGGGCTCAGATCGAATATGGCGTTGAGCTGCGCCGTGCGGTCGCGTATGCGCCCGAGGGCAATTTCGAGTTCGTGCTGAACCTCTAGTCGTATGCCGTTCTCCAGGATTAGCGCGGCATGGCTCTGTGCCAACTGCGCGTTGCGGTCTTGCAGGGAGGATGCAATGCGCGCGGTCTCCTCGTTGGCGCGGGTCAATTGATCGACGCGCTCGGCAATGGCGCGCGACATCACATTGAAGGCCGCGCCCAGACGCCCGACATCGTCCTTGCCCTCGGGCACGGGTGCCGGCGTCAGTTGCCCCTGGGCGACCTTGAGGCTGGCAGCAGTCAGCAAGGAAAGCTGGCGCGTAATCAGCACGCCCAGCAGGGTCAGCAATCCCGCGGACAGGAGCAATTCGCCAGTAGCAATGAGCATGCCCTGGCTCACCAGGTTTTTACGCGCCACCAGAATGCGCGACAGGTCGAGTCCGAATTGCAGGGTGCCGAGGGTCTGCCCGGCCACTTTGACGGGCAGCGCAACGTCGTAGCGTGGCGGGTCGTCATCGTCGTTGAGGGAGAAGCGGTCGTCCACGGCCGGCAATGGCTTGTTGCGCGGCCAGCCGCTGGTGGCCACGATCACGCCAGCGGCGTCACGCACCGCCAAGTAGTCGATGCCACGAATCGCATGGCTCTCGTCCAGCACGGCCTGCACGGTGGCGTAGTCGTACTGCGCCAACGGCGCCACCAACGCAGCGCGCAGCACCGGCGCAATCTGCTCAGCCTGCTCGCGCGCCTGATCCCCCATGGCCTCGTGCAGCAGCCGCAGGCTGTTGCCCACCAGAATGGCCAGCATGACAAATTCAACCAGCAATGCCGCCAACACCAGTCGGCCACGCACGGTACGCAGCGGAGCGAATTGCATCACCGCCTCAGGGTTCGGTGCAGGCGAAACATCGGGAGCGCCTGCAAGGGGGCATCAGCCGGCCAAGCCAGCGAAAACGTTCTGCACGTCGTCGTTGCCATCGATGGCAGCCAGAAAGGATTCAACCTCTTCCAGCTGTTCAGCGCTCAGGCTGGCGGGATCTATGGGGTTCTTGGCCTTGTAGCCGAGTTTGGCCGACAGTACGGCAAAGCCATGGGCCGGCAGGGCACGGCTGACCAGATCGAGATCGGTGGGATCGGTCAGGAACAGTGTCGTGCCTTCTTCCTCGCCGGCCTCAAAGTCCTGCGCACCGGCTTCGATGGCCGCCAGTTCGGGGTCGGCGCCCTTGGCCGTGGGCTCGGCTTCAATCATGCCGACATGGTCAAAGTCCCAGGCCACCGAACCCGAGGTACCGATCTGCCCCTTGCGAAACAGCACGCGCATTTCGGGCGCCGTGCGGTTCACGTTGTCGGTCAGGCATTCGACCATCACGGCCACGCGGTGCGGTGCGTAGCCTTCGTAAATCACATGGTCAAAATTGACCGCTTCGCCGGTGAGGCCAGCACCCTTTTTGATGGCCCGGTCCAAGGTCTCCTTGGGCATGGAGACCTTGCGCGCCTGCTCCACGACCAGGCGCAGGCGCGAATTCGAAGCCGGGTCGGCGCCATTGCGTGCCGCGATCATGATGTCCTTGGCCAGGCGGCCAAACAGCTTGCCTCTGGCGTTGGCCGCCAGTTCCTTACCTTTTACTTTCCACTGCGCGCCCATGTCGGTTGTTCCTTGGTGTTGCGGCGCACATCGGCGCCTGGCTTGCTTCGCTTGTCGGTTCATGCGCATGGCGCAGGACAGATGAGGCCAGTAGGTTATACACCCATCCTTGCCGGGATTCCTCGCAAGTACGCGGCTGTGGCAACATCCGGGGCCGCCCGCCTCACAAGCATCCGCTTTGTGTCCATTGATTGTGGTGAAGGCCAACGCAAGGAAAACGCCCATGCAGAACGCCAACAAATTGACCTCCCTCACGGAGCCCGCCCGCGAAACCCCGATCTGGGGCCGCTACGACGTGGTGGTGCTGGGCGGCGGACCTGCGGGCATCGCTGCGGCCAGCGCGGCGGCAAGGGGCGGGCAATCGACCTTGCTGCTTGAGGCCTATGGCTTCCTTGGCGGCATGGGGACGGCCGCCGGTGTGACCAATTTTTGCGGCTTGCACGCCAACGTGTACGGCAGCATTCAGCAAGTCGTGCACGGTGTGGTCGACGATCTGCTGGAACGCATGCAGGCCCTGGGCGGACTGTGCGAACCGCATGTCATCTTTGACGGCAGGATGGCGGCCCAGGCCTACGACAATGCCGCGTTCAAGCTCGCCGCCGACGCGCTGGTGCTGACCAGCGGTGCCTCCATCCTGTTTCACGCCCAGGCGGTTGGCGTCCTGATGGGCAGCGCCAATGACATTGGAGCCCTGCTCATCGAGACCAAGTCGGGGCGCTTCGCGGTACAGGCCAAAGTATTCATCGACTGTTCAGGTGACGGCGACCTCGCGGCCCAGGCCGGCGTGCCGTTCGAAAAGGGCCGGGACATGATGTACCCCTCGACCATGTTCCGCGTGAACGGCGTCGACCCGGCACGCGCGCTCGCGGCGCTGCCTCAACTCGACCGCTTGATGGAAGAGGCCGCGGCACAGGGCCACCGTTTTGCGCGCAGGTCACCCATCATCCGGCCGCAAAAAAATACCACCGAGTGGCGCGCCAACGTTACGCAACTCGCCAACGCGGACGGCAGCCCGGTGGACGGCACCGACGCCGCGCAATTGAGCGCCGCCGAACTGCAGGGTCGAAGCCAGATCGTGGACTTTCTGGCCTTTCTGCGCGGCTTCGCACCGGGCTTCGAGCAGGCCTGCCTGCTGGAAATCGCGCCCCAGGTGGGGGTGCGTGAAACCCGTCGCATCATTGGCGAATACCAATTGACCGAACAGGATGTACTGCAATGCGCCAGCTTCGAAGACAGCGTTGGCGTCAACGGCTGGATGGTGGAGGAGCACGTCGCGGGCAACATCGCCTTGCGCTGGCAGGACATTCCCCACAGCCGGGGCTTCAACCACCTGCCCTACCGCATGCTGCTGCCCCAGGGCGTGGACAATCTTCTGGTGGCGGGTCGCTGTGCCGCCATGACCCATGGCGGTCAATCGGCCGCACGCGTGTCTGGCGCGTGCTTTGTCATGGGTCAAGCGGCTGGCACTGCCGCCGCGCTGGCGATCAGGTTTCAGGTACGGCCCCGGGATGTGAACGTGGCGCAGTTGCAGACCGCGCTGGAAGCCGACGGAGTCTGGCTGGGCAGGTCAGTCCCAGGCCGGACGTAGCGCGTCTCAGGCAGGCCGCCAAACCAAGGCTGCGTCGAGATCAAAAAACCATTTACGGGTTCTTGGACGGCGTCATCGCTACCGCGAAGTCCGGCACACCGCCGGGGGCTTGGGTGACGGGTGTCTGTTCACCATCAGTGAGTTCGGTGACGCGGGCCGCCAGGTACACGTCGAGTTCCTTGTACGTGATCCGGCCGTCCTTCTTGTAGTCCGCCCGACCGTTGACGCCCTCTACCAGGGCCTTGGTAAACGCACCATTGTTCCAGTCCGGACTCTCTTGAGAAAACTGTTTTCGGGTGCTGGAAGAAAACACCACAACGCCATTTTCGTCGCTCGTCATGTCGTTGACCATGAGGTTCATGTCGGTCAACGCCAAGCGTCGACCGCCCAGCACGTTGCCCGAGTGGCATGCGTCGACAAAAAAAAGCGAGCGCCCCTGCATATTGGCCATGGTGTTCCTGATCTCGGTGAAGACGACACCGGTGCTTTTGAGTTTGCTCGCATCGGCATTGACCGGCAGGTAATAAAAAGTTTCGTCGACATCGTTGATGCCATGACCGGCCAGAAAGAGCACGCCAACGTCGCTGCCGGTGACCTGCGTTTGCAGCCACTTGAGGCCGGACAGAATCTTTTCCCGGGTTGCCTCCTTGTCCGTCAGCAGCCGGCTTTCCACATCCCGGTACATGCGGCCTTTTTGCAGCATCAGTGCGTTGGCAAAATCAACGGCATCCTTGGCGGCAAAATCCAGTTGGTATTCTTTCTTTTCGTATTTGCTCACACCCACCACCAGCATGTAAAGCTTGGGCTTGAGTTGTGCCATTTCCCCCTTGGCCGCCGCGACACCCTTCCAGGCCAAGCGCACTGTGCCAGGCGCCGATACGCCATTCTTGTTCTCCGCAAACAGCTGAATTTCGCTGTCCTGCGCTGAGATTGGCACCATGACCTCACGACTGCCGTCGGCGGCGCTGACGATCAGATTTCGGGTGTCAGGTAAAACCACGGCCTGACCGTTGACCCGCACGCGAAGATGGGTCACCGGCGCATCTTCCGGCGTGCGCACGCTGTAACTCACTTTGACCTGATTGACCGACACCGTGCTGGCATCCAGCGGCGAAAAAATCTGCAGCACGGGAGGCAACACGTTTTGCACCTTGACAGCTTGCGTCTCGACCCGTCGGCCAACCTCCTTGTCGGCCTGGTGTACGGCCTTGTCTTCGCTTCCAGCACCCAAGATCCGGGCCACAATGTCAGGGTGATAAAAACGGCTTCGAAACCGCGACGCCCCAAAGAAGTCCGCGGCACGCTCTTTTCCCTGATTCAAATGCCAGCCAATCAGATCCTCGCCACCCACCGAGGCGTTGTAGAAGCCTGACGGCGTCCAGGCGACCCAGCGTTTCTTGTCGACGTGCGGAAAGAAAGCCAGGCGCTCCTTGCCGTCCTGCCGGCCAAACCAGCGTATGCTGCCGTCGTCAAAGGCCGCCACCACATAGCGCCCGTCGCCGGAAATATTGACCGCCCACGCAATCCCTGGCGTTGCTGTTTCCCATAGCGATTTTCCCGCTTGGTCAAAGAGGTGCAAGCTCTCATTGGTTCCCAGCACAAGGCCCCGGCCATCGGGTGCGATGGCCAGACTGCGCGACTTGTTGTATGGGTGGATGGCGAGCGCCGCGCCATTCAAGGTCGGTGCGGAGCCATTCCTCCAATCGGCAACATCGAACCCTGTCGCCTCGGTGATCGGCGGGGACAAGGGCAGCTTGGAGGCATCGCCAAGAATCAATCCCTTCTCCGCATCAAAACGCGCTGGAGACTTGCCATTCAAGGCATAGCCGAAACTCACGACCATGCCGTCTTCGGAGAGCGCCAGATTCTGGAAGTTGTCACGGAAATCGGCGATCGGACCGCTCACCAGGCGGGTGCGCGCACCGCTGGCGCCGAGCACCCCCCAGGCCGGATCGGCCGCAGCGAAAACGACTTCTCCCGCCGCGGTCGACCTGAGGTCCATGATGGCGTTGCTGGCCACACTCTCATCGCTGGGCGGCCCGTTTTTGGCCAGCGACCAGCGACGAATGACGGTATGTTTATTGACTTGAAAAAGGCCAGCGGCAAACAATGTTTTGCCATCCTTTGACCATGCCACCGAACCCAGGTTGCCGTTATTCACGCTTGCCGTGTCCGGCGCAATGAGCAAACGCAGTGTTGTGGCGTCGAGTACGTTGACCCTGGGGCTGTCATTGAAGCCCACGGCGATCTTGCTGCCATCAGGGGAAAAACGCACGCCATGGGGTTGTTTGCCGCCCGGCGCCGCCGCCTTGATCAGCAATTTCAGCCGATTCCCGGCCAGGGAGTAAAGGCGCAATTGACCATCCATGGAACTGACGATCATCCTGTCGCCAGCGCCGAAATCAACGCCCGAACTGGCCCGGGCGTACTCGGCATCGCTGCCCACCACCTCCCAGGAGTCAGTTCGGAAAACCCGCACACCGTTGGCATTCAAAGTGACCGCAAGCAAGCGTCCGTCGCCCGACCAGGCAATGTCCAGGATGATGCTCGGAAAATCAGGCAAGCGCTTGATCAGGCGCCCCGATGCGCGGTCATGCAGGTAGAGGCTGACTCCCGCCTCACCGTCCTGGGTAAAGCCGCCCAACGCCACCGTGGCGCCATCCGGCGAGATCGCCGTGGCATACAACTCGCCCTCCTTGTCATCCCCAAGGGGCGGGCGCAGGGTGCTCAGCAGGCGGCCGCTGGGAAGGTCCCAGACGCGCGCCGTCTTGTCTTCGGCGGCAGTCACCAGATAGCGCCCCGCGGCATCCACCGCCAAGCGGTGAATTTTCGCGATGTGCATGCCGGCATTGATGCGCAGCACGGGCTCAGTAACTGCTTCGGTTGCGCCGACGCTCGGCGACCCGGCGGTAAGCCAAAGGCCCAGGACCAGCATCCAATGCTTCAAAGTGAACTCCGGCTTGCAAATCTGGAATGAAAGGCTGGCCCGGTCTGGGCCCGCAGCTGGATCAAAGCTTGTTGACGGTGGACTTGACCTTGTCATAAATGCTGCCTGCCGTTTCGCCCGCCTTTTTGAGAAAACGATCCAGACCCTCAGACAGTCTGTCGGCCAGCGATGCGCCGCCGAGCTTGTCCATCGACTCACCCAATACGATGATTTCAGTGCGCCGGTTCGACTGGCGTCCATCAGCGGTCGTGTTCTCAGCAACCGGATTGGTCATGCCAAAGCCCTGGGTCTGAATGCGCGCGTCTTTCAAACCACGGGTCAGGAAGCCCTGTTTCACTGCAGCGGCGCGTGCCTGCGACAGGAGCAGATTGGCTTGTGCGCTGCCGACGTTGTCGGTGTGACCTTCGACAATCACATTGGCCTTGGTCTTCTCCTTGAGAATCACGGCGACGCGATCCAGGAATATTTCGCCGTCCGGCTTGACCACTGATTTGCCGGTATCAAACAGGATGCGCTCATCAGAACTGATCATCGCGCCGCGCGGTGTCTGCGACAAGCGCACTGCCTTTTTTTCGACCGCAACGTCAGCCGTGTTTTCGTCCTTGCTGGGGTTGGTGACGCAGGCGCCCAGACTCAGCGCCAGAAGAAACCCCCCCAACCATCGACTGCTTGCATGCAAAGCCATCTGAACCCCCGGTTTGTTGTCTTTCTGGTTAGCACAATTGGCAGCCAGCCTGTTCATTGTAGATCCTGATTTGCCGCCACTGCCGGCCGATCTTGCCAGGCAATTCAACCCTGTCCATTTCGCGTTGAACCGGCAAAGCAGGACCAGTGAACGCTAATCAACGGGCACTCTTTGACTGGACTGCCCGAAAATCCAGGAGACCGCCACGCCCCCTGAATAGCCACTCTTGCGGGTCACCAAGGGGCTGTTTTCGAATACTGCACCCCGCAGGTTGTCATAGCGGACAAACCCACCCACCCAACACGACGGAAGCCGCGTCCACAGCGCCGACAGGAGTTGAACCCCGGCATAGCCTGCCTTGGCATCAAAGGCGGGCCGGTCAACATGGCTGTACTCGGGCTTGACGCCATAAAAGTAGGCGTGCTGGGCCTTGCTGCCATAGATCGGGCCCGCCACCGTTCCCAAGGTCCAACCGCGCCAACCCAGTGGGTTGTTGACATCCAGGGCGATGCGTGGTGTGAATTGCCAGCCGATGTCCTGTGGATTGCGCTCCAGGGTGAACGCCGCACGCACCGGTACAAACAACTTCAGCGCGGCATCATGACCCGACGAGTGCCAGAGTTTGACGTCAACGGAGGGGCCCAACTCCAGACTGGAACGCAGGTCGTGCATGTCGCGGCGAACTTTGACGTTGCTGCTGCTGGCGGGGGGGGACGCCGCGACACTCAGGTTGACCTCAAACAAGTCCGAGTCGAACAGCACGGCCCTGGCACCATCTTTATCCGCTTTGAAAAAATCGCCCCGGTACACCACATAGGGCATGGGCAAAACCTGATTCCCGGTTTCGACGGCGCCGCGATAGGCCGGGAAATGCACTGTGGCAATACCCAGACCGACTTCCCAAAGCGGCTTCTCTTGCGCCATGCCCGAGGCGTGCCACATGCAGCAAGCCATGAAAACAGATAGCGGACCGATAACAGAAAAACGTTTCATGGGGCATCCTTATCCGCTGGTAAAACAATTACTGACGCCGAAACAGCAGGTAAGCGCCCGCCAGCATCAGCGCCGAGAAGCCGCCCAGGCGCGCCACCCGGGGCAGCACAGCGTTGTAGTCTGCGCCCCGCAGCAGCACGTCGAGCAAGGCTTCCAATCCCCAGTTCATGGGCGAATAGGCGGCAATCTGCTGCATCACTTCGGGCATGACGAAGAGCGGCACCATGATGCCGCCCAGCGCCGCCATCAGCACATTCAGGATGGGACCCAGCGTGGAAGCCTGGGCATGGGTGCGCACCAGGCAGGCCACCGCCAGGGCCAGACTCACGGCAGCGGCGCTGATGGCCAGCAGCACCAGCACCAGCGCGCTCCAGTGGATGCCCTGCAGCGACAGCGCATCGCCGCCCAGCAACGGCATCAGCCAGACCCCGACCGACAGCATCAGCACGGCCTGTACGCCGTTGATCGTCATGTAGGACGCCAGCTTGGCGGCCAGCACTGCGGCAGGTGATGCGCCCAGGCTGCGCAGGCGCGCCAGCGCACCACAGCTGCGCTCATCGACAAACAAGCCGGCGATGGAGGCGACCACGAAGAACATGCCGAAGACCAGCCAGCCCGGCACGCTTTGCTGGACCGAGCTGGGGCGCAGCTGAGTGCCGGCGCGCTTCGCTTCTACCAGGGCCGTGCTGAACAGGACCTGCGTGGCCTGCTGGGCATCGGCACGAGGATCGATTTGCGTCAGCAGGCTTTCCGTGCGCAGCTGCGCCACGTGCAGCACCAGGCTGGCGCGGGTGCTCTCGAACAGCCCCTTGTCCAGGCCCGGCTCGGCCAGGAAATGCACTTTTTCGGCATGCTCTCCTTCCTGCTCCTGGTCCAGCGACTGGGCAAATCCGGCGTCCACGCGCAGCAGGTATTTCAGTCTGCCGGCGCGCACAGCGTCCTGCAGGTCCTCAGAACCCGGCGTGACCGGCGCGCCGTGCTCGCGGCTCCAGTCCTTGAGCAGGCGTTCGCCCTGGCGGCTATGGTCCAGATCGACGACGGCATAGCGCAGCGCCTGGACCCTGGGCGAGTACACGTCCTTGAGTGCCATCGACATGACGACGATGAACACCATGGGCAGCAAAAAAAGGGCGGCCAGACCATGCACGTCGCGCGACAGCGCGAGCAGCTCTTTTTTGGCAAGGGCAAAAAACATGGTCAGTCGCGCAGCGAGCGGTGAGTCAATGACATGAACAGCTGCTCCAGGTCGGTCTGGCCAAAGTGCGCTTGACGCAGTTGCAGACCGGCCGACGCGACGCTGCGCAACACTTCGGGCAGCAGCACCGGATCCCCCAGCGCCAGCACGGCACCCCGGCCCTGCGCCGCGGCCTGACCAAAAGTCGACAGCACCTGCAGCAGACGGTCCTGCGCGCCTTCGCCCTCGACCTCGACACGCAAGGTGGCGGCGCCGGCGAGCAGGTCCTGCAGCGTGCCCTGGCACAGCACCCGTCCCTGGTCCAGGATGACGATGCGGTCGGCAATGGCCTGCACCTCTTCCATGTAGTGCGAAGTGTAGATCACAGCGCAGCCCTCGCGCGCCAGTTGTCTGATGGCGTCGAGCAGAAAAGCGCGCGATTGCGGATCGACGCCCACGGTGGGTTCGTCAAACAGTATCAGTTCGGGCCGGTGCAGCAAGGCGATAGACAAATTGAGCCGACGCTTGAGGCCGCCCGAAAGCCGCTGCGCCTGCACCGAGCGGTAGTTCTGCAACTGGCCCAGGCCGATGCAGGTATCGATGCGCTCGGCCTTCGCTGCGCCGCGCAGTCCACCCACGCCGGCGAAGCAGTCCAGGTTCTCCCGCACGCTCAGTGTCGGATAGAACGCGTACTCCTGGGGTGCGATGGCGATGCAGGTCGCTCGCGTGCGGCGCACTTCAGCCAGCGGCAAGCCGTCGATCTCGATCTGGCCCTGCTGCATCTCCAGGATGCCGGCGAGTTGGGCGATCAAGGTGGTCTTGCCCGCACCATTGGGGCCCAGCAGGCCCATCACCTCACCGCGCACGGCGCTCAAACTGACCTGTTGCAGTACGTCGGCTGTGGCGCCGGGGTAGCGGAAACACAACTCGCGTATGGCCAGCATCACTTGACGGCGTTGCGCAGCGTTCGAAAGAATTCTTTTTCCTGGTCGGCCAGCGCCAACAGCGAATCGGCCAGCGCGGCGAAGTCAACCGTATCGCGGCCCTTGATCATGCGCACCGCCTGCAGCGCAAAGCCGCGCCAGTCGTCGCCAATGGCGTTCAAACGTTCGGCCAGCAGGCTCAATTCCGGCAGTGCGCACAGGGCCGCGGCTTCCTGCAAGAAGCTGGCGTACAGAAAACGAAAACCTGCGCCACCGGTGCCGATTTCTTCCTGCATGCGCACGATGTGCCCGATGTAGTTCAGGCCGTACTCGTCGTTGTGCAGTTTGCGGATCCTGCGCGCCAGCATGCGCATGCCGCGCACACCGACCACCGGAAACGGACCCAGCATGATGCGCGTGGTCTTGACGATCGCCTGGCGTACCGCGGCGGCGCTGACTTCGGTGCGCCCCAAGGTGTCGGGGTAATACAGCAAGCCTTTGGGTGCCAGCACGCCCTTGGCAAAACGAGCCCGCTGCAAGTCGGCGCTGGCGCAGCGCTGCGGATCTTCCGCCACCGGATCACTGATCAGGTAGTCATCGCCTTCCCGTCCATACACCAGCAGATTGTGGGCATTGAAGTGAAAGCGCATGTCGGGCGGGAAGTAGGGCAGCCAATACACCGAGGTCTGCAGCCCGACGACCTTGCCCTGATCCAGCAATTCATCGAGTCGGCGCTGGCCCTGGGCCTCACTGGAGAAGGTCTCGAAGTGCAGTCGCACATCAAAGGGTTTGCGCAAGCCTTTGAGGATGAACTTGGGCGGCATGCGGTAGGCGATCAGCGGAAAGCCGGTCAGCTTGACAAACGGCAGATAGGCAAATGACAGTGCCGAGGACAAACCGAAGGCCATGGCCTCCGACAGGCTCGCACCGTAATGGCTGAACAGGTTGGATGCGACGCCGCTCTCGCAGTGCGCTGCGTGGCGATGCCGAAAGGGGGTGGCGGCGGCATTCATGGAAGTTGCTGCAATTGCTCGATGCGCAGGCCCAGCGCCATGGCGTAGCGCTGCAGCAGCGCGGGCTTCAGGCGGGCAAAGATGCGGGGACGAAAATGACGCCGTATGCGCCATTGCCAGATGCCGGTCACCTGCGACAGCAGGGGCAGGTCCATGCGCTGGGTCCACATCCAGACTTCCAGCGGTGCGGTCTGGCCCGCCAGGCAACGCAGCCGCGCCGCATCGGCAAAGGCGTTCAGGCGCTGCACCGCCTGCAGGGTCACGGTTTCGTCGAGTTCCGAGCCGCGCGAAGCGACCAGCACCATGCGACCCTCGGCATCCTTGGCATACATCACCTTGCGGTGATGACCCAGGGTGCGGTTGCCTTCCTGCGGCACCTCGGAGACGTCCATCAGACCGCTTCCATGAAAACAAAACCGCTGGAAAAACGCCCGCTCTCGGGCGCAAACATCAGCAGCGTATCGCCGCGCTGCAGGCGCCCGCTGCGAAACAGTTCGTCGAGCATGATGAAGGGCGAGGCCGATCCGGTGTTGCCCTTTTCGCAAAGATTGCTGAACCAGCGCTCGCGCGGAATGTCGAGCCCGAGCTCCTGCAGGCTGAGCTCGATCGGACGCGCGAAGTAGTTGGACGACATGTGCGGCAAAAACCAGTCGATGCGTCGCTGGCGCAGGCCGCGCTTGTCGATGAGCGCGCGCAGCGGTTCGGTGAGCGTGCTGCGCACCACGTGTTCGTTGAGCAGACGCACGTCCTGCTTGACAGCAAACACCGAGCGTGTGGCCCAGTCGCGGGAACTGAACTGCTGCCAACCGGACAGGCTGCCATCGTCGTTCTTCTCGGCTCCGGAGTACATGCAGGTCGGCAATTCATGCGCCGCCGAAGACAACTCTATCCAGTCCACGCGCAGGCTCAGCGTGTCGCGCGGCGCATTCTCCAACATCACTGCACCGGCGCCGTCGGACAGCATCCAGCGCAGAAAGTCCTTTTCGAAGGCCAGCTCCGGTCGCCCTTGCAGTTCCTGCTCGTTGTACTCGTATTCGGCGTCGAAATTGCGGGCGTGCAATGCAGCAGAAGCCAGCTCGGAAGCCACGGCCACGCTGCGTTGCGCGTCACCGGCCTTCACCGACAGCCAGGCGTACTTGAAGGCAGCTATGCCGGAGACGCAAATACCCGCCAGCGACACCACTTCCAGGTGCGGCCAGCCCAGTTCACCATGCACCATGACGCCGTGTGCGGGCATCAGCTGATCGGGGCGGGACGTGGCTGCGGCCAGACAGTCCACACGGCCCACGGCACCCAGGCCCCCGACGGCGCGTGCCGCCAACTGCGCATTCGTCATGGTGGCGTTGCCGGCTCGGTCCATCGCGTAGTGGCGTTGCCGGATGCCGTTGCTGCGCAACACCATGCGGCGGGCCTTGGAGGGCTTGCCACCCACCATGCCCAACACTTTCTCCATGTCGTCGTTGCCGACCGGCTCCTGCGGCAAGTACGCCGCGGTTGACGTGACATAAACCTCAATGCTCATACATTCCCATTCGCTCCTGCCCAGACCCTGAAGGCATTTCAAACCGCTGCTTCAAGGCCGCCAGTTGCGGCTTCAGCCAGGGGCGCAATGCTGCCTGCAGCAACAGGCTCACCGGCACCACGCTGAGTATCAACAGGATCAGGAAGACCACATACAGCATCAGCAAGGGTTTGCGCCAGGGCGTCCCGGGTCCGCCTGCCGCGCGCAGCAATTTGCCCCACAAATAAAAGCTGCGGGTGCCGGCGCGTTCGCTCACGTACAGGCGCGGGTCGGCCACGCAGGCGCTCAAGCCCTGCAACATCGCAGCCTGCCCGCGTTCCGCGTCACGGCGCAGACCGTCACGCAAGGCGCAGCCAAAGCGCTGCGCCCGTTCGATGCTGTCGTCGTCGATGCCCGCTGCCGGCAGCGCCAGCAGGCGCTTGCGCCCGGTCAGCAGCCAATACGGCGTGGTGACCAGTGTCAACAGCGTCGGGCTGGGGTCGGTGAGTACCACGTTGTCGATGACACGGGCGCCGCAATCGCTCAGCAACTGTTTCATTTTCTCCTGCGCCATCATCCACATATTGCGGCAGGCAATCACCGTGACCACCGGCTTGCCGCGCAGCAGGCGCTGCGCCAGCGGATGCTTCAAAAAGGCCGTGACGGGCAGCGAAGGCGCCAAAAACCAGACCTGATAGGTCAGGATCACCAGATCAAAATCTTCGTCGCCGCGCAATGTCAGAGGCTCCAGTTCAGGTGCCACCAAATGAGCCGACTCAGGGAAGGCGTCGAGAAAGCTGAAGAAGGTCCAGGGAAAGGGGTAGGGCTGCCGCGGGCTCAGGGTCTCCACCCGCAATTCCATGTCGCCGGCCTGGCGCAAGGGCGCCAGGATGCGCTCGGCAATCCGCGTCAACTGGCCACTTTGGGAATAGCCAATCACCAGCACCCGTTTGGGTCTGGGGGCGGCACTGCCGTCATCTTCTTTTTTGCTGTTGGGGGGACTTGAATGCACTGAGTTCGTTCCGGCATCCACGCACGTTATCGACCTGGATGTATTAGGGCTGGATGATAACCTCGAGCAGGGAGGGGCCAATCCGCACATGGCTGGCACGATGCAGCAGTGTTTGGAAATCACCGACATCGATCCAGGCGCCGCCCGGATCGGCCACCGGCTGCAGGCGCAGCCAAACAGTGCTCTCGGTTGGCAGTTCGTTGACCCAACCCGCCAGCAGGCCGTCGGCATGGCGGCCCGCCATTGTCAAGGCCAAGGTCAGAACAGCAAGCGGGTCCGGGTGGGTGATGAAGCGCGCATCGCCGCGCCAACGCAGTTGGGCCGACAGCGCCGCCAGCAACTGGCTGGGCTGGGTCTGCAAAAAGCTCAACGGCATAGGCAAACCTTCTCGGGCCTGCGCCAGCGCGCTGTGCATCGCAAGTGCCGGTCCGTGCTGGCTGCTCAACAGCAGTGCGGCGTGTTCCGTCAGCGTGGCTTGTGCGTCAGCCGCCAGGCACTCCAGCGCGCCGTACATGCCCAGTTCGGCCCAGCGACCCAGTCGCCGCGGCCGGCTGCCCAAGCGTTCGAGGAGTTGTGCGCCCCAGCCTGCGGCAAGGACCTGGGGGACGAAGCGCGCACTGATGCGGTACACCGTCATGAAGGACTGCGCTGGAGCAGCACACCCGCGTGGCCACCGCCAAAACCCAGAATCGCCGCCAGAATGCAGTTCAACTGCGGCGGCGCCTGCGGCGCCAGCTGAACGCCCAGGGCAGGGTCGACGGCATCGGTGCAGCGTGGCCAAAAGCCCTGTTCCAGACACTCCAGCAACAAGGCAATTTCAGCTGCGCCACTGGCGCCCATGCAATGCCCGATCAAGGGCTTGAGTGACACCAACGCGGGCACCCTGGCAAAGGCGGCACGCAGCCCTTCGGCCTCGCTCGCGTCGTTGCCCGGACTGCCGCTGGCCTGTACCTTGATCAGATCCACATCGGTGCTGCTCAGGCCACTGGTCGCCAGCGCACGCTGGCACATCAGTGTCACTGCCGTCGCCGATGCACTGGTGGGCTGGCTGCCGTCCACCACATTTGCGCCCCCCATCAGCTGCCAGGGTGCAGTGGGCTCGGTCGACAATCGCAACGCGGCCACGGCCTCGCCCAACACCAGGCCGTCGCGCTGCAGCGCGAACGGTTGGCTGCACTTCGGGCTGAGCAGTTGCAGTGCGGCGAAGCCCGGCAGCGTGAGCTGATTGTCCAGTTCCACGCCCAACACAAGAGCTTGCGTTGCCGTGCCCGCGCGCAGCCATTCGCTGGCACTGAGCAAGGCCTGCATGCTGGAGGTGCAGGCGCTACTGAGCAGGAATACCGGGCCGCGCCAGTCCAGCCAGGCGCCCATGCGCTGGGCCAAGGCATGGAAATCATTGTTGCGTTCGGCGTGTCCGGCAGCTTCGCCGTCCTGGCAAGAGGTGGCAATGAACAAGGCGCCATCGCGGGCCTGCGCAGCCCCGGCGTCGGCCGCGACCTGTGTGATCAGGGCGCGTGCCCGTTCATCCCAGCCATGGCTGTTGCCGGGAATGCGACAGTAGGGCCAGTCGCCGTGGCCGGCCAGCGGGTAGGCTGTGGCACTCGGCGCAACCGCGCTGCGCAGGCTGCTCAGCGCCTGCGCGAGATTCATCCCGAGTACCGATGCCAGGGCGCGCCCAGTCAGGTACACCGGCTTCATTTTTTGTGGACGGCGATGTAACTGGCCAGCACCGTCAGGGATGTCAGCGCACGGCGCAGATCCTTGCTGTCGGCCATGCGGATGCCGTAGCGCTTCTGGATCGCCACGGACAATTGCAAACCGTCCAGCGAGTCCAGGTCCAGACGTGAATCCGGCCCAAACAGGGCTTCATCCGCGCTCAGGCCGCCCGGCGGCTCACTGGCATCGACGGCTTCCAGCAGCATGGACTTGATCTCCTGCAGAAACGCCAGATCGAGTGCCGCCGCGCTGCTGGTCATCGGGGCCGGAATCTCAGGCGTTGCGCTCATGGCTGTCCTTGGTCTTGCAGGCGTGCATAGAGCGGGCGGGCAGCCTGCAGCCGGCGATCAAACCATCTGGCGCTGCAGGCAAAGACGGCTCCCAGCAGCATGCCGGCCAGCACATCGAGCGACACATGCTGCTTGGTGGCCATGGTGGAGTACACAATGGCCAGACCCCACGCCACCTGAGTCGACTGCCAGCGCCATCCCTGGCGAAGCTCCTTCATCAACCAGTACAGCCAGAAACTCGAATACACCGCCGCCGCGACGTGCAGCGACGGACAGGCATTACCGGCCGCATCCACCGTCTTGAGAAAAGACACGCCGGGATACTGCGCCCAATCAATGGAGGCGGGCGGAACGGCATTGGGCAACCAGTAAAAAATGGACAAGGCCAGCACACACATGGCGCCAATCCAAAACCCGAAGTTCAGCAATCGAAGCCGCGTCGGCAGCAAGCTCACCGGCAGCGAACAATAAAGCCAAAGTGACAAATAGGGAACCAGCGCCAGTGGCGCAAAAACGATCCATTGATCCACCAAGGTCAGCGGCATGATGGTCACCGGGAACGCGGGGTTTTTCAGCAAAAAAAGGTAGGCCCAGAAGAACAGTGACATGAATGCACTCGTGCCCAAAAACTTGAACCAGAAATCATTCAGCAAGATCGCGCGCCAATCAATGACCGCTCGGGTTGGAAGATAAGGGCGCATGCTGCTCGGGTGGACTGTGACCTTGAAGAGGATTTGATTGCATTAAAATGACCAAAGTCACAGATTGCAGAACACGCAGTAGAAGAATCCTTGCACCGCAAACCCCGACGTCGATACCGGGGCCGTGTCTCAATACAATTATTCCATGAATTTTTAACACCATGATCAACCCACCCAGTGCAGCCGATGCCAATGCAGAACTTGAACGCGAAGTTGCGAAACTCATTGTCACTGCGCTCAATCTGGAGGTTGCACCAGAGAGCATTGCGGCCGACTCCGATTTGTACGGCGATGGTTTGGGACTGGACTCCATCGATATCCTGGAGATTGCGCTGGTCATGTCCAAGCACTATGGCATTCAGATGAAGACCGAAGGCGACGACAATTTTGCCATCTTCAAGTCGCTGCGCAGCCTGAGTGCCTATATCGCGGAAAAGCGCAGCAAGTGACCGGCCTGACGCGGCTGTTGCTGATTGCAGCCATCGCCATCGCTGGCGCGGCGTACCTGGCTTTCAGCCACATCCTGACCATTGCCGAGCACCCCAGCACGCTGATGCTGGTGCTGGGTGTCACGCCGCTGACGGTGATGGCCTTGCTGGCGGCCTGGCATTCGCGCCTGCGCTGGTTGGCACTCACCCTGCTCACTGCGCTGGCGCTCACCGTGCTGCTGTACCTCGACGACTTGCGCGACCATCTGAATTGGCTGTATTTCGCGCAGCATGCCGGTACCATGGGGCTGCTGGCCATCACCTTTGGCGGCACATTGGGACGCGCGGACGCGGACGCGCTGTGCTCACGCGTGACTCAACTGATGTTGTCTGGCCCGGCCGATCCGAGCTACATGCGCTACACCATGAAAGTCACCGTGGTCTGGACCGTTTACTTCATCGCCAGTGCCCTGCTGTCGGTGGTCCTGTTCTGCTTCGCACCGATTGCCATCTGGTCCTACTTCGCCAACCTGCTCACCCCGGTGCTGGTCGGACTGATGTTTGTCGTCGAATACCTGGTGCGGGTTCGTGTGCTGCCTGACCGCGCCCACTTCAGCATCGCCCAGACCATCAAAGCCTATCGATCGCATGAACGGCACTGAGATCCGACCGCCTGCATGGCTGCGCCCGGCGCATGGGGTCGCGGCGCTCCTGGGCTTGGCCTTTTGCGTCAGCGGTCTGGCAGCGGACTGGGCCTTGCCCGAACTGATGCATTTGCTGGCCCAGCAAAGATCCGGCAAAGCCAGCTTTGTCGAAAGGAAATACATGAGCATGCTGGACAAGCCGCTGGAATCCTCCGGCGAACTGTCCTTCGATGCGCCGGATCGGCTGGAGAAGCGCACGCTCAAGCCGCGCCCGGAGGTCATGCTGCTCGACGGCGACAAGCTGACCGTCACCCTGCCGGAGAAGAAGCCGCTCAAGCTGCGGCTGCAAGATCACCCGGAACTTGCCGCGGTGGTCGAGAGCATCCGCGGCACGCTCAGCGGGGATCAGGCCACCCTGGAAAGAAACTACGGAGTCACCCTCAGCGGTGTGCCGAGCAAATGGCAGCTGACCCTGACACCGGTGCAAAAAGCCGTGGCCCAGGTCGTGCGCCAGGTCCAGATCGCAGGTGCCGAGGCCAACCTTAAAACCATCACATTCGAGCAGGCAGACGGTGACCGGGTCGAAATGGTGATCGCCAAAGTCGCCGTGCCGTGAAGCCCGCAAGGCCGCAGCCAATCACTCCGAACACGACAGGCGCGTGGCGCCCTGGGCCGTTTCTGCTGGTTCAACTGGCCCTGCATGGCGCGGCGCTCTTGCTGGTGATGAGCTACCCGCACCAGTGGCGCTTGGCGACAGCGACGCTGTTGCTCAGTCAGCTGATGCTGGTCGCCGCCAGCCTGTGGCCACGCAGCAGCTGCCTGGGTGCCAACATGGTGCGCCTGCCCGCTGCCGCGGTGCAGCGGCGTGAAGTGGCCCTCACCATCGATGACGGCCCGGATCCACTGGTGACACCGCAGGTCCTGGCCATCCTGGCACAGCACGGTGTGACCGCCACGTTCTTCTGCATAGGCGAGCGCGCCGCGGCACAGCCGCAACTGTGCGCCAGCATGCTGGCTGCCGGCCACCGCATTGAGAACCATGGCGCCCACCATCCAACGCTGTGCTCGCTCAGCGGGCCCGCAGGCTGGCGCCGGGAGATCCTGGGAGGACAAGACATGCTGCAGCGCATCACCGGCAAGGCACCTCACTTCTACCGCCCGGTCGCCGGACTGCGCAACCTCTTTCTCGACCCTGTGCTGCACGAAGTGGGTCTGCGCCAGGCCACCTGGACCCGGCGTGGTTTCGATACCCGAGAGCGGGATCCTGAAACAGTGTTGCGGCGCCTGACCCACCAACTTGGCGCCGGAGACATCCTGCTGTTGCACGATGGCCATGCGGCGCACACGCCTGCCGGCGAGGCGCTCATTGTGGCGGTGCTGCCCCGGTTGCTCGAGGCCATCCGGGCACACGGACTCACACCCGTCACGCTGGTCCAGTCCTGCGGTCTGTCTTGAGAAGGCATGGGCGACGGCAGGCCTTGCCCGGGGTTTTTGCGGGTCGCGCGCCTGCCATAGTCAAGTAAAATTTCAGCGTTCCATCATGTGAATTTGCCGTGCAGCCATTACTCCTAAAAACATTCACCGTCACCACCGCCCTGGGGCGCGGCAATGCGCAGACGCTGAGTGCGCTGCGCGCGCAACGCAGCGGCCTGCAGGCGCGTGCCTGGGAAACCGTGGATCTGTCCACTTGCATCGGCGAGGTCGAGGGGCTGGACGCCGTCGACATGCGCGCTGACTTGCAGCAATTCGACTGCCGCAACAACCGCCTCGCCCAACTGGCGCTGGAGCAGGATGGGTTCATGCAGAGCGTGCAGGCCGCGGCCGATCGCTATGGCAAAAAACGCATCGGCGTGTTCCTGGGCAGCAGCACCTCCGGCATCCTGAGCTCGGAGCAAGCCTATCGCGAGCGCGATCCGGTCAGCGGCGCCCTGCCCGCAAGCCACTCCTACCGGCACACGCACAACATGTTTTCGGTGGCGGATTTCGTCTGCCACTACGCCGATCTGCAAGGCCCGGCCCACGTCGTCTCGACCGCCTGTTCATCCAGCGCCAAGGTGTTTGGCGCCGCCCAGCGCATGATCGACTGCGGCATGATCGATGCCGCGGTGGTCGGTGGCGTGGACTCGCTGTGCCTGACCACGCTCTACGGGTTCAACTCGCTGCAACTGGTGTCGAGCCGCCCCTGCATGCCGTTTGACGCCCAGCGCGATGGCATTTCAATTGGCGAGGGTGCGGCCTTCATCCTGCTGGAACGCGCCGACCAGGCTCGGGCAGATGACATCCTGCTTTGCGGCGTCGGGGAGTCCAGCGACGCGCACCACATGTCGGCGCCGCATCCCGAGGGTCTGGGTGCGCGCCTTGCCATGCAGGCCGCCCTGGACATGGCGGGCCTGCAGCCGCAGGCGATTGGCTATATCAACCTGCACGGTACGGCCACACCCAGCAACGACGCCGCCGAAGGCCTGGCCGTAAGCGCGATGTTCGGCAGCGACACGTCCTGCAGTTCCACCAAGGGCCACACCGGCCACACGCTGGGCGCGGCCGGCGGCGTGGAAGCCGTGCTCTGCGCACTGGCACTGCGCCATGGCTTTTTGCCGGGCGGTGTCGGCACCCGCGAACTCGATGCGCGCCTGCACTGCAACTACCTTTTGGCCAACAAGGAACGGGCCATCCATCACGCACTGAGCAACTCCTTTGGCTTTGGCGGCAGCAACTGCAGCCTGCTGTTCTCCACCGGTAGGGCATGAAGATCAACTGGTCCTGGATCGCCGCTCATATTCCGCACCATGGCAGCATGTGCCTGCTGCACGCAGTGAACGATTGGGACGGCAACGCCATCTGTTGCAGCGCGACCAGCCATTGCGCACCGGACAATCCGCTGCGCAATGCCCGGGGACTTCCGATCAGCGCCGGCATCGAGTACGCCGCACAGGCCATGGCCGTGCACGGCGCCCTGTTGGCGCCGCTCGACCGACCGGAAGTTGGCTTCCTCACCAGCGTGCGCAATGTGCAATGGTCGACTCCGCGGCTGGACGATGTGGGCCCCGAAATCACGGTTCGCGCGACCCGCCTGTCGGGCAACGAGGCCAGCCTGCTTTACGACTTCAGCGTCCTTTGCCAGGAGCGCCTGCTGCTGCACGGCCGTGCCAGCGTGCTGCTTCAGCCCCCGGCAGCAAGCCTGGCTCGCCCATGAATACGCTGCCCCTGTTACCCGGCTACCGGAGCCACCAAATCTTCGCATGGCGCAACCAGCGCGCGGTCAGTCAGGCGGAGTTCCTGCACGATGTGCTGGTATTGGCCGCACGACTGCCGCAGACCGGACACGTGTTCAACCTGTGCAAGGACCGCTACTGGTTCTCGGTGGCGCTGTTCGCCGCCATCAGCCGCAACGTGGTGAGCCTGCTGCAAAACTCCACGGCCCCGGAAAACATGGCCGCCTTGCTGGTCAGTTACCCCGATGCCGTATGCCTGGGCGAGCAGGACACGCCCAGGCCGGTGCAGATGCCGTTTGTCGTGGTTCAACACGCCAGCCTGGAGGGGGCCGACACGCCGCAGGACCTGCCGCAGATTCCACGCAGCCAGGTGATCGCGCGCATCTTCACCTCCGGTTCGACCGGAACACCGCAGGCCCACAGCATGAGCTTCTGGCGCATGCACAAGTGCGCCGTGGCCGAGGCCGAACGCATGTGGCAGGCGGCAGGCGGGCCCTGCTCGGTGCTGGGCACCGTGCCACCTCAGCACATGTTCGGCTTGGAAGCGACGGTGCTGTTGCCGATTTTTGGTGGCGGTCAGTTCAGCGCAGGGCAACCCTTTTTTGCGGCCGATGTAGCCCACGCGCTGGCCGAAATGCCGGAACCTCGCCTGCTGGTTTCCACGCCGTTTCACCTGCGTAAACTGATGGACGCGAAGGTCGACTTGCCGCGCGTCAGCGCCGTGCTGTCGGCCACGGCGCCTTTGTCCCTGGAACTGGCCCGGGAAGTTGAAGCGCAACTGAACGCGCCCCTGGTGGAGATCTACGGCTCCACCGAAACCGGTGCGCTGGCCACCCGGCGTCCCACCCGGGAGGAAATCTGGGAGACTTATTCCGGCATCACGCTGCAACGCGACGGCGCGCAGGTCCGTGCTTGCGCTGACCACTTTGATACGCCACAAACGCTGGGCGATGCGCTGGAGTTGCTCAGCCCGACCCGCTTTCGCCTGCTGGGGCGCAACTCGGACATGATCAACATCGTCGGTAAACGCAACTCGCTGGCCTACCTGAATCAGCTACTGCTCAGCCTGCACGGCGTGGCGGACGGCGTTTTCTGCATGCACGAAAGCGCCTCGACCGACGGCGTGCCGCGCCTGATGGCCTTCGTCGTGGCGCCCGCTCTGACGGGCGCCAAGCTGCTGGCAGCCTTGCGCCAGCATGTCGATCCGGTCTTTCTGCCGCGGCCCCTGATCTTCCTCGACAGCCTGGCGCGCGACGCCAACGGCAAATTGACGGCCTCGACCCTGGCCGAACTGCGCGCCACCCACCTTGTCGTGAGATCCTGAGATGCCTGTGGTCGCACTGCCATTTGCTGCCGACCACCCGGTGTTCGCGGGCCATTTTCCGGGGCAGCCGATCGTGCCCGGTGTGTTGCTGCTCGATTGGGCGCAAGCGGCGATTGAAGCGCAACTCGGCCAGCGCTTTCAGGCACTGGCCGAGGCCAAGTTTCACAGCCCGGCAACGCCGGCCGACGCGCTGGAGCTCGATTTCGAAGTCGGAGCCTCGGCCGTGCGTTTCGAAATCCGCAGCGCAGCGCGCAGAATCGCCAGCGGCCGTTTTCCCTTGCCACAAGGTGCACCCGAGTGAGTCCCCCAAGCGAGCCCAAGCCGCTGGATGGCAAGCCGGAATGGATGCAACGCAAAGAGCGCGGCAGCTTCTTTTTGCTGCAACTGATGACCCGCATCTCGCTGGCCTTTGGGCGCCCACTCTCGCGCATCGTGGTGCATGGCATTGCCCTGTATTTTTTGCTGGCGGCCCCCAAGGCCCGCAAGGCTTCGCGGACCTACCTGGAGCGCGCCCTGCAACGCCCCGTCACGTGGAGGGACCGATACCGGCATATCCTGGCATTTGCCAGCACCATCCATGACCGGTTTTACCTGCTCAACCATCAGGACCAGCTGTTCGACATCAAGACGTTTGGCGCAGAGCCGATCATCCGGCACCAGGGCAAGGACCAGGGCATGTTGCTGTTCGGTGCGCACATGGGCAGTTTCGAAGTCTTGCTCGCCCACGGACGCAACAACCGCTTCAAATCCTGCATCGCCATGTACCCGGAAAATGCCCGCCAGCTCAACCGCGCCCTGGCCGCCATCAATCCGCAAGCCATCAGCGGCCTGATTGCGCTGGGCCAGATGGATTCCCTGCTGACGATCCACCACAAGCTGGAAACGGGCAGCCTGGTCGGCGTCCTGGCGGACCGCGCCGCCGGCCCGGACCAGTACCACAGCCTGCCTTTTCTGGGCGCACCGGCACGCTTTCCGACCGGCCCCTTTCGCATGGCTGCGATGCTGGGCTACCCGGTCTATTTCATGACCGCGCTCTACGGTGGAGGCAACCGCTACGAGGTGCACTTTGAGCCGCTGGCCGACCTGACGAACGTCCCGCGCAGTGAGCGCGATGCGGTGGTGCGCGAAACCATGCAGAAATACGTGGCGCTATTGGAGCGGCACTGCAAGGCGGCGCCCTACAACTGGTTCAACTTCTTCGATTTTTGGGAATCTGCGGCATGAACAACAAGCGCCTTGGGTTGCCGCTGCTGCTCTGGCTGGTCGGCATGCTGGCCTGTCTGCTGGTGATCGCCCAGACCCACTTCGTGGCGGATTTGTCGGCGTTCATGCCGCGCGCGCCCAACGCGCGCCAGCAACTCCTGATCGATCAATTGCGCGACGGTGCGGTGGCGCGGCTGATGATGCTGGGTATCGAAGGGGCAGACGGCGTCGAACGCGCCCGCCTGTCGCGCGCCCTGGCCAAGGAGCTGCAGCAGAGCGGCCTGTTTATCGCTGTGCAAAACGGACAGGAAGAAACCCAGGAGAAAGACCGTGCCTACTTCTTCGACAACCGCTATTTGCTCAGCCCGGCGGTCACCGCAGCGCACTTTGAGGTCGAGGGTTTGCAAGCGGCCATCAGCAGCTCCATCACCGCGCTCTCGGGCAGCGCCGGGATGAGCCTCAAGCGCCTGTTCCCGCGCGACCCCACCGGCGAGACGCTGAACCTGTTGGAGCAGTTTTCCGGCCTGGGCCAGCCGCAGAACATCGAGGGTGCCTGGGCCTCACGCGACGGGCAACGCGCCCTGCTGCTGGCCTTCACTCGCGCCGCCGGCTCCGACACCGAGGCGCAGTCGCAGGCGGTGGCAAAGGCGCGCACCCTGTTCGGCGCGCTGCCAGGACGCAGTCCGCAGACGCACCTGGTGATGAGCGGCGCTGGCGTGTCCTCGGCGGCCTCGCGCAACACCATCCAGGAAGAGGTCGGCCGCCTGGCCACCGCCAGTCTCGTACTGGTGATCTGTCTGCTGTTGGCGGTGTACCGCTCGGTGACTCTGCTGGTGCTGGGCCTGTTGCCGGTGCTCTCGGGGGTGGCGGCAGGCATCGCTGCCGTGAGCCTGGGCTTTGGCCAGGTGCATGGTCTGACGCTGGGCTTTGGCACCACCCTGATCGGCGAAGCGGTGGACTACTCGATCTACTTCTTCATTCAGCGCAGCAGCAGCACCGTCTCGGCCAATTTCTGGCGCACCATCTGGCTCGGCGTGTTGACCTCCATCGCCGGTTTTGCCGCCCTGCTGAGCTCCAGTTTTCCGGGCCTGGCCCAGCTCGGTCTGTATTCCATCAGCGGCCTGGTGGCCGCCGTGCTGGTGACACGTTACGTGCTGCCGGTACTGACACCGAAGCAATTGGCGTTGCGCGACCTGAGCCAGGCCGGCGCCAGCCTGGACCACGGCATAGCCCGCGCCGCAGCACTGCGCTGGCCGGTGATCGCGCTGGCACTGGCGGCCTGCGCCGTGGTGCTGCTGCACAACGGCAGCGTCTGGAATCGCCAGCTCTCGGGCCTCAATCCGCTGCCCCAGGCCGAACGTCAGGTGGATGAACAACTGCGTGCTGATCTGGGCGGAACCGATACGCGCTACATCATGGCGCTGGCGGCGCCCGACCAGGAAGCCGCGCTGCAACTGGCTGAACGCGCTGGCGCCGTGCTGCAAGGCCTGGTGCAGGAACAGGTCATGGCCGGCTTCAGTTCACCCGCCACGGTGCTGCCCAGTGTGGCCCGGCAGCAGTCCCGACAAGCCGCGCTGCCCGACGCTGCGCAGGCCAGCGCGCGACTGCGCCAGGCGCTGCTGGATCTGCCGGTGCGGGTCGAGCGCCTGGAGGGGTTCCTGGCCGACCTGCAGGCCGCGCGGCAACGTGCGCCCTTGCTGCGCCGGGACCTGAACGGCACCTCGGCGGCGTTGCTGGTGGACTCCATGCTGGTGCCGCGTGCCTCCGGCTACTTGGTGCTGATGCCCCTGCGCCCCATGGTCGACGGCCCTTTGGCCGACAACATTCCGCTGGACCGGGTGCATGCCGCGCTGCGCGCACAGGGCTTGAACGATGCTGTGGTGATCGACATGCTGGAAGAGTCCAGCAGCCTGTTTGACGGCTATCGCCATGAGGCCCTGTGGCTGTCCGCCATAGGTTGCCTGTTCATCCTGGCACTGTTGCTGCTCTCCCTGCGCTCCTGGGTGCGCAGCCTGCGCGTGGCAGCGCCCCTGGCCTGTGCCGTGGCGTGTGTGACCGCGGCCCTGCTGCTGAACGGCACACAGCTCACCATCCTGCACCTGGTCGGCTTGTTGCTCGTCGTGGCCATAGGCTCCAATTACGCCCTGTTCTTCGACCGCGGCGCACAGACCGGCAGCGCAGACTACCGACAGCAGACGCAGGTCTCCCTGGTCGTCGCCAACCTGACTTCGGTGGGCAGTTTCGGCCTGCTGGGACTGTCCAAGGTGCCGGTGCTGGCAGCGATCGGCAGCACCGTGGCACCAGGCGCCTTCCTGGCCCTGGTTTTTGCCGCGATTCTCACGAGGGAACGGCCAGATGCGCACCATGAGTGAATTGCACGCTGGCGCCAGCCGCAGCGAAACGCTGCTGGTGCTGCTGCCGCCCTCCCTGTCCAACGTTGACGACCTGTACGCGCAAGGATTTGTCGACGCGCTGCGCCAGCGCCAATTGCCCGTGGACCTGATGCTCGCGGACGTCACGGCCCAGCATGTGATCGACCAGACCATGGTCGCTGCGCTGGATGCGCAGGTGGTGCAGCCCGCTTTGTCCGAAGGCTATCGGTCCATCTGGTTGGCCGGAATCTCCATGGGCGCCTTCAGTGCCCTGCATTACGCGGCCCGGCATGCCGACCGTCTCGCGGGCCTGTTCTTGCTCGCCCCCTACCCTGGTACGGGCGATGTCCTGGCCGAGATCCGCGCCGCCGGCGGTGCCGCCGCCTGGTGTCAGCAGCCGGGTTCCACTCTGGACGAACGCGCCTGGTGGCAATGGCTGGGACAGGAGTCCCTGAAGGCGCAATCGACCACCCCGGTGTACTTCGGCACTGGCAGCGCCGACCGTTTCCTGAAGGGGCAGCGAATGCTCGCGGATTTGCTGCCTGAAGAGCGCGTTCGCGTGCTCCCCGGCAGCCACCAATGGGCGACGTGGAAGGCGCTTTGGGAGGATTGGCTGGACCACGGACCGCTGGCACGCGCAGCCACGGCGCAGGCCGCCAAAGGCCCCTTTGGCCGGGCCTGAAGGCCAATGGCAGCGCCTACAATAGTCGATCAATAGCTGGAAAGAGATACAACGACAGATGCGAATCGCACACACTCCGTGCCTGAAATGGAACGCCTTGGTCGTGATGGATCGCATATGAGCGAACTCAAGCTCTACCTGGATGGCGTCGGACTTTTCGGGCCTGGCCTGAGCGGCTGGGAACAGGCCAAAGTGGTCCTTGCCGGGCGCCAGCCCTATGTTGCGGCCATCACGGCGCTGCCTGCAGTGGAAAAGCTGCCCCCGGCCGAACGCCGACGGGTCGGCATCCCGGTCAAGCTGGCCATGGCCATAGGCCTGGAGGCGGCACGCCACGCCGGCGCCGATCTGGCCAGCCTGGCCACGGTGTTTTCCTCGACTGAAGCTGACTGTGACAATATCCACGCCATTCTGGAAGCCCTGGCCTCCAGCGATCGTGCCCTGTCTCCGACGCGCTTTCACAATGCCGTGCACAACGCGCCTTCGGGCTATTGGGGCATCGCCACCGGCAGCATGCAGCCCAGCACCAGCCTGAACGCCTACGACGCCACCTTTGCGGCCGGGCTGCTGGAAGCCGCCGTCCAGGGCATCAGCAATGGCCAAGCCTGCATGCTGCTGGCCTATGACACGGCGTTTCCCGAGCCCATGCACAGTCTGCGCCCCATCCCCGCCGCCATGGGCGTCGCCTTGGTGTTGAATCCCTGCCGCACTGCGGCGGCGCGCGCCTTGCTCAAGCTGACGCTCAGCGACGCCGACGCGACGCCCATGCCCCAGGACGAACTGGAACGCTTGCGCCAGTGCATTCCGGTGGCGCGCAGCCTGCCCTTGCTGGCCTTGCTGGCGCAGGCCGGCAGCGGATCGGTGGTGCTGGAATATCTGGGCAGCCTGCGACTGCGGGTCGAGGTCCGCAGCGTTGACTGAATTTTGGCCATGAAAATCGACCTGACCGAACCTGTGCGCACGGCGTCGTCCAAATGGAGCCGACGCCCATGAAGCGCGCGCTGGTCACCGGCGGCAGTGGCGCGATCGGCGCGGCGATTTGCCGCCGGTTGGCTGCGGACGGCATGCATGTGATCGTCCACGCCAACAGCCATCTCGCGAGTGCCCAGGATTTGTGCCGCGAATTGCAGGACGGCGGTGCCTCAGCACAGGCGATCCAGTTTGACGTGACCGACGGCAGCGCCTGCCAGACAGCGCTCGAGTCCCTGCTCGAAGGCGGTCCCATCCAGGTGCTGGTCAACAATGCCGGCATCCACGATGACGCCGTATTTCCCGGCATGCAGCGCCAGCAGTGGCACAGCGTGATCGACGTTTCCTTGCATGGCTTCTTCAACGTCACGCAGCCCTTGTCCATGCCCATGATCCGCAGCCGCTGGGGACGCATCATCAGCATTTCGTCGATTGCCGCCATCACCGGCAACCGTGGCCAAACCAACTACGCCGCCGCCAAAGGTGCACTGCACGCGGCGAGCAAATCGCTCGCCCTGGAGTTGGCCACGCGCGGTATCACCGTGAATGCCGTGGCACCCGGCATCATCAGCTCTGACATGAGCAAAGACGCCTTTGACAGCGCCGCCATCGACAGGATGGTGCCCATGAAGCGCGCCGGCAAGCCGGAAGAAGTTGCGGCGCTGGTGGGTTTTCTGGCCTCGGACAACGCCGCCTACATCACCGGCCAAGTGATCTCGGTCAACGGCGGCATGGTTTGATCACCAGCGCAGGCAGCCCTCTCCCATGAACTCCACGATACGGCGCACGGTGGACAGTCCGGCCGAATTCGCAGCATGCCGTGACCAGTTCTTCGCCAGTCCCTTGGCCGACGTCATCCTTCCCTGGTGTTTCCCGGAACTGCCACGACAGGCCGTCGTGGCGCAGACGCAGTCCTTCCTCGGTACGGAGGATTTCCAGTTTGCCTATGTGAACCCGATGCTGCAGCGCATTCTGGGCCAGACCTCGCAGGGTCTGAGCATCTCCGGATTGGACCAGCTCCCGACCGACCGCAAGTTCCTGTTCATCTCGAACCACCGCTGCATCGTCACCGACGCCGCTCTGGTATCGCTGAACATGCTGTCCAGCGGACGCGGCACCTGCAAGGTCTGTGTGGGCGACAATCTGATGACCACGCCCGGCGTCGCCGAACTCATGCTGCTGCTCAATGGCGTGAGCATCAAGCGCAGTGGCGCACGCCGCGACGTCTACGCCAACGCCCAGCAGGTGGCCGCCTACCTGGCACGCCAGATCGAGGAACAGCGTTATTCGATCTGGTTGTCACAAAGCCCCGGACGCACCAAGGATGGCAACGACCACACGGACCCGGCGATCATCAAGATGCTGGGGCTGGCGGCCCGAACCCGCGCAGATTTTGAAAAACTGCACATCGTTCCGGTCGCCATCTCCTACGAATTTGAGCCCTGTGCCACGCACAAGGTACGTGAAACCCTGATGCGACGCGAACACGGCAAGTACCACAAGGCCGCGGGTGAGGACGTGGCGCAAATCCGCGACAGCCTGGTCGCCGACAAGGGCCATGTGCATCTGGCGTTCGGCGAGGAGATTCGCCTAGACCGGGCGTCCGGCGGCGATCTGGTGCAGGACGTCGTGAACGAAATCGATGCACAAATCTGGCGCATTTACCGCCCCTGGGAAAGCAACCGGATGGCCCATTCCCTGCTGCACCAGCAGCGCTGTGAGGACAGCGCTTACGCGCAGGCCTTCCTGGAAAAAATAGGGCAGCAGGTCGCAGCCTTGAGCGCCATGGGATTGCCCAGTGCCCCGGCGCGCGAAGCGCTGCTGCGGTTGTATGCGCAACCGATTCTCAATGCGCAGCGCGCTGGCGCGACTCCGAGCTAATCCAGTTGGCAGGGCAGGGGGAAGCCGCTGCTGCGAAACCAGTTGGCCACGCTGCGAAAATTGTTCTGGTGCGCGGGCGCCAGCTTGGCAAACGCCTCCCTGGCGCGCTGCAGCGTCGGAGCATCCATAGGGCGCTGAAACGCGCTTTTGAACACCACAATGAACGGTGCCAGGGACGTCACATGGCGTTGCACGTCCTGGCCCAAGGGTGCCACAGCTTCGGACAACTCGTCCACACTGAAGGCGGCGCGCAGCGAGTTGAAGTAGTCCTCGGTAAATTGCGCCGATTGCCGCAGGTCGTCGGCAAAAAAACGCTGGGTGCCCAGGCGCTTGAGGCGTCCGAAATCGGTCAGGTAGAAGCGTCCCTGCGGCTTCAGGACACGGCGCACCTCGCGCAGCGTGGCGTGCAGCGCGGCCTGGTTGGGCAAGTGGTGCAGCGACATGGTGCAAATCACGCAATCCATGCTGGCGGCATCCAGATTGATCAGTCGCATCATGTCGCCCTGCACCAGCTCCACATTGCGAGTCTGGGCACGCGCCAGCGTGCTGCGCGCGCACTCCAGCATGGTGGGCGAAGCGTCCAGGCCGATGAAGCGCACATCGGGATTGAGCTGCGCAATCTGCATCAGCTGATTGGCCGGTCCACAGGCCAGATCGAGCACCAGATCTCCGCCTTTCAGGATCGACGTGACCTGCAAGGCGTGGTACAGGTAGAGAAACGCCAAGACCCCGCCCTTTTCGCCGGCCTGGGAATAGGCCGAGGTCTGCGCCTCGTTTTCCATGACCAGATCCGGCTCCGGCACCCTGGGCTGCTTGCCCCAGGAAATTCGTTCGCGTAGCAGATGAAGCAGGACTGAGGTGGACATGGTGCGCTAGGTTTTATGGCCGATGCGGCGGCGTATTTTTCCCGAAAGTAACACGGGCGTGCGAAGCACGAACCCGACCATCAATCGGATGTGCATCCAGGTCAGTAGGATGTTGTCACGCCGGTAGTTGAAATGGGACACTCCGCCCTCGTGCGCCTGCAGGTACTTCACCGGCGCCGGCAAATTGACCGGCGGCACGCCGCGCCAACTCAGTCGTACTGCGGCCTCGGGGTCGAAATCAAAGCGTCGCATCCAGCGCTGGCTGCGCATCACGGCGCGCAGCGGCGCAACGGGATAAACACGAAAACCGTACAGCGAGTCGCCAATGCCAGCCCACAGGGTTTCCAGATTCGCCCACCAGTTGGAAATTTTTCGCCCCTTGACGCGCAACGCGGGTGCACTGGCATCGAATACCGGCACACCCAGCACCATGGCAGCAGGAGACGCCTGGGAGCAACGCATGAAGGTCTTGATCAGATCGGCCGGGTGCTGTCCGTCGGAGTCCATGCACAGTGCGTGGCTGAAACCCTGCTGCGCAGCCTGGTCAAGCCCATGCAACACAGCCGCACCCTTGCCCTGGTTTTGCGGCAACACCAAGACGCGCAGACCCTCATCCCGCGCCGCCATGTCCTGCAGCGCAGCGGCCGTGCCATCGGTGCTGCCATCGACCACCACCCACACCGGGTTCCATTGGGCGCGGGCCTGCGCCACGGTTTCGTAGACCTTGGCACCCGAGTTGTAGCTGGGGATCAGCACCAGGTGGCTGATGGACGGCTGTGTGGTCTCGTTGGCCATGGGTCAGTCGCCCCCGTGATGCGGCGAAAGTTCGCTCAGGAAGTAATCGCGCAAAGTCAAGCTGAAGGCCTTGGGGTTGGCCGGCGGCGCAAAGCGCTGGCCCAGGCGGATGCGAAAGTGCATGGGCATGTCGGGTCGCTTCAGCAAGGGCCAGCCCTTGCCCAAAAACCGGCTGTCCTGCTCGATGATGAGGGTCTGGATCGGAACGCCGGAGCGGTAGGAAACATAGGCCGCACCGACCTGAAACTCGCCCAGTGGCATCGGGTCGCTGCGCGTGCCTTCGGGAAACAACAGCAGCTGGCTGCCACGGTGCAATTCGTCCACCGCCAGATTGACCGCGCCGAGAAACAGGTCATTGCGGATGTAGCCGGCCAATCGAGCGCCGGCGCCCCACAGGGGATTGCGCATCAGCGAGGCCTTCAGGATGCAGGTCACGTTGGGCAGCCGCGACAGGACCATGAGCGCGTCCAGCAGACCGGGGTGGTTGACCACCAGGATCAAGGGTCCGGCACCGCGCAGACGGTCCAGTGCAGTGATGTCAAAGCGCCCCAGACCGATGATGTGCAGCAGCCAGATGTAGGCTCGAAACCCCAGCGTGGCCATCCAGCGTCCGACCCACCTGCCCCAGTTTTTTGGCAAGACCAGCCCCAAGGGAAAGGCCAGAACCGTCCACGACAAGCAGCCCAGGCCCAGCATGAAAAGTGCGAAGCGCAGGCGCGCAGCGGAATACAGATGGCGCAGGAGCTGCATCAGGAAAATGGCGTCTGTCAGTCGCTGTTCATTCGCTCAGGCGTCAAGCGACGGCACGAAACGCCAGGACGGCGTTGCTGCCGCCAAACGCAAAGGAGTTGCTGATGGCCGCCTGCAACGGCACATCGCGCAGGGCGCTGCCCATCACATGGCGAACCCCCAGGCAGTCCTGCGCAACCTGCTCCAGGTGCGCCGTTGGCGGGATCGCCTGCCGGGCCAGCGCCAGCACCGTGATCACGGCCTCCATCGCACCGACCGCACCCAGCGAGTGTCCGTGCATCGACTTGGTGCCGCTCACCGCCAGGCTCTCGGCATCGACGCCGAAGACCTGGCGCAGCGCGCTGATCTCGATCGGGTCACCTTCCGGTGTGGCCGTGCCATGGGCATTCACATAGCCGACCTGTGCGGGATCGATCTCGGCCTCTCGCAGCGCCTGCACGATGGCCCGGGCTTGCCCCTTGGCGTCGGGGCGCACCAGATGGCTGTGGTCGCAGCTTTGCCCAAATCCGGCCAATTCACAGTAGATGCGGGCGCCACGCCGGCGCGCCTGCTCCCAGTCCTCCAATACCAGCGCGGCCGCTCCCTCGCCGAGCACCAGGCCCTTGCGCCCGTGCTGAAAGGGTCGACAGGCGCGGTGCGCAGTTTGTTCATCGCCGGGGGCCACCACGCGCATCGCTTCCCACGCGCGCATGGTGGTGAACGCCAGCGGCGACTCCGAGCCGCCGGCGACGATCAAGCTGGATTCACCGCGTTGAATCCGCCGGAACGCTTCACCAATGGAAACTGTGGACGAGGCGCAGGCCACCGAATAGGTCAGGCAGGCACTGCCCAGGCCCAAGGCCATGCCGATATGGGATGCGGCCGCGTTGTTCATGGCCATGGGCACGGACAGGGGTGAGACACGTTGCTTGCCGCGCAGGTAAATGTCGCCGTAGCCCTTCTCGTAGGTCAACATGCCACCGGTGCCGGTGCCCCAGGACACACCGTACTCATCGGAGCCGGCGCCCTCTCGCGCCAATCCCGCATCATCCCAGGCAGAAAACGCCGCCGCCAGGCCCAACTGGCTGTAGCGATCGGTCACATGGGTGATCGCATGACCAATCGACTTCTCGGAATCGAATTGCGCGCAGGTCACCGCAGGCTGCACCAGCAGCGATGGCGACGTGGGATGCTGGTAAATACGGACTGCGGATTCACCGCACAGCATGCGTGCAAAGAAATCGTCGGTGTCGCCGCCAAAGGGGCTCACCATTCCGACGCCTGTGACAGCGACTCTTCTATCGGGCGCCTTGCTCATGGATTTCTGCGAATTAAGTCTATTGGGTATAGAACCAGATTGGCGAAAAACAATTCAGCCGAACCGGGCCGCCACAGTGGTGTGCAGAAGCCTTGAATTCTAACGCACGCGGTATTCTTGCAGCCTCAATGACAAGGCCAAATCGCGGCGGCGCTCGCCTTGAATGCGCCGGCCGGCATGGCTGCACAACGTGCGGTTCATCTTTGCCGGCGCATGGTTCCGATACAATCTGGCACCAATGTCACTCTGGTAACCCGCATGTTGTTCGATCAAATCAAAAACTATTTAGTGACGACGGCTGGCACCGATCCCAAGAAATTTGAGGATCCACAATTGAAGGTTGCCGATCTGCAACTGGATTCCCTGGGTTTGATCGAAATGCTTTTTGAGATCGAAGACAAATACGGATTTCAGATTCCGGATCCCACGGTCTTTTTACCCATGAGCTTCGCCGAGATGGTTGCGGCCATCGATGTCATGGTGAAAGAACAGACCCAGTCCAAGGCCTAGGCAGCATTCGTGAACCGAGTTGTTGTCACCGGCTCCGGCATCATTTGCCCCCTGGGTGCCGACAAGGCCAGCACCTTCGCTGCCGCGCTGCAAGCGAGCAGCGCCATTGGCCCCTGTCCCGCCGACATCTCGACCTGGCTGCCGAATATCGTTGTGGCTCAGGCCAGCGTTGACCCGCTGACCCTGCTGGAGCGCGCCGACCACGGGCTCGACCGTGCCACCCAGTTTGCACTGCTGGCGGCAGCACAGGCCATCGCTGACGCCGGCTTCGATTGCCCACCGACCGACTCACGGCGTGTCGGCGTCTACGTTGGCATCGGCTTTGGCGGCTCGCAAACCAGTGACGCGCAGTACGCACGCTTTTACAAGACGCTGTCCGACCCCAGCCTGAAGCACAAGGACCCCACGGTCATGCATCCGCTGACGGTGCCGCGCATCATGGCCAATGCGGCCGCTGCCGCCATCACCATGCGCTACGGACTGCAGGGACCCAGCAACACCTATGCGGTCGCCTGTGCCTCATCGGCCATTGCCATCGGCGAGGCCTATCGCGCCATCCGCCATGGCTATCTGGACGCGGCGCTGGTGGTCGGCACCGAAGCCATGCTCAACGTCGGCGCCATGATGGGCTGGAATGCGCTGCGCGTCATGGCCAAACCCGACGCCCACGACGTGTCGCGCAGTTGCCGGCCGTTCTCAATCGATCGCAGTGGCTTCGTGATTGGCGAGGGTGCTGCCGCGCTGGTGCTCGAAACCGTCTCCCGCAGCAGCCAGCGCGGTGCCCGGGTACTGGCCGAGATGGCGGGTTACGGCTGCAGCAGTGACGCGCAGCATCTGACGGCGCCCAGCGTCGACGGCCAGGCCCACGCCATGCAACAGGCGCTGCAGGAAGCCGGTCTGGCACCCGAACAAATTCAGTACCTCAATGCCCATGGCACAGCCACCGATGCCGGCGATGTGATCGAAACCCAATCCATCCACAAGGCCTTTGGCAGTGCCGCCAGAAAGCTCGCAGTGAGTTCGACCAAGTCCATGCACGGCCACCTCATCGGCGCGACCGGAGCCCTGGAACTGGCGCTCAGCATTGAAGCCATGAACAGCGGCTCACTGCCACCCACAGCGCACCTGGACAAGCCTGATCCGCGCTGCGACCTGGATTACATCCCGCTGCGGGCACGCCACGGCTGTCATGTGGAAGCGGTGATGTCGAATTCCTTCGCCTTCGGCGGCAGCAATGTTTCTCTGGTGGCACGCCGGTTTGCCGCGCCATGAAGCCAGCCATTCCCGAATTCCCCTTCACCCTGGACCGCCAGGCGATTGAACAACTGCTGCCGCATCGCGGCCCCATATTTGCCTGCCAGCAGTTGATCGCACGGGGGCCGCGGACTTACACCGCCACCGCCAATTGGCCACTGGACAACGCCCTGATCCAGGGGCACTTCCCGGGCTACCCGCTGGTACCCGGCGTGATGCTGATTGAATCGGTGACCCAACTCGCCGGTGCCGGCTTGCTGAGTGCCGACGCTTACGTCCGGTCCATGCCCGGCAATCGCATCGGCGTGCTGGCGTCGGTACGGCGCTGCGCCTTCAAGCGGCCCGTGCTGCCGGAACAGGACGTCACCTTCGAGATCACCTGCCGGCAGATCGGCGCTGATGCCGTACAGGTCAGCGCCCAGGCCCTGGTCGATGGCGTCGAAGTGGCGCAGTTGGAAACCCTGATGGTCTACGCCGACCGGACCCAGCTTGGCGTTGCCATGGGTGGTTCCGCCTGAACCCTGCCCCTGGCAGACGCCAACGGGTCTGTTCGAGCCCAGGCAGGAAACCCAGGCCGTGCCTGGCGCAAATCGAAGCTATCCTGGCGCAGGCGGTTTAGCGCGACAGTATCCAGTCCGCCAGGTTCTTCAGCGCCACCGGGTCCTTGCTGTCGATGATCTTGTGCGACTCTTCAGTGCCGTCTTCGGATTTCACCTTGGGGCCGGTGGTCATGTGCTTGATGAGTTTGTCCGACGCATCGGCCTTGCCCAGGTATTTGGCCGCAATCTTTTTCAGGGCCGGCCCGCTCTTGGTCTTGTCGACCGAGTGGCACTTGGTGCATTCGTTCTTCTTGAACAGCGCCTGCGCCGCGTCAGCGTCCACCGCCGCATGGGCCGGTGTCAGGGTAAAAACGGCACTCAGGGCGGTGGCCACGACGGTGGCGGTTGAGGTCTTGAACAGTCTCATGGGTTTCTCCAAAAAGGTTTGTCACAGCTGTACAACGCGCCAGCCAGCGAACCGTCCATAAAGCTTTGTAAAGTCGACCCCGGGCCTGCTGCTATGACGCGATGGAATACCCCGTCAAGGACTGGATGCTGGGCCTGCGTGGCAGTTACGCCGGGTCCGCCTACGGCGTTGCACCGCCGCTGGAGTCCGCGCGACTGGGCGGTTTTCTCAACCTGTACCTTCATCTTGTTCCGATACCTCTGTGTCGAGGCACTGGGGCCGCTCCCGCAGTGGCTCGGTCAACGCTTGTATTTTTTTGTCGAAACGCCCTGAGCGGGCGGCAGTCATCCGGCTGAAAGCTGGCCGCGCTGCACGATGGCCGTCGCAATCGCCAGCAGTCGTTTGAAGGGAACCGGTTTCGGCAGGATTTCAATGCCGGGCGGTATCCCTCCGCGCAACGCAGTCTCTGCTGCATCCAGCCCGGAGACGACGGCGATGGTGGTGTGGGCAACCTCAGGGGTCTGATGCAAGACCCGCAACATGTTGAAACCGTCCATGCCCGGCATCTGCAGGTCGGTCACCAGAAAATCGGGCGGACTGCGCCCTATGGCCAGCAGTGCGGCCACCGCGTTGTCACATGCCGTCACCTCGGGCGCCATCGGCCAGAAGGCCATCTGCGTCCGGTAGAGGCGCAACAGCGCGGCGTCATCTTCCACCACCATGACACGCAAGCGGCGCTGTGTCGAGGTTGCGACCCGGCTTGGCACATGTTCCGGACTGGGGCCCTTGCGCAACAGGGTCTCGACCGATTCACGCAGCACTCGGCGGTGGCCGCCCTTGGTCTTCCAGGCCTGCAACAGCCCACTTTCCACCCAAAGCTGAATGGTGCTGACGGCGACACCCAGCAAAACCGCCGCTTCACGGGTGGTGCAAAAGGTTTTTTCAACGGCGGCTGATGACATGGTGGCTATCGTAGTTTATGAGCGATTTAGTCCTAAGCACAAATCAATATAAATAATCATTTATTGGTGTTTATAATAGATTTGGCGCCTCTTTGCCAGAATCCGTCTGGAACCAGGTTGTTTAACGAGGTTTTCTGCCAGGAAGCTGCAGATGGATATTTCACAACTCTCGGTGCTCGTGGTTGACGACTTTGCCACCATGCGACGCATCATCAACAATTTGCTCAAGGAAGCTGGCTGCAGCCAGATCAGCGAGGCAGAGGACGGCGTCGAGGCACTGCGCAAACTGGAAAGCAGCGCTTTCAGTTTCGTCGTCAGCGACTGGAACATGCCGAACATGAGCGGACTGGAACTGCTCAAGGCGGTACGTCACTCGGATCATCTCAAACACCTTCCCTTCCTGCTCGTGACGGCCGAGGCGCGCAAGGAAAACATCATCGACGCGGCCCAGGCCGGCGCAGACGGCTACATCGTCAAACCATTCACGGGCTTGGTACTGCGTCAGAAGATCGACGCCATCTTGCAACGCAGGGCTATCGCATGAACACTTTCGTCACTGCATCAGGTCTCAGCGCCGAGGAAACATTTTCCCGACTGGGACGCATCACCCGACAACTGCACGAAGCCATGAGCGAACTCGGCCTGGAGAAGGGCCTGATTGCCGTTGCCAACGAGATTCCGGACGCACGCGATCGCCTCGGCCACGTGGGCTACATGACCGAGTCGGCGGCGACCGAGGTGCTCAACGTGATCGACCTGGCGCAGCCAAAATGCCAGGCCTTTAAGGAACAGAGCCGCTCCATGGCCGAAGCCCTGGAACAGTTGAGAAAAACTGGCACGCCACGCACGGAAGAGGTCAGCGACGTGCTGGCCACCTGCCAGATGTTCACCGGCGAGGCCGTGCAGTTCGCCGACACGCAAAGCACCGCGCTGGGCGACATCATGATGACGCAGGACTTTCAGGACCTGTCAGGCCAGATCATCAAGAAGGTCATCGACATCATCAGCCTGACCGAAAAACAGCTGCTCAGCCTGCTGATGCACAGTGCGCCCGAGCATTTGCACGGCATGGCTTCGGACAGCGAACTGGCGGGGCCGCAGGTACCGGACAAGGCGCTCAAACAGGACGACGTGGACGACCTGCTGGCATCGCTGGGTTTTTGACGACAACCTGCGGACTGCCAAGACTTCAGCCGCGCCCGACAAAGGGCATCTTGGTCGCCATCACGGTGTGGAACAACACGTTCGCCTCCAGCGGCAGATTGGCCATGTACAGCACGGATTGACCGACGATGGCAACGTCCATCAAGGGTTCGATGGCGATCTCGCCATGCGCCTGCAGAATGCCCGTGGCCATGCGCTGCGCCATCTCGGTGGCCGCGTTACCAATGTCGATTTGTCCCACGGCGATGTCGTACTTGCGACCGTCGAGTGCGGCGCTTTTGGTCAGGCCGGTGACGCCGTGTTTGGTCGAGGTGTAGGCAATGGAATTGGGGCGCGGCGCGCTGGCTGAAATGGAGCCGTTGTTGATGATGCGCCCGCCGCGCGGTGTCTGCGCCTTCATCACCCGGAACGCCTGCTGAATGCACAGGAACATGCCGGTGAGGTTGATGTCCACCACGTTCTTCCACTGCGCCAGGCTCAGGTCCTCCAAGGCAATGCCCGGTGCGCTCACGCCCGCATTGTTGAACAGCAGGTCGACCCGGCCGAAACGCGCCACTGCAGCAGCGAACAGCGCCTGCACCGAGTCCGGATCGCTCACGTCCGTGGGCACCGCCAGCGTCTGCTGCGGCACACCGGCCAGCGCCGCCACCTCGGCCAGCGGCTCGGCGCGCCGGCCCGCCAGCACGACGCTGTAGCCGTCCCTGAGCAGCGCCAGCGCTGCTGCCTTGCCAATGCCGGAACCGGCACCGGTCACGATCGCCACTTTGTTGTTTGGAGTCATGTTGCTTGCTGCTGAGAAATTGGAAATTGACTGTAGCAGGGCACAGCCTTTATTCGGCGTTAGCATCGATGATTTTCAAGGTCCATCCGATGCCGCGCATCCAGCTAAAGCCCGCACCCCGTTACCCCTTTGCCACCGACATCCAGATCTACATCAGCCACGTGAATCAGGGCGGGCATCTGGACAACGCCCAGTTGCTGACCTTGGTCTCCGAGGCCAGGGTGAGATTTTTCAATTCCCTGGGCTACTTTGAATCGGGTGTGGACGGCGCACACATCGTCGTCGGCGACCTCGTTGCCCAATACAAGTCCGAAGGCTTTCATGGCGAGACCATGCTGGTTGAAATGGCGCCTGGCGACTTCAACAAGTACGGCTTTGACCTGCAGTTTCGCATGCGCGAAAAGACAACGCTGCGCGAGGTGGCGCTGGGCAAGATCGGCATCGTCTTTATCACCCGTGCCGATCGCAAGGTTCGCCTGATACCTCAGGCTTTCATGAACAAGTTGCAGCAGGCTGGGATGCTGTGACGCCCCTCAGGCCGTTGCTGACCCATCGATGACGATGGCCCGGAAGTCGTTCACATTGGTCAGCGTGGGGCCGGTGATGACGGAATCGCCCAAGGCCTGGAAGAAGCCGTGGCCGTCGTTGTTGTCCAGGCTGGCGCGCGGATTGATTCCCTGCGCCCAGGCGCGCTTCAGCGTGTCGGGCGTGAGCACGGCACCGGCGATCTCCTCCGCACCGTCGACGCCGTCGGTGTCGCCCGCCATGGCGTGCACGCCGGGCAGTCCGTCCAGGGCGACGCCAAGGGCGAGCAGGAATTCGACGTTGCGCCCGCCGCGTCCATTGCCCTTGAGGGTCACCGTGGTTTCACCGCCCGACAGAATCACGCAGGGCGGTTGGAACGGCTGACCCTGCAGCGCCACCTGGCGTGCGATCGCCGCGTGGGCCTTGGCGATATCGCGCGCCTCGCCCTCCATGCTGTCGCTCAGGATCCAGGGCGTGATGCCCGCATCCCGTGCCACCTGGGCGGCGCCTTCCAAGGCGATCTGCGGCGCGGTGATGATGCGGGTCTCGATGTGCGCCAGGCGCGCGTCACCGGGCTTGACCGATTCACCGCCACCGCTCTGCAACAGCGCGCGCGCAGCAGAGGGCAGGGCTATGCCGTAGCGCGCCACGATGGCCAGCGCGTCGGCGCAGGTGCTGACGTCGGCGACGGTGGGGCCCGAGGCGATGTCGGCGGGTGAATCCCCCGGCACGTCGGAGATCAGCAGCGTCAGCACCCGCGCCGGATAACAGGCCGCGGCCAGGCGTCCACCCTTGATGCCCGACAGATGGCGACGCAGACAGTTCATCTCGGAAATCGTCGCGCCGCAATTCAGCAGCGCAGAATTCACGGCCTGCTTGTCGGCCAGCGTGAGCCCCTCGCCGGGCGCGACCAGCAGCGACGAGCCGCCACCCGAGATCAGCGCGATCACCAGATCGTCGGGTGTGAGTCCGTTCACCAGCGCCAACATGCGCTGGCTCGCCTTCAGTCCTGCCGCGTCGGGCACCGGGTGCGCAGCCTGAACGATCTCGATGCGTTCGCAGGGCACTTCGTAACCATAGCGCGTCACCACCAGGCCCGCCAGCGGTCCGACCCAATGGTCTTCCAGCGCGCGCGCCATCGCGGCCGAGGCCTTGCCCGCGCCGATGACGATGGTGCGGCCCTTGGGACGTGGTGGCAGGTGCTGCGCCAGGCACAGTGCGGGTTGAGCCGCAGCGACGGCGGCGTCGAACAGGGCGCGCAGCAGGGGACGGCGGTCGACGGGGGACTTGTTCATTGCCGAATTCTAGGCCCGTGATAACGCTGTCGAACGACGTGGAAGAGACCAACGGCCAGATGAAAGAGCGCGGGCCGTGCCTAGACCCGCAGCGTGAACGGCTGAAGCATGCTGACGCGGTTGTTCTCGGTGTCGATGAACGACAGGTACAGGCCTATGCCTGGTATCTCCATGGGCTCACCCAACAGTTTTCCACCAGCCTCGCTGACCTGCGCCATGGCGGCGTGGATGTCGTTCACCGCGATCACGATGGAGGGGTGCTGCGCCGGCCAGTCGGCCTTGCGCGCATAGAAGCCACCGTTGATGGCGCCGGGCTGCAAGGGCCGACCCTCGGCGCTGGTTTCGGTGGTGGCGGCCGTCACATAGTTGCCCATGGCGTCGCCGAGCAGCTGCGTCTGCCAGCCAAAGGCGGTCTGATAAAAGCGCGCCATGCGCTCGCGGTCGTCGTAAGGCATTTCAAAGTGAACCACGGGATTCATGCTGATGTCTCCTTGTTAAGCGAAGGTCAAAGCGTGGCCGCGAGGCGTGCCAGTTGGTCGGTGGCAATGCCCCAGCCTTGATGAAAGCCCATCTTTTCGTGCTCGGTGCAGTCCTGCGCCGTCCAATGGCGTGCGCGCGCCGTGTAGCGCGTGCCGCCACCCTCGTCCTCGAAAGTGAGGATGCAGGTGAAGAACGGCTTGTCGGACGGGACCCAGGCGCTGGTGTAAGCATCGGTGAACACCAGACGCTCGTTCGACACGACCTCCAGATAGACGCCTCGGTTGGGCATCTGCGTGCCATCCGGACCCTGCATGGTGATCACGCTGGCACCTCCGGCGCGCACGTCGACCACGGCCGCAACGGTCTTCCAAGGCGGTGGCGTGAACCACTGTGTGATGAGGGCGGGCTCGGTCCAACAGCGAAACAACTTGTCGCGCGGCACGTCGATCAGACGGGTCAAAACGAGTTCACGGGTGTCTGTGGCTGGCATGTGGCGGCCTCCTTGGATGCTGCGTCAACGATGAACGCCCCGTCACTGTATTTGAATTTGCCGTGGTGCGTGACACGAATCACGCCAACACGCCCAGGTCAGGTCATCGCTCCCTCTGTAAAGAAAAGTATCTGTGGTCAACCCACGGGAAAACCCTACGTTGTGGATACAAGCCTGATAAATATCGGGCTCGCTCTAGACGATCGGAGCTGCTGCGATCGTCGATTTACGAGTGAAATTATTACCATGTTGAATATCAAGACCCTGATCGCTACCGCTTTGCTCTCCAGTGCTGCCGTGGTGTCGTTTGCCCAAGCCCCTGCCGCTCCCAAGGCTGCAGATGTGAAGGCCCCCGCCGCCGTGACCGCGCCGGCTGACGCCGCTGCCACCGCCAAGCCAGCGAAGAAGACGCACGCTGCCAAGAAGGCTGCCCGCAAGGCCAAGAAAGCCGCAGCGGCCAAGAAGACTGACACGGCTGCACCGGCAGCACCAGCATCCGCCGCCAAGTAAGACCGCGGACTTCTGACGAACGGGGGCTGGGGAAACTCAGTCCCCGTTTTCTATGGTGGCGTCAAACGCCCAGCGAGCGGCTTCAGTTGCTCGGAATGAAGCCACGATAAGCGCCGCTTCCATCATCCATCTCCCGACCTCGGCGCCCATGCAAAGTCGTAAGCTTGCCTACTGACTTCAGGCATTACTCCGTGACAAGCATTCAGTGCCAAACCCCATGACAACCACCGCAGGCGTCAACTCCAGCACGACCAGCGCACTGACGGGTTCACAGACTTCGGCCCAGGCCAGCAGCAGCGTGACCCCGACGTCAAAAGCGCTGCAGAAGGCGGGCGAAAGAATTCAGGCCGCAGTCGACACTTCGACCACGCAGCTTTCGTCCTTTGGCGTCCTCAAATCGGCCGTGTCAAACATCCAACTGGCGGCACACGCGCTGCACAACTTGCCGTCCACCGTGTCCACAGCCGACCTCAGAACGGCAGCCAGCGGGTTTGCCGCCGTGTTCAACAATGCCATCAGCACCGCCAAAGCGACTGCCAGCGCCGTCGGCGCAAGCACCGTCACGGCAAGTGCCGTGCGTGCCGGCTCGGAGCTTGGGCGCGCTGTGACGGTCAACACCGCCACACTGGATGCCATGAAGAAAATCGGTTTCTCAGTGTTGAGGGATGGCACGTTAATGCTTGACGCCAAGAAATTCGACGCGGCACAAAAGGCCGATCCGGCTGCCGTGCGCACCACCCTGGCGAAGCTCGGGCAGCAGGTCGATACGGCGGCCGGCCAGGAGCTTGCGACCGGTGGAACGGTGGCTTCTTCCCTGACGTCTTTGAACCAGCTGGCGTCGTCCCTGAAGGCACAACAGTCCGCCTTGCTCAAGGCTGGGACCGCCGCAAGCACCAGCAGCGCAGCGTCGGCGAGCTACGGGCTGAGCGCCTACCGGGCGAACGCCTGACGGATCACACGCGTCGAAGGATCTGCTGAAAGATTCAGGGCCGCTTGCCATAGGCGCGTTCGACCAGGGCGATGCGCAATTCGTAGTGTTCGTACCAAACTTCTTTGCCCGACTCTTGCGCCAAAAGATGTTCTGCGTGCCGGCGCCAGGCAGCGATGGCTTCGAGGCTGGTCCAGTACGAGACCGTGATGCCAAAGCCGTCGGAGTCCCTGGCGCTCTCCACGCCAAGGTAGCCGGGTTGACTCGAAGCCAGTTCGACCATGCGTTGCGCCATGGCGCCGTAGGCGTTTTCTCCCGGCGTGCGCAGGGAAGAAAAGATCACCGAATAGTAGGGCGGCTCAGGGAGTTGGGCGAAAGAAGATGTTGTCATTGGCATGGCCCGTCGACACGACGGGAACAATGGTTGCGAAGATGATAGCCCGCCGCGCGGAACCTTCGTCGCAGACTGCCGGGTCGGGCCCAGCCATGGGACAAAATAGGCCAAACCAAATTCACCCATGACCCCACTCGCCCTTGCCCTGGTGCTGGCCGCAGCCGTCTGCCACGCCACCTGGAACCTCATCGCCAAGAAGGCCGGCGGTGGTAATCATTTCGTGCTGATGGGGTCGTTGCTGGTGACGGCGCTGTGGGCGCCCTTGGTGGCATGGGTGGGGGTGCAGGAGGTGGTGCATTGGGGCCGCACCGAGTGGTTGCTGCTGGCGCTCAGCGCGGCCCTGCACGTCGTGTATTTCCGCACCCTGCTGCACGGCTATGCGGTGTCGGACCTGACCGTGGTCTATCCGGTGGCGCGTGGCAGCGGCCCTTTGTTGAGCACCATGGGTGCGGTGCTCGTGCTGGGCGAAACCATTTCACTCGTCGGTGCGGCCGGGGCCCTGGCCGTGGTGGCGGGCGTCTTCCTGATCGCCGGCGGCCCCGGCCTGTGGCGCCAAGCCCATGCGCCCGAGCAGGGCGAACGCGTGCGCCGCGGCCTGCTGTGGGGCGCCCTGACCGGTTGCTTCATCGCCGGCTACACCGTGATCGACGGCTACGCCGTGAAGGTGCTGCTGATCTCGCCCATCCTCGTGGACTACGTGGGCAATGTGCTGCGCATTCCGGTGATGCTGCCCATCGTGCTGCGCGACCGCGCGGGCTTTGCGCAGGCCTGGTGCGCGCAGTGGCGCGCCGCCTTGGTCGTCGCCGTGCTCGGTCCCTTGAGCTACGTGATGGTGCTGTACGCCGTGCGCATGGCGCCGCTGAGCCATGTGGCCCCCGCCCGCGAAGTCTCGATGCTGTTCGCTGCGCTGGCCGGTGGCACGCTGCTCGGCGAATCGGACCGCTGGTTGCGGCTCGCGGGCGCTGGCGCCATCGCGGCTGGCGTGGTGGCCCTGGCCCTGGGCTGAGATCCTCGCCGCCACAGCACGGAGGCACGGTTAAGCTTCAGGTCCCCCCAGCCTTGGAACCTTCATGATCAAGCATCAACGCATCACCCTGCGGCATGTCACCGAGGCCGATCTGCCGGCAATGATCAAGGCAGCGGGCGACCCTTTGGCGAACGGCGCCTACAACCCTTGCAGGCTGGTCAGTCCGCATGCCGTGCAAAAGCGCTTTCACGACAACGGCTTTTCAAGCGACGAACACGAGGCGTTCCTGGTCTGCGATGAGTCGGGGGCGGTCATTGGGGACGTCATGCACTTCCCGGCCAAGCGCTACACCACAGCGCGCGAAGTCGGCTGGCGCATTCACGACCCGGCCCACAGAAACCGCGGATACGCCACGGAGGCCGTCACGGCGCTGGTGGACTATCTCTTCAAAAGCTATCCCATGAACCGCATCGAGTGCAATACCTCGACCGAGAACCACGCTTCGATACGCATGGCCCAGAAGTGCGGCTTTGTGCGCGAGGGCGTGCTGCGTGGCCTGGTGTTCGTCGGGGGCGTCTATCTGGACGATGTCGTGCTTTCGATACTGCGAGCCGTATGGGAAGCGAAGAAGTCCGTCGCAACAACACCAAGCCTGTCAGGAGCCTGAAGACCATGAGCATCACCATCCGCCACGCCGAACCGGGTGACTACGCCGCCTGCGCCCTGATCTACGCGCAACCACTGGCCGCGGCGGGCACCATGCAAATCCCTTTGCAATCGATCGAGGTCTGGAGAAAGCGCCTGGAAGGCATGGCGCCGGCGGACCGCATTCTGGTCGCGGTGCTGGACGGTGAAGTGGTCGGCAATCTGGGACTGCACCCTGCCACCCAGGCGCGACGCTCGCACGTGGCGGGCATCGGCATGGCGGTGCGCGATGACCACCATGGCAAGGGAGTGGGGACGGCCCTGCTCAAGGCCGCCGTGGATCTGGCGGACAACTGGCTCAATCTGCTGCGCCTGGAACTCACCGTCTGGACCGACAACGAAGCGGCGCTGCGGCTCTACCGGGGCCAGGGCTTTGTGCTGGAGGGAACGCACCGCGCCTATGCGCTGCGCCAGGGACGCTACGCCGACGTGCACGCCATGGCGCGGCTGCATCCCTCGCCACCGTCGATCGTCTGAGGTGCAACGCCTGCGCGCGCAGGGGATGTCTGTTGCAACCGGCCCACAGGCCGTTGACCCGATGAAGCTCAGACTTTAGTATCGGCCTCCTCATGCACGCCTACCTGTCCCCGCGACGCCACTCATCCGCTCGACGCCCGTCGGGTGTGCCGTGCTGCGTTTGCGGAATATCGATGGCGAGAAAAGAGCTGCACCGAAGCTGATCTCTCGCACAGAAGATTTCCCCGACAAGGCCACGGCTCACCCCCGTGGCCTTTTTTGTTTTCAGCCCACCCCAGGAGAATTTGAATGCCCATGGCAAGCACCCCCCACAGTCTGATGGCCGTCAACCAGCGCCCCGAGCAGGTCTTTGTGCGCGGCGCAGGCGCCTACCTCTACGACCGCGAGGGGCGCCGCTACCTCGACTGGGTGCAGGGCTGGTCGGTGAATTGCCTGGGGCACTCGCCTGCCGTGATCGCGCAGGCGCTGTGTGCCCAGGCCCACACGCTCATCAATCCGGGGCCGGCCTTCTACAACGAGCCCGCCATGGAACTCGCGGAACTGCTGACGCGCCACAGCTGCTTCGATCAGGTGTTCTTCGCCAGTTCGGGCGCCGAGGCGAATGAGGGCGCGATCAAGCTGGCACGCAAATGGGGCCAACGCCACAAAAATGGCGCGTTCGAGATCATCACTTTCGACAACGCCTTTCACGGCCGCACGCTGGCCACCATGTCGGCCAGCGGCAAGCCGGGCTGGGACACGCTCTTTGCGCCGCAGGTGCCGGGCTTTCCCAAGGCCCGCTTCAACGACATCGAATCCGTGCGCGCCCTCATCAGTACCAACGCCGTGGCCATCATGCTCGAGCCCACGCAGGGCGAGGCCGGCGTGATCCCTGCGGACATGGCCTTCCTTCAGGGCCTGCGCGCACTGTGCGACGAACACGAGCTGCTGTTGATCGTCGACGAAGTGCAGACCGGCTGCGGCCGAACCGGGACGCTGTTCGCCTACGAGCAGTACGGCATCGAGCCCGACATCATGACCCTGGGCAAGGGCCTGGGCGGCGGCGTGCCGCTGTCTGCGCTGCTGGCCAAGGAAGCCTGCTGCTGCTTCGAAGCCGGCGACCAGGGTGGCACCTTTTGCGGCAATGCGCTCACCTGTGCGGCCGGTGTCGCCGTCATGCGCAGCCTTCTGGCCGACGGTTTTCTGGCAGAAAGCCGCGAGGTCTGCGCTCGGCTGCGCAGCGGTCTGGTCGATGTCGCAATGGAATTCCAGCTGGGCGAAGTCCGGGGCCGCGGCGCGTTGCTGGCGCTGGAACTGGGGCGCGACATCGCAGCCGAAGTGGTCACCCTGGCCAGAGAGATGGGCCTGCTGCTGAACGCACCGCGCGCGCACTGCCTGCGCTTCATGCCACCGCTCAACAGCACGGCGGCCGAGGTGCAGGAGGGGCTTGGGCTGCTGCGCCAGGTGTTGGCAACACTGCTGAAGAACCAAGCCTTGCCCGCTGTTGCTGCTGCACCGGATGCATCCCGGGACGCGCTGAGGGTGACCGTCTACGACGACCGACTGCACCGCGCGGAAGTCATCTCGCTGTGGCGCCAAGTGTTCGGCTACGAGACGGCGCACAACGCGCCGGAACTGGCCATCGACAGAAAGCTCGCCATGCGCGACGGTCTGTTCTTCGTCGCGACAGTCGGTGGCGCGGTGGCAGGCACCCTCATGGCGGGCTACGACGGGCACCGCGGCTGGCTGTATTCGGTGGGCGTGCATCCCGCGCAGCAAAAGACGGGCGTTGGTGCAGCCCTGATCCGCCACGCCGAGCGCGCCCTGAAGGACCGGGGCTGCCTGAAAATCAACCTGCAGATCATCGGCTCCAATGAGCGCGTCACCGGTTTCTACCAGGCCCTGGGCTTCGTCGTCGAGCCGCGCATCAGCATGGGCAAGATCCTCCACAAGGCTGACATGACCCCATCCCCGGACTCGCCTTGCCGGGTTCAGGAGCCGGGTGGGGGCGCGGTCGCCGGGTGATCGCCGCCGCTCATGTCCTCCGGGCCCGGCCCTCCCCCTCTACTTCGCTGCGACGACCACCCAACACCCGCGCCACGCCACGCCTGTGGGTGCGTGAGCGGGGTGCACCCACTCCGCTGGCAGGTCGGGACGGTGGGGCGCTTTGCGAAGTGAAGTGAAGGCGAAGACGCTGGCCGTCAGGCCGACGTCGGGGGACATGAACGCAGCAGAGTGCCCCGGCGGCACGACCCACCTGGAGAGCCTGCGCGCAGTGACGAGGATGCGCTCAGGTATAACGGAAGCCTCCATGCAGGCATGAAGCCACACACCGTCAAGGAAAGCACATGATCCGTTGGGACGCCCACAACTGCCTGCCCCTGCATCCGCAGGCCAGCTTCGCGCCGATCGACGCCTTGCACGCCGCCGGTGTGAACTATGTGTCGATCAACGTCGGCATGGACATGAACCCGGTGACGCAGATCATGTCAGTCATCGCGGGCTACCGCGCCACCATCGCCGCGCATCCGCAAAGCTATTGCCTGGTGAGCAGCGTGGCCGACATCGAACGCGCGCGCCAGGCCGGGCAGATGGCCATGGGCTTTGACCTGGAAGGCGCCATGCCTCTGCTGGAGCAGCCCGAGATGGTGGCGCTGTACGCCAGCATGGGCGTGCGGCAGATCCACTTTGCCTACAACCGCAACAACAGCGTGGCCGATGGCTGCCACGACGTGGCGCGTGGCCTCACGCCGCTGGGACGACGCATGGTGGAAGCGGTGAATGCCGCGGGTCTGCTGATGGACTGCTCGCACACGGGGCGGCGCTGCAGCCTGGACATCATGGCTGCGGCGTCGCACCCGGTGGTGTTCAGCCATGCCAACCCGCTCGCGCTGGTGGAGCATGGACGCAACATCAGCGATGAACAGATCCGTGCCTGTGCCGCCACCGGCGGAGTCGTCTGTGTGTCCGGAGTGTCGAGGTTTCTTGGCAGTACCCACCCCGGGGCGCGGGACGTGGCGCGCCACGCCGCTTATGTGGCGAACCTCGTGGGTGTGCAGCACGTGGGCATAGGGCTGGACATCGGCTTCTCTGAGCCCGCGCTCGATGACAGCCCACCGGGCGACTTCGATCGTAGCCACTGGTGGCCAGAGTCAGCGGGGTATGGCAACGGCATTGCAGGCATCCGCTATGCGCCGCTCGACACCTGGCGCGAACTGGAGGCTGCCTTGCAGGCCCAGGAACTGAGCGCCGGCGAAGCCGCGCTGGTCATGGGCGGCAACATGCTGCGCGTGGCGCAGCAGGTGTGGCCAACGCCCTAGTGCGACGACACAGAGGTACTAGAACGGCAGCCCGACGTAGTTCTCTGCCAAGGAGCGCTGGGCCGCTTCCGAAGAGAACAGGTAGGCCAGATCGATCTCCTGCAGCTTCTGGTCGTATTCGCTCGACGCCGGAAAGGTGTGCAGCATGGTGGTCATCCACCACGAGAAACGCTGCGCCTTCCAGACCCGCGCCAGCGCCTTGGCCGAGTAGTTGTCCAGACCCGAGCTGTCGCCCTGCTGGTAGTGGCCCAGCATGGCGTGGTACAGGTAGTAGATGTCGGAGGCCGCGCTGTTCAGGCCGCGCGCGCCGGTGGGTGGCACGATGTGCGCAGAGTCGCCGGCCAGGAACAGGTTGCCGTAGCGCATGGGCTCGGCGACAAAGGAGCGCAGCGGCGCGATCGACTTCTCGATCGAATCACCGGTCACCAGCTGGTCCGCGATTTCCTTGGGCAGACGGCGCTTGAGCTCTTCCCAGAAAGCCGCGTCCGACCAGTCTTCCACGCTGTCGGTCAAGGGCACCTGGATGTAGTAGCGGCTCAGGATCTGCGAGCGCAGCGAGCACAGCGCAAAACCCCGCTCATGCTTGGCGTAGACCAGTTCGGGCGAAGCCGGCTTGGTGCGCGACAACACGCCCAGCCAGCCGAAGGGATAGACCTTCTCGTATTCCTTGAGCACATCCTTGGGAATCGATTTGCGGCTCACGCCATGAAAGCCATCGGCACCGATCACGAAATCACAGTCGATGCGCACGATCTCGTCGCCGTCGCGGTAGGTCACGTACGGCGTGTCGCTCTTCAGGTCGTGCGGCTGCACGTCCTCGGCGTTGTGGATGACGATGCCCTTCATGCGATCGCGCGCCTCGTACAGGTCGCGCGTCAGCTCGGTCTGACCGTAGACGACGACCGAACTGCCTCCGCTGTATTTGTGCAGATCGACACGGTCGAGTTTGCCGTCGTGGGCGATGAAGAAGCCGTCATGGATTTCACCTTCGCGGTCCATGCGTTCGCCGCACTCGGCTTCGCGCATCAGTTCGGCGAAGCCGTGCTCGAGCACGCCGGCCCGGATGCGGCTGAGCACGTATTCGCGGCTTTGCCGCTCCAGCACCACGGTGTCTATGCCCTTGAGGTGCAAAAGCTGTGACAGCATGAGGCCGGAGGGGCCGCCGCCGATGATGCAAACCTGGGTTTTCATGTTCATCTCCAATTCGTGGTTCAAATAGTTTCACGGTCACACCGTCGGACGAAAGATACGCGCCATCGGCGCCACAGGGAATGGCCTAATCATTCCATTACTTGTACATTTCGAACATGAAAATGACGCCGTCCGCGATCCAGTCCTACAGCCTGTTCGGCGAATCCACCCATTTGCCGGACGTGCTGCACTGCGAAACCATCGCCGAACGCTCGGTGCTGCATGGCTGGGAACTGGCGCCGCACCGACATGCGCGGCTGCATCAGGTGCTGCTGGTGCAGTCGGGCGGCGGCTCGGTCAGTATGGACGGCGCCGCCCTGGCGCTGTGCGCCGGCTCACTTGTCAATGTGCCGCCCGGCCATGTCCACGCCTTCCGTTTCAAACGGGGGACGAAAGGCTGGGTGGCGACCCTGGCCGACGAACTGCTGGACGAGATCCTGGTGCGGGTCGGCGACGTGCGCAGCGACCTGGGACGGGCCTGTGTGGTGCCGGCCAACGCCTCCCTCATTCTCGCCATGGAACAGATCTGGCGGGAATTTTCGGGTCGATCGAACGCCCGTGCCCTGGTCCTGCGGGGCTTGAGCGCCAGCCTGCTCGGATGGGTGGCGCGCGCCATCGTCGAGCATGAACCCGGACACGCCAACTTGCGCGATTCGGATTTCGTGCAGCGGTTCAGGCGGCTGATCGGCGCGCATTTCCTCGAACATTGGGGGGTCGCTGACTATGCCCGGGCCCTCGCGGTGTCTCCCACGCACCTGAGCCGCTTGACGCGTAGCGCCACGGGGGGCTCCGCCTTGCGCCTGATCGAGGCGCGAACCATGAGGGAGGCAAGGCGGCATCTGGCCTACACCAACCTCAGCGTTGCCACCGTTGCCTACGCCATGGGCTACGCGGATCCGGCTTACTTCACGCGCGTGTTCACGCGTGATGCCGGGCTCTCGCCAAGAGCGTTTCGGGAACAACTTGCCGGGCAAGCGGAGGCGACAGGTGCGGGCTAAATCCGCTGAGTGGCGTGCGGGCCTGCAGCCATTCTCCCGGCCACGAACGCGGCAAGACGCGGGCCGAAAGCGAGCACCATGACAAAGCGCGCCATCTGCATCGCCATGACAAAGCCTGCGTCGACCGCGCTGGTTGCAGCGATCACCGCCACGGAATCGGCGCCGCCAGGACTGGTTGCCAGATAGGCGGTCAGCGGATCAAAGCCGGCCAAGAGCGCCAGCCCCGCAGCGATGGCAACACCCACGCCAATCAGCAGCAGGATGGCTGCGAGCACCTGTGGCAGGGCGCGCCAGGCGTGCTGCAGGATGCCGCGGGTGAAACGCAGGCCGATGCTCCAGCCGATGAGTGCATAGGCCACGGCCAGCAGCACGGGCGGCAACTCGATGGTCAAAAGCCCCATGCCTTGCAGCGCCGTCCCCAGGACCAGCGGCGTGAAGACCGGCCCCGCGGAAAGACGAAGCCAGCGCGCCAGCCCGGCGCCACCGAAGGCGATGACCACGGTGTACCCCACATGGCTCGGGCTCTGCACCGCCAGCCAGGCAATGTCACCATGTGCCGCCAAAGCATGGCTGTGCGGGCTCCACAGCCACGCCACCAGCGAGGCCAGCGCGGTGACCAGCGCCACGCGCAGGTACTGCATGAAAGCCACCAGCCGCATGTCGGCCCCGTACTCCCCCGCCATCACCACCATGACGGAAGCCGCGCCGGGCGCGAGACCCCAGACCGCGGTGGTGCCCGGCAGCACGCGACGCCGCATCAACACCCATCCCAGGCCCGTGCTGGCGGCGATGATCGCCAGCGTGGCGAGCAGGAATATCGGCCAGTTGCTGCCCAGCTTGGGGAGAATCGTTGGTTGCAGGCTTCTCGCCATCAGGCAACCCAGAACGCCTTGCGCCAGCACGAACAGGGGTTCCGGGACTTCAAGGCGAGCGTCACGGGATGACAGAATGATGCCCGCCAACATGCAGCCCAGCAAAATCCCTGCGGGAAGGTGCAGTGCGACCAGCATGCTGGCCAGGCCGGCGCTGAGGCACAAAAGCAGACACCACCAAAGGCGGGGACTCGCGCGAAAAGGGGTGACGGGCATTGGCGCTAATGTGCCACAGGCAGCATGCTTTCTGCTTGTGACGCACGGCATTCCCCTGCGGGCGCGGGGCTGCAAAATGGCGGCCACAGGGACCCCGAGCAACACGATTTCAGACAGGCAAAGACATGAGCAAACTGGGCTTCACGCGCGACAAAATCTACAAGACCGTGGCGCGCCAACTGCATGGCAAGGTGCCTTGCTGGATGTGCGGCGAGCATGTGTCGGCGTCGGATGCGACACTGGAACACATCCAGCCCTTGAGTGAGGGCGGCAACAGCCATGCCGAGAACCTGGCCATCAGCCACGGGCACTGCAACCACCAGCGCCATGCAAAACAAACGGCCTTGCCAGAGGCCGTCAGCTCCTGAAGGCCTGCAGGCAGTGAAGCCAGCGGCGAGGGACTACTTGAGCGCCAGTTCTGCCAGGCGAATGGCACCGTCCAGACTGCGCGCGCCACCGATGAACAGGTTCGAGTGGCAAAAGACGCTGTCCGGCACACCCGTCACCCCAGCCAGTTCCTGATCGCGCAGCCCGGCCCAGCTCTTGGGCAAGTCCAGCCGGGCAACAAAGGACCCGAGTTCGACCGGGACGGTCTTGACCTGGTATTGCTCGCCGTCCGAGTCGGGATAGATCACGAACATGACTTCGGGCATTTCTTCCACCACCACGTGCGTCCAGGGCATGCCGCCCTCCTGCAGGTGCAGCACTTTTCCGTCCAGCAGTCGCGGCGCCTTGCGCACGATGTCCAGGGAACGAAGCTGGGAAATCTTCTTGATGATGGCGCGGTCCAGGAATTTGCGGGTGATGGCAACGGCCTCGCGAAAACGTTCTTCCTGAAGCTGGGCTTTCGCAGCGCCCGTCAGCCCGGCTTCCTCCATCCAGTTGGTATTGAGTTGCGCGATCAGGGCCGACAGACCAAAGATCCCGGGTGCGACGCTGCCCTGACCGGTATCGACGATGTCCAGATACTGCACCAGCGAGGCGTCGATGGACCGTACCGTCTCTGCCACGGCGTGCGGGTCCAGCGCGTGGCCGAGGCTGCCGGCCAGCGCCTGCACATAGGCCGCGCCCTGGGCCGACCACACCAGACCCGCGCTGGCATAGCCCACGCCAGCGACCGACTCGCCGTCACGCTGCTGCGCGGGACGGGCGCCGTCGAAGCCGCGCTGGTGGTGGTCAAAGCGCCCTTTTGCTGCGTCCCAGCTGCCGCCGACATCGACGGCAAAATCGGCGGCGTCAATCAGCGCGTCATGGCGGGTGCGCACCAGGTTGTGGGCGGGGAATACACCCATGAGAACGCCGACGCCAAAGACGTCGTCTGCGTGGAAGCTGCCACTGTGGGTGGCGATGGTTTTGTGATCGGTCATGGGGGGATTTTAGGAGCCAGTCGCCTCAGGGGGCACCAGCTTGTCCTGCGTACGCGTGGCAAAGTCGCCCGCATCATGGCGCTCATGGAGCTGCGACGCCAGCGGCCCCACGGCCCGATTCACCATGCGACCGCGCATGACCGCAGGGCGCGTGGCAATTTCGTCGGCCCAGCGGATGACATGGGTGTACTCCTGCACCTGAAGGAACTCGCCCGCTTCGTACAGCAGGCCCTTGGCCATGCCGCCGTACCACGGCCAGATAGCCATGTCGGCGATGGAATACGCGTCGCCTGCGATATAGCGCGAGTCTGCAAGTCGCCTGTTCAGCACGTCCATCTGGCGCTTGACTTCCATGGCAAAACGGTCGATGGCGTACTCGATCTTGCTGGGTGCGTAGGCATAGAAGTGACCGAATCCTCCACCCAGATAAGGCGCGCTGCCCATCTGCCAGAAAAGCCAGGACAGACATTCGGCGCGCAGGGCGGGATCCGTGGGCAAAAAGACGCCAAACTTCTCCGCCAGGTACATGAGGATGGCCCCCGACTCGAAGACTCTCACCGGGCTGGATCCGCTGTGGTCGAGCAGCGCAGGGATCTTGGAATTCGGGTTGATTTCGACAAAGCCGCTGCCGAATTGATCTCCCTGGTCGATGCGTATCAGCCAGGCGTCGTACTCTGCGCCGGCAATGCCGAGCTCCAGCAACTCCTCCAGCATGACGGTCACCTTGACGCCGTTGGGGGTGGCCAGCGAATACAGCTGCAGCGGGTGCTTGCCCCGTGGCAGGGGCTTCTCATGCGTGGCTCCCGCCACCGGTCGGTTGATTTTGGCAAAACGCCCGCCGCTTTCCTTGTTGGGGCTCCAGACTTTGGGCGGGGTGTAGGCGTTCGGGTCGGTCATGGTGTTGTTGCAAGTCGTTGATGGGCCAGCGATCATTATGTAGAAACGGCGGCAGGGGCGTGTCGTACCCATGTTTTCAGGCCCATTGCATGCCGAGCGCCCCCCCCGGTCGCCTGGCCGCAGTTCATGGGCGCCAGCGCCCGGAGTCCGGGCACACGCTGACCGCAGCGCCATTGCGCCAGATCTGCTCTTCTTCCAGCAGCAACGCGGTCGCGGGGTCAATGTCAAAGTCGATCCCAAGTGCCTGCGCGACATGGACGTTCTCGACGGGAAGCTCCCAGGTGAGAAACACCTGGTTGAAATCCTGGCCGTCGGGAAAATCGACCCCATTGAAGCCGGCACTGCCGCGGGCAATGACGGCGTGCGGCTGTCCGGTATCGAACACCACCACCGTCCCCCGGACCAGGGGGATGCGCTGACCTGAAGACGGGAAATGCAGGTCCAGACCCCGGTCCTCGCTCAGGAACAGATTGCAGAAGACCGCAGCGCCGTAGAGCGCGGCGTCATGGTGGTAGCGGGCGCCGCGGCAGGCCATCAGGGCCACGTCACTGGACGCCAATACCTCGTGCAGACCGAGTGTGCGCGTCCAATCGGACACCGCCTGCACGCAGTGCCGGTAGTCCGGCCAACGAGCGCGTGCGCGCGCCAAGGGCAATGGATCGACATCGCCGGGTTCCAGACCCAAATGCAGGGAAATGTCCCTGCTCCAATCCGCCGTCAGCCGCGCCGGGAGCGCGGGTATATCGACCCGGCCCGACAGCAGCATATCGCTCACGCTGCGGCTGCGCATGGAATCACCCGCGCGGAAATAGGCGACAAGGAGGCCATGCTCGCGGCTCGGGTCGGGGAGGCTGCTCATTGGGCGCAGTTTATTGGAACGTCGCGGATGCCCATCAGTACAGGCGGATGGCCGTGTCAAAGTTCCAGCTCCGACGGATTTCGATCACGTCGAACTCGCGCGCCAATGCCGGCTGAAAGGCAGGATAGGGCGCCTGGCTTTGCACGACACGCCGTATCGCTTCGTCGATTGCCACCACACCGCTGGAGAGAACGAAGGTGACCGACTCGACGGAGCCGTCGCTGCGCAGCGCCACGGTCACGAGCGGTGTGGTGTGACGCTGCTTCGCCGCTTCGCGAACCATGTCAAAGGTCATGTTCAACTCGATCTTGCGGCTCCAGGCTTGCGCGTAGAGAAGGAGTTCGGCGTTGGGGTCGGAGCGCCCGAAAAGCCGGCCTCGTCTTGCGCTGCTGGCGCTGGCGGGGAGTGTGGAGGGCGGGCGCAAGGATGCCGCTTCGCGCGCGGCAGCCTCCTCGGCCAGTTGTCGAGCGATCGACCGCAGCGCCGCCTCGCGTCTTGCCTGCTGCGCTTCCCGCTCGGCGTCCTGACGTGCCCTTTCCTGCCTGCCGGTCTCTTGCCGTGCGAGCTCCTGGCGCTCAGCTTGCATGCGCGCGGTGTCGAGGCGCTCTGCCTCCGGTCCGACAGTGGCCTGCCTTGCAGCCTCGAGGCGTTCGGCCTCCACCCGCGCGGCTTCCCTGCGTGCGACTTCCTGTCGTGCAGTGGCCTGCCGTGCAGCCGCCTGCCGTGCCGTCTCCTGACGCTCGGCGTTCTCGCGGGCCGCCGCCTGCCGTTCAACTTCGTGCCGAGCAGCCTCTTGCCGCGCAACCTCCATTCTTTCGGCCTGCCGTTGCGCCTCCTGTTTCGCGCCATCGAGTTTGGCAATTTCAAGCGCTCGCTCCCGCAGCTCAGAGTCGAGCAGCTTCGGCATTGCAGCGCTCGCAGCGCTTCGCGCGGATTTCACGACCTCCGGGCTCGACGCGCTTGACGCTGCTGCCATCACGGGCCTCGCAACCGCAGGCGCGACGGGCGCGACCAAGGTGGTCGTTTCGGACCGCTCCACGGCCATCACGGCTGGCATTGGCCTCGGCGCAGCCGCCACGCCAACTGGCGCTGGCGCTGGCACTGGCACTGGCACTGGCACTGGCACTGGCACTGGCACTGGCACTGGCACTGGCACTGGCACTGGCAAAGGTACCGGTATAAGCCTGGCCGTGGTGAATGCTTTGCTCGCAGCGTCTGGCTTGACCATGGCTTCCCGCCTGAACACGGCCGCAGGCTCGACCGCTGTCGGCGCCGCTGCCGTGACCCGCGCCGGAACAAGGACCATGCGCAGCGCTTCGGCCTCAAGGCGCCGTTCTCGCCAGGGCAAGCCAAAGCCCGCAAGCCCGAGTTCCTGACCACCGAAGCTCAGATTCAACAGCAGCGCATGCATCAGCACGGAGAGCAGCAGCGGGGTGCTCATTCGCCTGTATTTACGCAGAAAGTCGACGTCGGTTGTCAATTCGAATCAAAGCTCAATGCGCGAATTCTTGGGATAGGAATTCCAGCGCCGCAGTGCATGTACTGCTCGCGTCCATCGGGGTCAATTCGCTGTCCATCTGGGAGTCAGGGCCGCATGGTGTGTTGCCGTCAGCCACGCCTGCCACGTCGCTTCGCCCCTCGCAGTGACGAGGATATTTCCACGACTCAGGGCCCGTTCACGGAAAGCCTCTCAGAGAAGAGTGCCAAGGGTGTATGCGCCCAATGCCGGCAACTACGTCAACGACTTGCGACCTCGTGGTTTCTACATTGAAGCCGCACGCCGCGACAACCCATCCAAACGGGCGGCGTCAAGCACAACGGGAAAAAATTTCAGCACCGGAAAACCTGCTCATTTGCATCGGCGCGAACGGAGCGGATTCAAACTGTGACAGGCACTTTTGAACCGCCGGCAGTGTTTATCCCATGTCGCCCGAGATGTAGTGAACCAGCTGGTTGATGGTGAACTTTTGCTCTGAGACCAGCTCATTCACCAAGTCGCCGATGGAAATCAATCCGATCACTTTGCCGCTGTCCATGACGGGCAAATGCCGCAGGCGGTTGTCGGTCATGAGCGCCATGCATTCCTCGATCGACTGATCCGGGCGCACATACATAACCCTGGCCGTCATGATGTCACGAACAGGCGTCTCTCTGGACGACAAGCCCTCCAGCGCGATCTTGCGCGCATAGTCACGTTCAGTGACGATACCCACAACCTTCGCGCCGTCCATGATCAGCAGCGCACCAATGTTCCTGTCAGCCATCAGTTTGATGGCATCAAACACGGCTGTATCGGGTGGGACCGAGTGAACTGCCTGTTCAGGCTTGGACTTTAGAATTTGTAAAACATTTCCCATTGGATCTTTTCCTTGGACAGTTGTGGTGGAATCATATAGGCCAAATGCGGGCCAGAGAACAATAAATTTGAGCTTGGCGGGCCAACTGTAGAACCCGTTTCGGTCGGAGCCCGCTGCCGCCACAAGACCTGCACCCGTCTGACTATGGCGCTTGTGCAGCATCGACTGCAGAAAGTTCGTCTCTCTTCGTCAAGGTAAATTCGGCGTGGGTCCCGGTCAGCAGTTGGAACATGGCAAAGATGGGTCCCGGCATATTGCGCGAATCACTCGTGCTCTCCAGCGCCTGCCAGGTTCTGGACTGAAGCCCTCCCCGGCTCCCGGCCTGCACCGGATATCCCATCAATGCTGCAGCATCCACTTGACTCAGTCCAGATTTAAGCCGCGCGGCTTTCAGCGCTTCTCCACTTGGGGCGGGCATCTCAATGTGCATGATCATTTCTCGACTGTTGAAGTTCGTTGAACCAATGGCTTGGGCGCCCGTCATGCTGCAGACCCATCCATATGAAGTTGAACGACCACTCCCTCGATGATGTGCTGATTTTCAATATCGGCATCGACCACTCTGTGGAGAAAGGCATAAGCGACGCGCCATTGAACATCAGCACACTGCAAAGACACGGTCTTCTCATTGAGGCGAATGACTTTTCCGGTACGTTGCTGTTGATCCTTGTCGACAAACCCAAGCACGTCGCCCATGGCGACTTCGTTGCGTCCCAGGCCTTGCGCTTTGTTTTCCCTGATTTGCACATCGGAGCCATCCAGGTTGATCGCAGCGTACGAAATCAGCCAGCGTCTTGGATCATCCAGGTCCAGCACCACCGCCTGTTTTCTGCGCATTTCGAGCAAGCGTCCCCGCCTGAGTGCGTTGGACTGGGGGTCGAAGTACTGCACTTCCTGTCCAAGCTTCAAGCGTACCTGTACCGCTTGCAGCCATCGCGGTTCGTCCAGGACACGATCAATGGCCGCACGCATTCGGTACAGATCGAAAGCCGAGGCATTGCCCAGCGACTTGATGATCTCTGAATAATTCATAGGCTGATTCCAACACAGTTACGCGTGGCTGGTAGCATCAAACTCCAAGCGTCCCATGGAAGGAAATAGCGTGATGATGCCACCCCTGTCCCGAATGACAACCGCCAGCTTGCTCGCACTCTGCTGCCACGCCCATGCCCAGACGCGCGCGCCGGTTGAGACTTTGTGTCGAACCCCGCAGACCTGCCTGGCCGCGAGCAGCGGATTGCTGGCACGGCCCGCAGGTGGCGGCACCAGTGAACTGGCGCGCACCCAGGACATGTTCTATTGGTTCGGGCGCATCAACATGGCATCGACCGTGGCGAACGTCGAGCGCGGCATCATTCCCCCCGAACTCGCCGGGCCGATCTCCCGTGGCGTGGCGCATTCGATCAATCAGGGGGCTTTGCCCGGTGGCAAACGACCCACCGACGTGCTGCAGACCGAGAAGATCATCACCGACTTCGCCGGACCGGACGCGACCCTGATCCACACCGGGCGCAGTCGGCAAGACATGCACCCCACACTGACGATGGGGCAGTTGCGGGTTGAACTGCTCGACTTCACGGACCGCTTGGCCGAGCTGCGCGCGCAGTTGCTGGCGATGGCGGACCAGAATGTCGAGACCTTCGTCCCGGCCTACACCAACGGCGTGCAGGCGATGCCGACCAGCTTGGGACAGTACCTGCTCGCGTTCGCCGACTCCTTTGCGCGCGACGGCGAGCGCATCCGCCAGGCGTGGCCGCGCATCGACCGCAGTCCGCTTGGCAGCGCGGTGCTGGCCAACTCGAGCTGGCCGCTGGACCGGGCGCGCCTGGCCGACCTGCTTGGCTTCGAGGCACTGGCCGTCAACGGCTACGACGGGACCCAGATCAGCCCCAACGATGTGGGACTCGAGGCGGCGCAGATCGCCGGGTCGACCGCGCTGCGCGTGGGCTCGCTGATGCAGGACATCCACGTCCAGTATCACCAGACCCGTCCTTGGCTGCTGCTGGTGCCGGGCAAGACCTATACCAGCAGCGCCATGCCGCAGAAAGCCAATCCCGGGGTGATCCAGGACACGCGGGCACTGGCCAGCGATGTCGTCGCCTCGGTGCAGAACGTGGTGCTGCGGGCCCACAACGTAACGCCCGGCATGATCGACTACAAGTACAGCTGGACCGATGCACGAGCTCGCACTTTCGTGCTGGGCTCGCAAATGTTGCGCGACGCCACCGACGTGATGGCGTCGCTGCGCGTCGACCCGAAGCGCTCGCTGGAGGAACTCGAGTCTGACTGGACGACCTCCATGGAACTGGCCGAAACGCTGCAGCGCGAGAACCGTATCCCGTTTCGCGTCGGCCACCACTTTGCGTCCGAGGTGGTGTTGTATGCGCGCGAGCACGGATTGCGGCCGAAGGACTTCCCTTACGCCGAGGCGGTGCGCACCTACGCCGAAGCCGGAAAGATTTACCCACTGGTGGATTCCAGATTGCCGCTGGACGAAGCAACGTTCCGGCGCACGCTGTCGCCGGAGGCTATGGTGCGCACGCGGGTTGGCATCGGCGGGCCTCAGCCGGCTGAAGTGCGGCGCATGCTGAGCGAGGCCCAGAAACAACTTGCCTCAGACCGGCAATGGGTGAGCGAACGACGCCTGCATCTGGCCACGTCCGAAGCCAAGCTCAACGTCGCGTTCGGCGAACTGCTCAAACGCTGAGGCCGGCCTCAGAGAAACCTGCACTACGTCCGCAACTTTTTAGTGCTGCCCGAGCTGCCTTCACTTCAGCCAACATAGCAAGTGAAAGTGGGATAGGGGAAAAATCGTAGAGCCGGACTACAGAGGTTGCAGCAGTCGCCACGGTCACCCCACGGGCTGCCCAGTTGCGTGATTTTTAGGGCAATTCAGCCGTGGGGCGTGACAACCTGCTTCGTGCCCTATGCGGTTACGGTGAAAGCGTGGACCGAACATTGGCAGCCACGGCCGAAGAAGCCCAAGCATCCGCACAACTTGCATCTCTCAATCCACCTTGGCGCCAGACGCCTCCACAGCCGCGCGCCAGCGCTCGGTATCCCGGCGGACAAAATCAGCAAACTCCTGCGCAGTTCCCCCCACCACTTCAAGACCCTGGCCGGTCAGATTGCTGCGCAATGCGGGGTCAGCCAAGGCCTTGTTGATTTCCACGTTCAATCGGGCAACCGTTGTCGCTGGTGTACCTGCCGGCACCATGATGCCCTGCCATCCGACGGCCACATAGTCCTTCAGACCCGCCTCGCCCATGGTTGGCACCTCGGGCATTACCGGTGAACGCGTGCCGCCCGAGATGGCCAGTGCCCGAATCTTGCCCGCCTTGACATGGGGCACTGCGGTGACAAGGTCGTTTGAAAGCACCTGAACCTCCTTGGCCAGGAGTGCGTTGAGCGCCGGAGCCGCCCCCTTGTAGGGAATATGGGTCATCGCAACGCCCGCCCGCACCTTGAACAATTCAACCGCGAGGTGGGGGAATGTTCCGTTGCCTGCAGATGCGTAGTTAAGCGTTCCCGGATGACTCTTGGCGAGTGCTATCAATTCACCCAAGTTCGTTGCTTTCACGTTATCTGCCACCAGCAGTAAGTTAGGCACGGTAACCATCAAGACGACCGGCGCAAAGGCCGCTGCCGTGTCATAGGGCAAGGACTTGTACAGGCTCGGATTGATGGCGATATTGGTGTTGGCGAAGAGCAGCGTGTGCCCGTCAGCAGCAGACTTCGCCACAGTATCGGCGCCCAAAATGCCGCCTGCGCCGGGCTTGTTGTCAATCACCACAGGTTGTCCCAGGGCGGTCGACAACCTGACGCCGATGGTGCGCGCCAACACGTCAGCGGAGCCGCCAGGTGGAAAGGGCACAACAATCCGGATCGGTTTGGACGGAAACGCCTGCGCGACTGCAGAGCCGCAGGCCAGCGCAAACAGCGCACAGAACAGATGCGCAAAGATCGGCGTGATCGGCTTCATGCGGTTTCTCCTTTACCTGGAATAAACGGCAGCAGCAAGAATGAATCAAAGCCCCCGCCGAACTGGATCACGTGACGCGTCGCGATGGGGTTGCAGGTATGCACCCAAATCGGATCCTCGGCCGTCGAATCCTGTCCCCGTATGTCCAGCGCAATGCAATGCCCCTTACGAAACTGATTAGACACTTCTCGAATCTCCATCGCATATGGGTAGCTTTGACCCGGTGCCAGTTCTTCCTTGGCTGTGTGTTTCTGCCAAGGTTGGTAGGGCCTTGACTTTTCCAGGTCCAACTCACGCTGAGAGGCTCGTAGCCAACCCTTGGTCAATGTTCTTGAACTGCCATCCGGCGCAACATCGCGCAAGGTGACAACCCAGGTGGCGTCTGACTGGTCCAGAGTGGCAGAAAAATTCAGCGCCACTGGGCCTGTCACTTCAACATCCGTTGCAAAGGGCTCAGTTTGAAACGTGACTGCAGGAGGCAGTTGCCCAGGTGGCAAGTCAGGGTCATTCGCAAATGCGCTTTCACCCGAATCCTCAGGCCGTGTCAATGAAAGGGATCCGTTGCCAGCCAGATAAACCTTGGTCCAGTTCGTGCGGGCCAGTGGCCACTCATTCTCGAAACGGTACTCGCCGCTGCCCTTGATCAGCAACTGGATGGGCGGCTCGTCCATGATGCCGGTGTCTATCCCCTTGAGCCAGTGGTCGTACCAACGCAGAATCAAATCGTGGTGGTCGGTCCAGGGGCGCAATGGGCCAAGGCGCGACTCTGTCTCCATTACCAGCAATTTCTTGGGTGCATTGATGCCTTCGTAGGCTTGAAATGCACCCGCCAGATGCACGGCCCAACTGGTCCAGCGAGTGACCAGGAAGGTCGGAATCCGGATTCGGTCCAACATCCGATAGGGCGAACGCTCCCAATAGAACGGGCCGTCAAACGGTTCCAGCATCCAGCCGAACAGCAGGGGGTTCTTGTTGGGATATTTGAGTTGAATATGCAGGTACGGGGAATGCTGCACCTCCGGGGTCTGCATCAAGGCTGTGACACGGCGCTCAATCTCCAGCTGTGGCAGGTAGTCATAACTCAATGGACGCATGCCATCCACACTCACATGACCCCACCACTGGTGCCAAAACCCCTCGTTGAGCAGCCCGCCGTGGTAGACGCTCTGCCGATAGCGATCGGTCAGAGCCTCGTAGGGGACGATGGCTTTCAGATGAGGTGGTTGCTGGGCCGCCACCATATATTGCATCACGGCAAAATACGACATGCCCAGCATCCCGCAGTTGCCGTCGCACCAGGATTGTTCGGCCATCCACTCGATGATGTCGTAGCCGTCTTCCTGTTCCCGGGGTCCCTGATAGCAGTACTCGCCCTGCGAATCACCAGAGCCTCGCGCGTCTGCGATGACATGCACGTAGCCGCGACTGACAAAGAATTCGGAGTCTCCGGCTTCGAGTCCGCCATTGCCGATCAAGGGACTGAGCGGTGACCGCTTGCCGGTGATGCGTTGCAGATCCTTGCCATAGTGAGAGTAAGACAACAGGGCCGGGTAACGGCCAGGCTGGTCGGGCAGATAGACGTCGCAGGCCAGGCGGGTGCCATCACGGGACGGAATCATGACGCCGCGCTGAACCGACATGCCGTAAACCTCTTGAGATACTTTGCTTTGCCAGTCTTGTTGAGTCATTCTCTCTTTTTCCTAAAGCTTGTTCGCATCGAGTGAGACCCGAACACTTGAGTTTAGGATAGAGTGCGACAGTTGTAATAATCAACCATCACGGGTAGAAACCCGAAGCGTGGCAAACAAATGTCTCTCGAAACACCGAAGCGGCTGGATGAATTGTTGAATTACCGGCTTGCTCGTCTGCTGGCAAAGAGCAGCGCGCCAGGAATCCGACTATTTGAGGGAAGTTATGGAGTTTCGAGACGTGAATGGCGTCTGGTTGGGCTGGTGGAAGTTTATGGTGCGATGTCGCCGTCAGAACTGGCCGAACTGGCTCACCTCGACCGTCCATGCGTTTCTCGGGCCATTACAGAGCTGGTAGGCAAAGGATTGCTGGTGCGAACCAGCGTTCCAAACGACGCCCGTCGAGCTCAAATTGATATTACCCGTAAGGGCAAAAAATTGTACGAAGTTGTATTTCCGCAAGTAGTCCACATCAACAATGCCGTGCTGAGCGTCTTGAACGCTGAACAACTCACCGTATTCGACAGGATTCTCGACTTGCTTACCCAATCCGCGGAAAACGTGGCGCGGTCGACGCCGGTGATTGGTAATGCTTCACGTCACCTGGGCGGTCTGCGCTTGATGCCGGACTTGAATTGAGTGCCTCTCCAGAGCTTAAAAAAAAATTTGAGGGCGTCATTCAACCCGCGTCGGGTTTATCCTTATGACAATTGTTTTGTACAACGATCGCACTCTGTCCTAGACTGAAACGTCCGCGTCGCATTTGATGTGGACGACTATTTCAAAGGAGACAGAATGGAAAATCGTCCTCAGCGACTCCGGTTGGCATTCAAAAGACCGGTCGTTTTCTCAGTCGGACTGGGTCTTTTGGCAGGGGTATTGACCGCTTGCGGTGGCAGTGACAGCCCCGCCGCCGTCGTCGAGCCGCCTCCCGTGGTGACGGTCGTCACGGCGCCGGTTGTTGCCGTTCTGTCTTCGCCTGCACACCGTGTCAGCGGCGGCAACGCCCTGGTCGACATCATCATGCCGGCCAATGCCGCCGCATCAGACGCCTTGGTGGTCACCGCGAACGGCAAAGATGTGACATCGAGCTTCAAGGCCAGCGCCCCAACGGGCCATCTTTCTGGCCTGGTTAGCGGGCTTGTGGCGGGCGACAACGCACTGGTTGCCAAGGTCGGCAATTCGGCCGCCACCACCTTGACCTTGACCAATTACGCGATTTCCGGACCGGTTTCTTCCGGACCGCAGATCACGCCCTTCATTTGCCAAACTGGCGCCCTGGCTCTGCCGGACGGGACCAAATTGGTTGGTAATGCCACTGACCCCAATTGCTCTGCATTGACGAATGTTCAGTACCAGTATCGGACGACTGGCGAAGCCTATAAGACCTTGACTGACACGACGAAGATTCCGGCCGATGTGAAGATGATCAAGAACGCAGCCGGTGCGTCCGTCCCCTACATCGTGCGGGTGGAGACAATGACCATCGACCGGGGGATCGCGCAGATAACGATTCTTTTTGATCCCACGACCGATGTGGAACCTACGCCGGCCACACCGCCGAAAAACTGGAACAAACGCCTGGTCTACGGCCACGGAACCGGTTGCGTTGCCGGTTGGTATATCCAGGGTGGCGTTTGGGGCTATAACCCCATGAACGACACCTGGCTGTCACGCGGCTATGCGGTGGCCAATAACACCTTGAACCACCCCACCAACAGTTGCAATCAGGCGGTCGCTGCCGAAGCCGCCACGATGACCAAAGAGTATTTCATCAAGCGTTTTGGCGTACCGGCTTTCACTCTTTCCACCGGAACGTCCGGCGGTTCCATCGCCAGCGTGCAATTGGCTGACATGTACCCCGGACTCTTTGACGGAGCGCTGGTGGACGCCAGCTTCCCCGATGTCATCACGATTGCGCAATCAGGAAGCGATGCCCATTTGCTGTCCAACTACTTTGCCAGCACCTCGCCATCGGCGTCGTCGTTCACCTCTCAGCAGAAGGCATTGGTATCAGGCTATGCGGCAGAAATGACGATGGTCGCAGCCGGCAATCAGATGGGGCGTACCGACCCGGTACCGAACCGTGTTGCGCCGGTTTTTGCGGGCGTCGCAAATTACGCCTCTGCCGTCTGGAATGCCGTGGTTCCGGTCTCCATGCGTTACGACCCCAACACCTCACCGCCCAATTTTTCGGGTGCGAGACCCACCATTTACGACATTGGCGTCAACGTATACGGAAAGACAGTGAATCCGCTGGACCCCTCCGGCAAGACCACCATCGGTTTACGAACTTATGACAACGTGGGTGTGCAATACGGGCTGTCAGCGCTGAATGCCGGTGCCATCACGGCCACGCAATTTCTGGACATCAACGCTGGCGTTGGTGGCTTTGATACCGATGCGAATCCGGTCGCAAAGCGTAGCGTTGGCAACGATGGCGCGATCTTGCGCGCCAACCAGGGCGGCTTGCTGCTGAGCGCCAGCGCGGGGCTGGCGGCCATACCAATCCTGGACGTGACCAACATCTACTCGGAAGACACCAATAACTACCATTTACAGTGGGAGCATTTTGCTGTGCGTGAGCGCTTAATCCAGGCCAATGGCAATGCCGACAACTACGTGATGTGGCGCGGAGGCCCCGGTACTGCAGCCACCGCAGCCAGTCCTGCCACGCCCATTGCAGCGCTCAGCCCCAACGCCATTGCCGCATTTGAAAAGTGGATGGAGGCCATCATCGCTGACAAGACCGCTGACCCTCAACGCACCAAAGTCATCCGCAACAAGCCGGCCGATCTGGTTGACGGTTGCTTTGACAAATCGGCGCCGCCACAATTCATTGCGGAGAAGCAGACTCTGGGTACGGGCGGAACACAGTGCAATATATTGTGGCCCTCTTACCGATTTCCCCGCATGGAAGCAGGTGGCCCGCTGGCATCCAACAACCTGAAATGCCAACTCAAGCCTGTGGACCTGGCTGACTACAAACTGTCCTTCAGTGCTGCCGACCTGAGCCGCCTGCGCACGATTTTCCCTTCCGGCGTCTGCGACTTCAGCAAGGCAGGCGCGAATTTCGCCAAAGTTGTTCCGTGGGCTTCCTTCGGTCCATCGAAGACCAACCTGGTGTTCGACGTCACCGCTCCTTGAGGCGCAATTTCCTGACTTTGCTTTTTTTGGCGGATCCAGGAAGTGGCCCCAAGTAGGAAAAAATAGGACCCTTTACAGATTTCCAATAGAGCCTACAACTGTTCCGTTGTAGGCTTTTTTATTGGACACGAATTGGCCCGCGCCTTCGGACAAGTTTCGTTATCTAATTAGATGCACGTTAACTGCGTTGGCTGTTCTGATCAAGCCAACTTAAGCGACCTGACTTCCAGGCAGTTGCCAGCATTTTGATGGACTATTGACGCTTCGCGCCCGAGATCCAATGCTGAAACAACGCTGGTCTGTCCTATGACAGCTATGTGACAATCACGCAGAACCCAATGACGGGACACGAGAGCCAAGGCGAGTGAGCGTTGAAGGTCGACTGCGGATTTAGCGACCATCGGAATCAGCGCCACCGCACCAACAATCCATTGCGGACCTCTATGTCGGCTACGGGGAAGACAGATCAGCAATCTCTGCGTCTGGAACCAGCCCCAAAGAGTCAGCCGCCGCCACGGTCCACCGAGGGTCAAGGCGAACGGCTGGTTCGGAGAAATTCTTGGACCCGCCATGCAGCGAAAGCAGGTGTTCGTGACCGGCGGCTTTAGGGCGCGCCAGTTCGATCCCAGATAGAAGCACTGTATGAGCCTCGGCATCGTGCCTATTGCAGGCGTTCGCCATTGCCTGCACAGGCTATTGCAAACAAACCGGATTTGTATATGATGCACATCATGCGAAATAAGTCCAATCAGCGAACCGCCACCAAAGAAGCCTCCCACGAGCGCATCGTGGATGTGGCAGCGCGCGCCATCCGGCGTAGCGGCTATGACGGCACCGGCGTGGCCGACATCATGAAAGAAGCCGGATTGACGCATGGCGCGTTCTATGCGCACTTCGCCTCGCGCGAAGCGATGCTGGCCGAAGCTGCCGACCGTGCGGGTGCTCAAAGCAACGCGGCAACGGCCGCTGCCGTCGCCAGCGTTGCGCCACAACAGGCCATGGAAACACTGATTCGCGGCTACTTGTCCCAGGCGCACCAAGAGGCCACGGAAACCGGTTGCCCCATTGCAGCCCTGGTCTCTGAAATGCCCCGCCAGTCGCCCGAAGTGCGCCGCGCGGCCACGCGCCGCATCAAGGGCGCCATAGATCTGATTGCACAACAGTCTGCGGACTGGGGCCAAGCCGCCGCTCATGAGCGTGCGCTGGTGATCGCCGCCACCCTGGTTGGCAGCTTGGCCTTGGCGCGCGCTGTCGATGATCCGGCCCTCGCCGACCGCATGCGCGAGGCCACGATCGAGCATCTGCTCGGCCTGGCGCGCTGACTCCATTTCCGTGTGTAGACCGCCCCTGTGCTCACCCATAAATATGATGATCGTCATACGAAGCACCAACCCACCGACTGAAGGAAAACAGCCATGAACCCAAACAACAAGGTCGCCATCGTGACGGGCGCATCGTCCGGAATAGGCAAGGCCAGCGCCGAGCAATTGGCACAGGCCGGATACACGGTGTACGGCACCAGTCGGCGCGGTGCCCAGGCCGGCCAGCAGGCGTACCCGATGCTGGTGCTGGACGTGACCAGCGATGCGTCCGCCGAAGCGGCAGTGAGCGAAGTGATACGGCGCGAGGGCCGTATCGATCTGCTGGTCAACAACGCCGGCTTTGGTGTAGCACCCGGCGCAGCAGAAGAGAGCTCGCTGGAGCAAGCACAGGCGATTTTCGACACCAACTTCTTTGGCCTGATCCGCATGACGCGCGCCGTGGTGCCGCATATGCGCGGCCAGCGCAGCGGTCGCATCATCAACATCGGTTCGGTGCTTGGCTTTTTGCCCATGCCGTTTGGGGCGCTGTATGCGGCCACCAAGCACGCGGTCGAAGGCTATTCGGAATCTCTGGACCATGAGCTGCGCACCTGGGGAGTCCGGGTCTCGGTGATTGAGCCGGCCTACACCCGCACGCAGTTCGACGCCAATATGCTGCAGCCCGATCGTCCGCTGGAGGAGTATCGGCAGGTCCGCGCCAGCATGAACCGGGTGATCGAAAAGGTGATGGCCAGCGGCGACGAGCCCTCGGTTGTCGGCGCTACGGTTCTGAAGGTAGCCATCGCGGCGGCCCCCAGTCTGCGCTACACATCCGGGGGACTGGCTGCACGCTTGCGTTTGCTGCGCCGCTTTGCACCGGCACGCCTGATGGATGCTGGCCTTCGCAAAGACCTGCAACTCGACGCACGTCAGGCCATAACATGAAAGCCTTTATTGTCGATAGCTACAAAAGCAAAACCGGTATGCGCCTGGGCGAGGTGCCTATGCCGCAACTGGGCGAGGACGAGGTTTTGGTTGAGGTGCACGCCACGGCGGTGAACCTGCTGGACGCCAAAATTCTCAAAGGGGAGTTCAAGCTCATCCTGCCCTATCGCACGCCCTTTGTTCTCGGGCACGATGTGGCAGGTGTGGTGGTCCGTGTTGGCGCCAGCGTACGGCAATTCAAGCCCGGTGACGAGGTTTACGCCCGCCCCCATGATTTCGGCACCGGCACCTTCGCCGTGTTCGTTGCTGTCAAGGAAAGCGCGCTGGCGCTCAAGCCCAAAAACATCAGCATGGTAGAGGCGGCCTCCCTGCCTCTGGTCGGCCTGACCGCCTGGCAGGCCCTGGTGGAGAAGGCACAGCTGAAGAAGGGTCAGAAGGTCTTTATCCAGGCCGGCTCTGGCGGCGTGGGCACGTTTGCCATCCAGCTGGCCAAGCACCTGGGCGCATTCGTAGCGACGACCACCAGCGCGGGCAATGCGGCGCTGGTGAAGAGCCTGGGCGCGGACGTCGTCGTCGACTACAAGAAGGACGATTTTGAAAAAGTCCTGCACGGCTATGACGTGGTGCTGAACAGCCAGGACGGCAAGACCTTGCTGAAATCGCTGCAGGTGCTACAACCCGGCGGCCAACTGATCTCCATCTCCGGTCCGCCCGATCCGGCCTTTGCCGACGCCATTGAGGCCGCATGGCCGGTGAAGCAGGTTATGCGCCTGTTGAGCCTGGGTGTGCGCAGCAAGGCCCGGCGCCGCAACGTGGACTATGCCTTCCTCTTCATGCAAGCCAACGGCAGCCAGCTGCGGCAGATCACAACACTGGTCGAGTCGGGTGCCATACGTCCGGTGCTGGACCGGGTCTTCCCCTTTGAGGCAAGCAACGAGGCACTCGCTTATGTGGAGAGCGGCCGCGCCAAAGGCAAGGTCGTCATCAAGCTGCGATAGCAAGTGCCGAGAAGCATCGAAGTCTCTGGTAGCAAGCGTGAAGCGCGTTCTCAGCGCTTCAGGGCAGTTATGCATGAAGGTCGGCACCTGCTCACTGCGGATGCTCAACTTGACGAATGTGTTGCCAGTCTGTTGGCTGTCCAAGTCTTAGCCTAA